>CAZMGX010000029.1:0-23743 GCA_964565915.1 uncultured Gemmatimonas sp.
GCCTCGTGGCCGACGCCAGGCGTGTACCTGCAGCGGAATCCCGCCACGGGAGGACCCGTGCAGTGGATCAGCGGCGCCCTCACACAGCCACTGGCGCACACCGTCAATGTGTCCGCTAGCGCCATCGAGGGGGCCATGACATGGACCGGGGACGCGCGATCAGGAAGCGTGACGGGCAAGGCGACCTATCTGGAAACCAACGGGTGTCTCAATCGCTATCTCTTCACGATCAGCGCGACGAAGACGGCATCACAAATGTCGGGCACCATTACCGGCTACGTGCGAAGCTTCAGTCGTCCACCGGGTGTGCCATGCTCGGGTGCTCCCGATGCGGCAACGGTACTGTTCACCGCGAACTTCACCGCGGTCCTGGTACCTTAAGAGCGCGCTGACTCAGCGCCTGCGCGTCGCTTGCACGTCGGACAACCGCCGCGCGGCCTCCCGCGTGCGCGGATGATCGGCGCCAAGGCTCGCCGTCAAGCCGACGAGGCCGGCACGCGCGCTGGCCTCCGCTTCGGCGTGTGCCCCGCGTGCGAAGAGGCACACCGACAGCGCACTCTCGAGGTTGTGGATGAACCAGTGACCGGCCGGCAATCGCGCCCGCCGGATGTCCAGCGCGCGTCGCAGCAGCGGCTCGCCTTCGGCCACGCGCCCGCGTTCGCACAGCATCAAACCGAGCAAGGACAGCGGCGGTGCCAGCTGCAGATGATCGGCGGGAAGGGCGCCCGACAGGATCGCGATGGCCTCGCGCAGATCGTGCTCCGCGGCGTCAAGTTCGCCGCGTCGCCGATGAATGTCACCCAGCCCCGTCAACGTTGCGCCGACCACGGTGTGTCGTTCGCCGAAGGCGGCGCGCGCATCGGCAACGGCCGACACCTGCAGCGACTCGGCCGCCGCCAGCGAATCTTCGAGCTTGAGCACGTTCGCGAGATTCGAAGCCGGTCCGATCAGCGAGGTCGCGAGCGGCCCGTGTAGTTGTGCGCGAATCGTCAGCGCTTCACGGTAGTGGCGCTTGGCCGATGCCGGATCCCCCGCGTGTTCACGCACCATGCCGAGGCTGTTGAGCACGTTGACCACTTGCTCGCGGTCGGCTCCGGTCTCGGCGCGCAACATGCGCAGCGACTCGTTCAATGGGGCCACCGCATCAGACAGTCGCCCTCCATTGTACAGCATGTTGCCGTACTCGCTCAATGTTGGCGCCAGGTCGGACGCCCCAGCGTTACCGGCGGCGCGAAACGTGGCAATGGCGCGGAGATACAAGCGCTCGGCCTCGACCGTGTTGCCGGCGATGGCGCGAAGGTCGGCCACGGCGCGTTGACTGCGCGCAGTTTCGAGGTGCCGCGGCCCCAGGTCGGACGTCGTCGTCGCAAGTGCCGCATCCAGCAACGTGGCCGCGGTATCGAGGACTCCCAGTCGCATGTAGGTCGTCCCGAGCGTCCGCTGAATGGCGGCGTGTGCCTGCGGGTCCGCTGCTTTTTCGACGCGCAACCGAGCGACGGCCGCGCCGAGGATATCCATGACGCGCGCATCGCGTCCGCGCTGGGATGGGTCCGGTGCCGACAGCATGTCGCGCACGAAATCACTGAAGGCTTCGGCTCGTTCGCGCTGCCGCGTGGCTTGTCGTGCTTGCCACCAGGTCGCCCCACTCCCCCCGACGATCGCCACGGCGGCCAGCACCGTCGCGGCCACTGGCACCCGATGTCGTCGGACGAACTTGACGGCCTGATCCCACCGAGTGCCGGGGCGTGCCAGCAGCGGCAGACCGACCACGAACCGTCGCAGGTCCTCCGACAACTGCTCGGCAGAGGCGTAGCGCGCACGAGGATCCTTGGCGAGTGCCAGCGCGATGATCGCATCCACGTCTGCGCCAAGGCCCGTTGGCGGCGGCGGACTCTCGCGAATGCGACGCCGCACCTCGGCAGCGCTTGTGCCGTCTTCGCGATACGGGTGTCGACCGGTCACCACCAGATACAGCACGATGCCGAGCGCGTGAATGTCGCAGGCGGTCGTCAACGGCTCGCCGAGCAGTTGTTCGGGGCTTGCGTACGCCGGCGTATAGGCCTGCGCACCCACCTCCGTCTGATCGCCAGCCCCGGAGTCATCGGCGTCGCCGAACAGTTTCGCGACGCCGAAGTCGAGCAACTTGGCGGCGCCATCGGCGCCCACCAGGATGTTGCCGGGCTTGAGATCGCGATGCACCACCAGCCGCTGATGTGCGTATTGCAGCGCGTCGCAGACCTGACGCATCAGCGTGATCCGTTCGGTGATCGTCAGGTTGCGTGACACCACATACTGATCGATCGGCTCGCCCTCTACGTACTCGAGTGCGAAATACGGGACGCCGTGCTCAGTCAGGCCACCGTCCAACAGCGCCGCGATGTGAGGATGCTCCAGTTTCGCCAGAATCTGTCGTTCACGACGAAAACGCTGCATGACGGCCGGAGTGCGCGCACCGAGGCCAACCAGCTTGATCGCCACCCGTTTGCGAAAGTCGTCGTCGACACGAGTGGCCTCGTACACCACACCCATGCCACCTCGGCCGATCTCGCGCACGATTTCGTAGGGCCCCACTCGAGTGCCGACCGCGGCCTCCTCCAGCATCGTCCGCAGGTCACTGTCGTGCAGCAAGTCGATGGCGCAGCCGGCGAAGCGCCCGCGCTCCCGTTCCAATCCGCGAAGCAGTGCCTCCACCTCCGTCCGGATGCCGACCGGTTCCCGCTGCAGCAAGGACTCGCGCGCTTCGGGCGAGAGCGCCAGCGCGCGATCAAAGACCTCCGTAATGCGCGCCCACTCCTGATTCACCGTTCGCCGATCTCGTTCTGCAGCCATCCGCGCGCGACAAGCCAGTCCCGCTTCACGGTGGCGGGTGACACACCGAGAGCGGCCGCGGTTTCTTCGATACCGAATCCGGCGAAGAAGCGCAGCTCGATCACGCGCGCCTGACGCGGATCGAGCGCGGCGAGCCGTTCCAGCGCCGCGTCGACGGCCAAGACATCGTCGATCGCCGGCCCGCTGTTGGGCGCGCTGATCTCCTGATCCCGCCGCTCCCGCTTCATGGTCCGACGGGCGCGCGCGTGATCGACGAGGATCTGTCGCATGGCACGGGCGGCAACGCGGAAGAAGTGACCGCGATCCTCGAACGGGCGCACCACACCCTCGGCCAGCTTGAGGTACGCCTCGTGCACGAGGGCGGTCGGCTGCAACGTGTGGTCGGGGCGCTCCATGCGGAGCCGCGCGCCGGCGAGCTCCCGCAGCTCGCGGTACACCAGCGGCAACAATCGCTCGAACGCGTCGGGATCATCCCCCACGCGGTGCAGCAGCTCCGTGACCGTGTGCTCGGCGGCGTCAGACATGGCGTTCCCGCCGAAGCTATCGCCGCCGCGCCGTCCACGGAAAGTGCTGCTGACCGTGGTCGTCCGAGTTGCCGACCACGGTCGCGCCGATCTCGAGACCACCTACCTACGCATATCCACGCATCGATGGTGGCGCCATGCGTACTCATCGCTGGCAACACTCACCGTCGCAGTGACCGATACCACTGCCGGCGGTGATTCGCACGGCGAGCAGCGCGCTGGCGAGACGGCTGGATGTACGCATCGGCGGCTCTCGATGAAGGGTGACGCCTCCAAGCGAGGCGGCACAGGATATCGGCTCACGGGTCCTCGTGACCGGCCAGCGGCCCGTCTGCCGCGACCACCCCTTGAAGTTCGGTGGGAGAGTGACCATAGTTATGACTATGGTCACTGTATCAAAGAGCGCCTTGAAGGCCCGGATGCTGGAGTTCTTTCGGGAAGTCGAGCGCACCGGCGAGCCCCTGGTGGTCACCAGCGACGGAGTACCGGTCCTGAAGGTTGTGCCCTTCGCCGAGACGCGATCGGTCGAACAGGCATTCGCGGACGTGCGCGGCCAGCTCAGTTGGACAGGTGATATCGACGCCCCCACCGATGCCGAGTGGCCCGCGCCATGAGCGACGCGAGCGACGCGTGAGTCGCGTGGTGCTCGACACGTCAGCGTTGTTGTTCTGGACGCTGTCGCCCGACCAGCTCTCCGTCCGTGCCCGCGCCGCGATTGATGCCGCCGCGCCGTTTGGATGGCTCGCCAGCGCCATCTCGCTGTGGGAAATCGGCCTCAAGGTGCAACGCAAGCAGCTCTCGCTGGGCGTCTCTTTCACGGAGTACGTGCAACGCCTGCAACTCGTCGATGGCCTGGTGCTGGCGCCGGTTGATGTCCGTACGTGGCTGCGAACGCTGGAGTTGGAGTGGGCCCATCGTGATCCCGCCGATCGCGTGATCGTGGCCACCGCTGAGCTGCAGTCGTTGCCGCTCGTCACGTCGGATGCGGAGATGGGTCGGTACTACGCTGACGTGGTGTGGTGAAGTTCGGCGGTGCTCGGGGCCTTTGCTTTAGCAAGCATCTGCACCGATCTTCTCGTGCAATCCTCCCGCCCACTCCACACGAGGCACGTCATGCGATCGCTGCTCCCGATGCTCCCGCTGGCCCTCCTCGCCATGGCTTGCGGCCGCAGCTCCACGACGAGGGCAGTCGCGACAACGCCAACAACAGCGGCGCAGCCGCTCGATGCCCCACTGTGGGCCTATGGCTTCACCACACCGCCTGACCCATCGGTGCCGGCCGCCGCAGCGCCAGGTGGTGGCGGCCGCGGTGGCGCGGGCGGAGGGCGTGGTGGCGCGGCACCTCCGGTAGACACCACACGACGCACGGTCGCCGGCAGCACCCAATCGTTCACGTCAGCGCAAATCCGCGACACCTATGGCCCGGCGGACTGGTTCCCCGGCGATCATCCCACAATGCCACCGATCGTCGCGCGGGGACGACGCGACGCCATGATCCTCGCGTGCGCCCTCTGCCACTACCCCAACGGCAAAGGACGTCCCGAAAACTCCAGCGTGTCCGGTCTGCCGGTGTCGTACTTCATGCAGACCATGCGCGACTTCCAGCGTGATGCGCGCAGAAGCAGTGACCCACGCAAGGCCAACACGGCGCGCATGATCGCGATGGCCAAGTCCATGACCGACGACGAACTCCGCGCGGCCGCCGAGTACTTCGGCGCCATCAAGTGGACGCCGTGGATTCGCGTCGTGGAGCGCGCCGACGTGCCGAAGACCCGCATCGCGGCGGGGCTGTTCATTCCCCTCGAAGGTGCGGAGGCGGGCACCGAGCCCATCAGGCGGCGTATCATCGAGGTGCCCGAGAACACCGAACAGTCGGAAGTGTTGCGCAACCCGCGATCGGGTTTCGTCGCGTACGTGCCGCCCGGCAGCATTGCCAAAGGCAAGGCTCTCGCCGCGCGGGGACAGTGTGCGTTGTGCCATGGAGCCAAACTCGAAGGGCTGGGCCCGGTCCCGGGAATCGCCGGACGGTCACCCAGCTACATGGTGCGTCAGTTGTTCGACATGCAGACCGGCGCGCGCAAGGGCGAATGGGGGGCCCTGATGCGCAACGCCGTGGCGGGATTGCAGTCGGAAGAGCTGATCAGTCTCGCGGCGTACGTCGCGTCGCTGGAGACTCGCTGAAATCGCGCAGCGTGCGCACCTCTCCCTTGGCCAGATCGATGCGGCGCTCACGTCCGCCGATCGCCAGCCTCACCGGTCCGGCCACCGACGCACGCACCGTGACCGACTCTGCCTTGCCGTCGCGCCAGCGAATGTCCACCGTGTAGCCACCACGCGCACGCAACCCACGCGCTTCTCCGGCGGGCCACTGCGGCGGCAGCGCAGGCAACACGCGCACGACGCCATCATGCGATTGCAGCAGCATCTCGGCTACCCCAGCCGCTCCGCCGAAGTTGCCGTCGATCTGGAACGGCGGATGTGCGTCGAAGAGATTCGGATAGGTGCCGCCGCCGGGTCCTGTCCCGGTCGGCGCATTGGGATCCACCAGCCTCAGGAGCTCCCGATACAACGCGTACGCGCGCGCGCCATCGCCAAGCCGCGCCCACAGATTGATCCGCCACGCCTGCGACCAACCCGTCGATCGATCACCCTTGATGTCCAACGTACGCCGAGCAGCGGCCGCCAACGCCGGCGTACGCTGTGGCGTGATCTGCGTGCCTGGATACACCGCGAACAGATGACTCTGGTGGCGATGTTGCGGATCGGCATCGGCCCAATCGTGATACCACTCCTGCAACGCGCCGTTGGCGCCGACCTTGTAGGGGGTGAGACGACGAAGTACCGACTGCAGCGTGTCACGCAGCGGTTGGTCGCGACGCAAGACCATCGCCGCAGCAATCACCTGCGTCAGCAACTCCCGAATCATCGCCAGGTCGGCCGTCGTGGCGATCGAAGTGGCGCCCACATACCCGGCAGGCGTTCGATACCGGTTCTCGGGCGACGTGGATGGCGACGTGATCAAGGTGCCGTCCGGTCCCTCAATCAGCAGATCTACGGCGAACTGGGCCGCACCCACCATCAAGGGATACGCCTGACGCTCGAGGTACGCACGGTCCTGCGTAAACGCATAGTGCTCCCACAGGTGCGTTGCGAGCCACACACCACCCAGCGGCCAGTTCGCCCACTCGGGGTCTCCTTCACCGAAGTCACCCACGGGGTTGCTCATGGCCCAGATGTCACTGTTGTGTGCGACACTCCAGCCGCGCGCCCGCCAGTAGCGTTGTGCCGTGGTCCGACCCGTCTCCGCAAGCCGCGCGATGAACCCCAACAGTGGCTGATGCAGTTCTGGCAGCGCGGCCACCTCGGCCGGCCAGTAGTTCATCGGCAAGTTGATGTTCACCGTGTAGTTGGAACTCCAGGGTGGACGCAGATGCGGATTCCACAACCCTTGCAGGTTGGCCGGCACTCCGTCGGTTCGCGAACTGCTGATCAGCAGATACCGCCCGTACTGGAAGTACAGCGCCTCGAGGTAGGGATCGGGCGCACCACTCGCGTAGCGTCGAAGCCGTTGATCGGTCGTCGCCGCCGGTGTCGGATCGTCGCCCAGCTGTAAACTGACGCGCCCGAACAGCGTCGACACATCGCGGTGATGCCGAGCCAACAGGCTGTCGGCGTTGGTGGCCGCCGCCGCGGTGAGCTGCGCACGCGAGATGGCCACCTCGTCGCGCCCGTCGGTGCCGGGTTCACGGTCGAATCCGTTGAAGCTGGTCGCTACGCTGACCAGCAGCGTCGCGCGCGACGCATTCGCGACCTCCAGCAGTGCGCCCGTGCCGGTGATGACACCATCCGTCTCGACCACCTGGACACGCACGGCGAATCGGGTCCCTTTACCCGGATCGTAGACGATCGCATTGCGCATGGCGCCCCGATAACTCGGCTCCGCGTGAACGGGGGCTTCGCCCAGCATGACCAGAGTATCAGCCGTCGTGACAACCGAATGTCGCAGCTGACTGCTCAATCCGACACGAAACGACAGGGCGCGCAGACGCGAGGCCGACAGTGAGAGCACCATCACCTGATCAGGATACGATACCCAACTGCGTCGCACGAACTGGACCCCGTTGCTGGAATAGCGAACGGTGGCCAACGCCGAATCGAGGCTGAGGGTGCGCTCGTATTGCGACGTCTCGGGGCCGTGCAGCATGGTCAGGTGCAGGTCACCCAGCGGCGCATACGACTCGGAATACGCGCCTTGCAACCCACGCTGCAGACTATCCGCGCGTGCGTAGGCGCCGGCCTTCAGTGCATCGCGCACCGCCGGCATCCGGTTGGCAACATCTGGGATTTTCGAACGATTGACCGGGCGACCGGACCACAGCGTAATGTCGTTGAGCACGACATGCTCCGTGCGAGCGCCGCCGAACACCGCCGCTCCCATGCGACCGTTGCCGAGTGGCAGTGACTCCTCGAAGTGACCGGCGGGCGCCGCATAGCGCAGTGTCAACGGCACCGCCGGCGACTGGCCGGACAGTGTGCGCTGGTTGCCCACCAACACGCCGACCGCCATGCACACGGCGCGCAGTCCCCGGCGATGAGCGCGGCACCATGTGCCTGAAGGCCACGCCCCCTGTCGCCGCAAGCTGGCATGAGGGTCATGTGCGCCGTTGTTGTCCAGCATCTGCGTGGGCATGCGTTGTTGAACGGCGACGGAGGGAACGAACGGACCGCAAATATCCACGACGGGCCACACGATGGCCAGACGCCGCCCGTTTAGACCTCCCTCGTTGAATCACGTTCGCTGGACCGCGCGACGACCACGAGGTATCGTGTGCGGGTGTGCTCCCACCCGCCGGCGTGGGTATTCACTTTCTTGTGTGTGAGGAATCCGATGACGTCGTTGACTCTCCTCTGGGGAGGCGTGTTGCTCTCCGCCGCGTTCTCGGTGGTATCGACACCACCTGCGCTCCCGCGTAACGCGCGCACGAATCAAGGCGCCACCTCGCACCTTGGCGCACAGGAGAATTGCCGACCACTTGAGCAACCGAAGAAGATGCCCGCCATGTCAGCGCTGCTCGACTCCATGGAGTTGATGCGTCGCCTGGCGCTACTCGATCCTACGACGATTCCGGAAATGTCGATCGGTGTCGTGCTCGATGCTCCGGTCGACGTTTTCGTGGTCGACCTGCTCACGCCTTCCGCCGTCCACGACTCGCTCCGCGCCATCGTCCGCGAAACGGCGCGGCCGCGAGGCAAGGACTTTCCGCGATCGTATCGGGTGCACGTCGCAGGTTCCTCTGCAGCGGCCATCAGGGTCGAAAGGTCCATTCTGTGTGGCCCGGTATCCATGGGTGGGCCCGGTGGGCGAGGAGCCGTCGTCGGTCGCGTCTCGGTTCGCACAACGCCGGGGGGCGGGCCACCGTCGTCACGAGGGAAGACGTTCACCACTCGCCAGAAGGTGGACAGCACCGGACAGGTCGTCGAGGTCGACATCGGCTCGGGATCTGGCTTCCCTGAGGTTGATCGCAGTGTGCGCGAGACGTTGCGGAACCAGCAGTTCGTGCCCGCGACACTGGATGGACGTCCGGTCGGCGTATGGTTGACCAAAGGCAAGGCAGAGCTCCTTCGTTGATGCGATGACCATCGTATTCCCCCACTGCCCGCCGCGTTCGCGCCGAACGCCCCGCGTGTGAACGCACGCGTCCCGAACGCTCCCGACGTCGTGGTGATCGGTGGAGGCACCGCTGGCGCCGCGGCCTCACGACTCCTCGCGTCCTGGGGTCATCAGGTCCTGATGGTGGAGCGGGAACTGTCTCGTCCGACCCTGGCCGAGTCGCTCCCGCCAAGTTGCATCCCGCTGCTCGAGCGAATTGGTGTGCGCGAGGCCATCGATGCCGCAGACTTCGTGCGCGGCCGTGGCAACACGGTCTGGTGGGGCCGAGAGCCCATGCGCGTCGAGCACTTTCCCGGCGGCGGCCTGGGATATCAGGTCGCTCGCGACCGACTGGAACACGTGTTGGGACAATGCGCAGAGAACGCGGGTGTCATCCGACTGAAGCCTGCCACGGTACTCCGTGTCGATCCCCTGGATACCCACCACGCGGTTACCCTGTCGCTCCCCGACGGCCAGTGCATCGTGCGGGCGAAGTGGGTGCTGGATTGCAGTGGGCGTGCCGGCCTGCTGTCTCGCGCGTACCGCGTGGCGCCGGCCGCCACCGTTCGCACGATTGCGCTGGTCGGGATCTGGGAGCGCGATGACGCGTGGCCCGTGCCGGACGACACGCACACACTCGTTGAAAGCACGGAATGGGGATGGGGCTGGTCCGTGCCGCTGTCACCGTCGACGCGCTGCTTCACGGCCATGGTCGATCCGCACGCCACACCCCTCGTGGGTGAGGATGGCCTCGTGTCGCGGTACGACGCGCTGTTTGCTGCGCTGCCCGCGCTTGGCCCGATTCTACGGGGTGCACAACGCACCGTCGCGCCGTGGGCGTGCGAGGCCACGCCCTATCACTCGCATGAAGTGGCGCTGCCCCGCACGCTCTTCGTCGGTGATGCGGCCAGCATGATCGATCCGCTCTCGTCGTTCGGCGTGAAGAAGGCGCTCGCGTCTGCCTGGCTGGCCGCAGTGGTGGTCCACACGGCGTTGGTCACGCCCGAGCATGAGGAGAGCGCCAAGGCGCTGTATCGTGAGCGGGAGGCCGCGTACGTGCGCAGCGCCGCGCTCGCCCTGAGCGGCGTGTCACGTTCGGCCGAGGGTGGGCGGGAGGCACCGTTCTGGTCTGCACGAGCCGACCAGCAGGCCACCGAGGCAGGCGAGGAATCCGATCTGATCACTCGGCTTCGGACGGACCCGTCCGTGCTGCAAGCGTTTGCCGACCTCCGGGATCGAGCAACCGTACGACTCGAGGCGGACCCGTTGCTGCCGCGCGTGCAGCGTCCTGTGGTGCGGGGAAACGTAGTCGTCCCTGCCACGCACGTCCTGTTGCACGGCGAACGCGAGCCCCTCCGCTACCTGCGCAGCATCGATTGCCTCGAGTTGCTCGAGGTGGCCGCGACTTCCGACGATGTCGGTGCGATGTACACACGCTACGCTCGGCGTGCGGGACCTGTCCCCCTTCCCGATTTCCTCGGTGCCCTCAGCGTGCTGGTGGCTAAGGGTGCGCTGCGTCTTGCTTGACATCGCACGACGAGGGTCGTAAGTCAGGCGGAACTTCTCCACGGGTGGATCATGACGCGGCGTGGTACACGGGTCGGCGTGTGGGCTACGATGCTGTTTCTGACGGGGGTTGCGCCACTCTCGGCGCAGCGGCCGTCTTCGGCGACGCCCCGCGACACCGGCGGGTTCGTGATTCGCGATTCGCTCATCATTGCGAAGTGCGAGCGCTGTCATTCCGCCGATTCGAGCGGTCGCATGGGACGGCTGTCGTTCCTGCGCAAGGCGCCGGAAGGCTGGGAAGCGTCGGTACGTCGCATGGCGAGTCTCAGCGACGTCAAGATCAGTCCGACCGAAGCCCGCGCCATCGTGAAGTATCTGGCCAACAAACAAGGCCTCGCGCCGGCAGAGGTTCGCCCCGGCCGGTTCGAAACCGAGCGCCGATTCATCGACTATCGCTACACGGCCGACGCCGCGACCGAGCGTACGTGCCGCGCGTGTCACTCCGTCGGGCGCGTCTTGCTGCAGCGCCGCACGCGCATCGAGTGGGAGTTGCTGGTTGCGACCCATCGTGGCTACTACCCCAACTCGGACTTCCAGGCGTTCCGGCGTTCGGGCCCGGTCTCGGACAGCGCGCCGGTGCCACACCCGATGGATCAGGCAATCGGACATCTGGCGCGCACATTTCCGCTCCAGACGCCCGAGTGGACCGCGTGGTCGGCCACGATGCGGCCCGCGCCACTCGAGGGCAGCTGGTTGCTCTCCGGATATGAGGCCGGTCGTGGTGAGTTGTATGGTCGTCTGACGGTGACGAAGGTCAAGGGCACTGACGATGAGTTCACCACCCGCGCCGTCTACCGATTTGCGTCGGGTGGAGCGCCCGTCGTTCGTGAAGGTCGATCCGTCGTGTATACCGGCCATCAATGGCGCGGGCGGTCGTCGACCACAACCGCAAATGCCGACAGTGCGTGGCGTGAAGTCCTGTCCGTCGAACCGGGGTGGCAGGAGCTCTCCGGGCGCTGGTTCCGTGGCGGGTACGATGAATTCGGCATCGACGTCTCGGCCACGCGGATCGGCGCCGGTGCGACCATTGCCGGCGTGGCGCCGCGCGTGCTCAAGCGCGGGGCACGCGATGTCGACGTGACCGTGTACGGCGCCAATCTCGCACGGGTCACGTCACCCGGTGCGGTGGACTTCGGGCCCGGTGTCACGGTGACGCGCATCGTGCGGGCCAGCAGCGACGAGATCGTGTTGAAGGTCAATGTCGACAGCGCGGCGCGCATCGGCAGCCGTGACCTGCTGGTTGGCACCACCTCGAAGCGGGATGCAGTACTGGCATACGACAAGATCGACCGCATCCGCGTCACGCCGGAATCGCACATGGCGCGCGTCGGTGGCATTCGCTTCCCGAAGCAGTTCGCACAGTTCGAGGCGATCGGCGTCTCCAACGGCGTCGACGGCAAGCCGGGGACGGCTGACGACATCGACGTCGGCACGGTGCCGGTCACGTGGACGCTCGAGGAATACGGCGTCACCTACAAGGACGACGACGTGAAGTACGTGGGCCAGCTGGACCAGCGAGGTTTCTTCACGCCGAACATCGATGGCCCGAATCCCGCGCGCGTCGGTGAACGCAACAACATCGGCGATGTCTACGCGGTCGCGTCATACCAGCCGCCCGGTAGTGTGGCGCGGCCACTCAAGGCGCGCGCCCTGCTGATTGTCACGGTTCCGCTGTACATGCGCTGGGAACCCACCCGGACCTCACCATGAGACACACCATATGATGCTGGCCTGCGGTGATTTCCACGCCTTCGACGCCGACGGCGCGCGGCATGTGTATCTCGTGCCGTCGGCGGCCGTGTTCAAGTTGGACGGCCCATCGGCAGCCGTGCTTGACGTGCTCTCCACCGGACACGTGGAGCGTCAGGCGATTGCGGACCGGCTCGCCGACCGGTTTCCCCGCCTGCTGATTCAGGAGACGGTCGACGAACTGCTGGCCGCCCACGCGATTCGCACCGTTGCCGCTCCCGCGCCCACGCCTCCCGCCGAAGGCCCCCGCAAGCGCATTCCGCTCACCACACTCGTCATGAACGTGACGAGCAAGTGCAACCTGAGCTGCAAGTACTGCTACGAATACGGCGACGATCGGTTGAGTGAGCCGGCCACGAAGCCACGGTTCATGAGCGAAGAGACGGCGCGACAGAGTGTCGACTTCATGTTTGCCGAATCCGGCAACTCACCCAAGGTGCACCTGACGTTCTTCGGCGGAGAAACGCTGCTCAACTTCAAGGTGCTCAAGTACGCCCTGTCCTATGCCCGGCAGCGTGGCGCAGAACTGGGCAAGGCGGTCGATGCCAGCCTCACCACGAACGCCACCCTGCTCCGCGACGACATCATCGACTGGATGGTCGAGGAGAACGTCGGCGTGACGGTGTCGATGGACGGCGCACGCGAACAGCAGGATGCGCAGCGCGTCTTCGCGAACGGCCAGGGCAGCTACGATGTCGTGTTGCCGAGGGTGAAGGAGCTGCTGCGGCGGCACACGCGCCGTCCGATCGGCGCGCGGGTCACGCTCACACGCGACAACCTCGAGGTGCGTGACATTTATCGCCACCTCAAGGACGAACTGGGATTCTGGGAAGTTGGCTTTGCGCCCGTCACCACCAAGTGGCAGCGCGACTACGCCATCGCCGACGAAGGGTTCGAGTATATGCTGGCCGGCTTTCAGTCGCTCGCGGCCGACTACCTCGAGACATCGCTGGCCGGCCGTCATCACGGCTTCTCCAACGTGCGCGACACCCTCGAGGAAATTCACAAGGGGGTCGCCAAGGCGTATCCGTGTGGCGCTGGACTCGGCCTGCTTGGTGTCGCCACCGACGGTGACGTGGCCTTGTGCCATCGCTTCGCCGGATCCGACACGCACAAGTTGGGTTCCGTCACGCAGGGCATCGACCACGCCCTGCAGAACGACTATCTGCAGCGGCATCACATCGACAACAAGACCGATTGCCGCACCTGCTGGGCCCGCTCGCTGTGCGCCGGCGGGTGTTACCACGAAGCGCACACGCGCTACGGTTCGACCGAGCAACCCAACCTGCACTACTGCGACTGGATCCGGCGGTGGAGCGCCACCTGCCTCGAGGTTTACGCGACACTTGCCGCGCGCAGACCCGAATACCTGCGCCAGTTCGACGCCTGAGTCGAGGAACCCATGCGACACCTGAACGCCATCAACCGGAAGGCGCGGCACATCGAGGAACTCTACGATGCGCCCGACGTGGTCGCCCTGCAGGGTGGCATCGGCCCACGCAATCCCGATGTGCCGCACATCCCGCTCGGCTGCTCGTTCGTTTTTGCGCCGGGGTGGGAAGTCGACAGCAGCGGGTCGACGGCCGGGTTGTGCCAACCCGTCGAGCGTGACCTGTACGACTGCTACATCACGTGCTTCTGGCCCATTCACGTGCCCGACCTGTACAACCACGCACCCGACTGGACATCCAAGTGCGCCGCCGCACAGCAGGATTGGCGCAAGATCGACCTGATCTTCCCGTGAGCCATACGTCCATGCCCCGAGAACAGGCGAAAGGTCGACCGCACTGGCGCGGCCGGTCAGCGGTAGTCGGTGTCGCCGGGCTCCTGCTCGCCGGGCAAGGTACCGCGACCACCTTGCCCGCCCAGACCGCCAACGGCGGCAATGGCACGCTCTACTACGGCACCTACGACAAGAAAGTGCTGGTGATCGACGAAGCCACACTCACGGCGCGTGACTCGATGCCGGTGTCCATCGGCATTCCGATCGGCATGACGCTGTCGGCGGATCGGCGCACGTTGTATGCGCTCGAACCGTCCCGACAGTGGGTGGAGATCTTCGACTTGGCCACGCGAAAAGCCAAGGGCAAGTTCACGCTGACCGACGGGCCGACGCAGGTGCGCATGAACGGCTTCAACGTCGACCCGCTGGACCGCTTCGCCATCGTCCTGGCCAATACCGCGCGCAAGCGCCCCGATCGGTGGGACATCGGCAAGCCGACCCTGCTGCGATACGACCTGCAGAAGCGTGTCGTCACGGACACCATTCAGTGGCCCGACGGCAAGGAACGCGAGTCGGTGCAGATCCAGTTCTCGCCGGACGGCGCGTTCATGTACTTCTTCACCGATCAGGACATTCTCGTTTACGACACGCAGACGTTGAAGCAGGTCGATAAGTGGGACCTGCAACGGTCCGTCGACGAAGGACTCGGCAACTGGAGCTTCGGGTTTCCGCGCAGCCTCTACGAGGAGACCGGATTCTCGACCGGTCTGTTCCGCACCACCGACCCGGTCAATCGTCGCACGATGATGGGCGTGGCGCGCGTCGACCTCGCCAAGCGCACCGTCGACTTCTATACCCTTGGGCCCAGCGAAGGCGTCGGGTTCTCACTCGCCCCGGGCCGCACGCGCGCCTACGGATTGCGGCAGCAGGTCGGCAACTACCAGTTCTGGGTGTTCGATCTCGAGAATCGGCGGGTGGCCAGGCGCGTCGAGTTCGAGGGGCGTCCGCGGATGGGGTTGAGCGTCAGCACCAACGGCCGACAGCTGTACGTGCATACGGCCGGCGCCACCATCGATGTATACGACGCCGAAAGCCTGCAGCTCGTACGCACAGCCACGTTCCGCGCTGACATGACCGCGTTGCTCGTCGTGCCCAGGTAACCTCGTGCGTTCGGCGCTGCGGTACGTTCGGCCATATCGCGGTCGCCTGGCGCTGGTCGTCACGCTGTCGCTGCTCAGCACGGGATTGTCGCTGACGCAGCCGTTTCTCTCGAAGGTGTTGGTCGATAGCGCGCTGCTGGGACGCGACATGGGCGCGCTGGCCTGGACCGTCGCCGGATTTCTGGCACTGACGGGGGTATCGCTGCTGCTGAACGTGGTCAGCGGCCTGCGGTACACGCGTGTTTCGGCCGACATGCTGTTCGACATGCGGCTCGATGTCTTTCGGCACCTGCAGCGCTTGTCGCCGCGGTGGTTCACCCGTACGCCCATCGGTCAGATCGCATCGCGGGTCAACAGCGACATCGCCGAGATTCAGCGCGTTGCGACCGAGGTCGCCCTCGCGTGGATTGGACAGGTCGCGTATCTGATCGGCAGTGTGGTCATGCTGATCGTCCTCGACCTCCGCCTCTTTCTCGTTGGCCTGCTGGCCTTGCCACTCGCCCTGTGGGCGACCGTAGCGTATCGTCGCCGCCTGGAGGGTCAGGTGGCCAAGGTGCGCGACCAGAGCGCCGGTGTCGGCACGTTCCTGATCGAAGCGCTGCAGGGCATGAAGTTGCTGGTGTCACACAATGCGCAGCAGCGGTCTGAAGACGAATTCCGTCGCCGCAACAGTGCCTTCGTCGAGGCACTCATGGCCATGCGACGGCTGACGTATCTGTCCGGCGGACTGCCGGGGATGCTATTGGCGCTGGGGTCGGCCGCCGTGTTCCTGTATGGCGGCTGGCGTGTCATCTCCGGCGCCATTTCAGTCGGCACGTTGGTGGCGTTTGCCGCATACCAGATGCGATTGCTCAGCCCCATCCAGGGACTGATGGGCATCTATGCGAGCGTGGCCTCGGCGAAAGTCTCGCTGGCGCGCGTGCAGGAGATTCTCGCCACGCCCGTCGATGTCGTGGACGCGGTCGAGCCGGTCGCGCTGACGGAGTGTACCGGACAGATCGCGCTTGAGGACGTGCGGTACAGTTTCGATCGGGCTCCAGTGCTGGACGGGGTGTCGATTCGTATTGCCGCCGGCGAGCGGGTCGCGATCGTGGGTGAGAGTGGCGTGGGCAAATCGACCATCGCCGACTTGCTCGTGCGGCATGCCGACCCGTCGTCTGGTGTCGTCCGATTGGATGGCCATGACCTGCGTGTGCTCTCGCTTTCGACGCTGCGACGGTTCGTCTTGTCGGTCGAGACCGACCCGTTCGTGTTTCACGCGACCCTTGCTGCCAACCTTCGCGTTGCCGCCCCGGACGCGGACGAATCGGCGCTGCGCGAAGCGCTCACGCTGGTCGGCCTCGATGGATGGCTCGCAACCCTGCCTGATGCCATGGCGACCGTACTTGGCGAGCGTGGTCGCGCCATGTCGACCGGCGAACGGCAGCGCCTCGCGTTGGCGCGCGCGGTGCTCGCCAACCCACGCGTCCTCGTGCTCGACGAAGCGACCAGTGCGCTGGACCCGTCCACCGAGCGCACCGTGCTGGACGCGCTCGCCCCGTGGTTGGCGCAACGCACCGTCGTGTTCATCACCCATCGCCGAGCGGTCGCCGCGCTGGCAGCCCGCACCATCATCATGCACGGTGGTCGGATCGTGGCCGACGGGCCAACCGACGTCGTGCTGGAGCAACTCGGCCCAATGCAGACGGTGCGATCGACGTCGAGCGCGGCGCGCGGCGCATGACCGCAGCGCGGGTGCGTGTGTCGCGTCGAGGACTCGAGTGACCGCGATTCTCACGGCGAATGGGCCGGTCCTGTCGCGCAGCACCGGCGTCGGTGTTCGGATTGCGATCGTTGACAGCGGCGTGGCCCGCACACATCCACATGTCGGCACGATCTTGAGCGGCGTCTCGCTGATTGGTGATGATCCCGACGACTGGGCAGATCGCATCGGCCACGGCACGGCGGTGGCAGCGGCCGTTCAGGAGAAGGCGCCCGACGCGGAGCTGATTGCCGTGCGGGTACTGGATCGTTCGCTGGCCACCAGTGCGCGCGTGCTTGCCCGCGCCATTCAGTGGGCGGTAGACGCTGGCGTGCACCTCGTGAATCTCAGTCTCGGGACGACGAACGCCACACATACAGCCCTGTTCGAGGAGGTGCTGCGGCACGCGAGCAACCACGGCGTGCTGGTTGTATCGGCGGCGCGCCATTTGGAGACGCCCTGGTATCCGGGGGATTTGCCAGGTGCGATCGGAGTGATTGCCGACGCCGACGTGCCACGTGACGGCCTGCGCGTCCGGCGGCATGCCGTGGACACCCTGTTCGAGGCGTCGCCCTTTCCGCGTCCGATAGAGGGTATCCCGGTCGAACGGAATCTCTCGGGGGTTTCGTTCGCGGTCGCCAATGTCACCGGACTGCTGGCGCTGGCCCTTAACGCCGGGGCTCCGAGCTCGTCCGTACAGGCAGCAGTCTCGTGGATCGAACAGCGACAGCGGGGTCAGGAACGGACGGACTAGCAGCGCGCCTCCCATGTCCAACTCCGGGCTCGCGTGTCGCGATGTATAGGGCGGTTGTCCGTTCTGTGCTGACCGCCATGTCCTGATCACCTACTACCGAGTCGCGACCATGCTCCGCACCGCTGCCCTCCTCCTCTTCGCTGCCGTCATCGGCTGTGCACCGTCTCGCGCACGCGCCACCGCTGATTGGGACCTGCTCGGCAGCCGCCAAGTCAACGACCGCGCGGACCACGATGTGATCCCTGTGACCTCCACGCGCGGCGACTTCAAGCGCATCAAGTTCCTGGTGCGCGGTGCGTCGGTCGACTTTCATCGCGTGGTCGTGCACTTCGGCAACGGCGACGACCAGCGCGTCGAGATGCGCAACACCATCCCCGCAGGCGGCGAAAGTCGGGCCATCGACCTCGCCGGCGGTGACCGCGTGATTCGCAGCATCGAGTTCTGGTACGACGCCAACACGATCCGGGGCCGGCGTGCCCAGGTCCGGGCCCTTGGCATGAGATAGTCGTCGTCTCGACCGGCGTGCCCCTTTCGGACACGTCGGTCGGCGATCAGCTTTCTCGCGTGCGACGCCCTCTGTGGTTCCGTGCGCTGATCACCCTGTGGGGGATCTGGTTCGCGACTGCGCTCACCGAGCCAGCCGGCTTTCTGACGTGCCCGATGCATTCGGGCGCGGGCCACCACGCGACCGAGACGCCGTTCGCCTCGGCACACGTCGCCGAGACGCCGGCGGACGCGGCCGACCACAGCGGGCATGATGCGCATTACGATGCGCATCGCGCTGCGCCCACGGAGGAAGTCTCGGCGACAGAGTCGAGCGCGCGAGCGCCCTCGCACATCTGCAGCTGCCTCGGTGAGTGCTGTTCGTCGGCACCCGCCCGCGCCGCCGACCCGATCGCCGCACCACCAACGGTCGTCGTCCGCGACGGCTCCCGTGTCCGCGTTGCATCCGATGCGTTGGTCACACCCGCACGTCGCGACCACGCGCTCCCCTTCGCCATCGGTCCACCGATCGCACCCGCGGCCTGAACCAACATCAGCGATGTGGCGCACTCGAGCCTGCCGCTGATCCGTCGCCCCATCGGCAAGCGGCGACCGAACATTCCCGACTGGCGCGCCAACTTCGTGGCGACGTACCGTCCCAACATCCGTGTCGCGATGACGGTGGGCGGGCGCTACCGCGATGCCCTCTGGACGACACTCGACAATGCCGATCTCAACCCCAACGTGTATCAGGGATTCAGCGGGTGGTTCGTCGCCGACGCCCACGTGAACGTCCGAGTGCGCCAGCACCTCGCCGCCACACTCGGGGTCGACAACGTCCTGAACCGGAAGTACTTCCTCTTCCATCCATTCCCGCAGCGCACGTTCAGCACCAGTCTCAAGGTGACGTACTGACATGATTCCCCTTCCGTCGTTCTCGCGCCGCGCAAGGCGCCAATCGCTCTGGCTCCTGCTTTCCGTCGCGGGGACCAGCGCGAGCGCCATGGCGTGTAGAAGGTCGGCGGACGTTCGTGCGCCGGCGATCGGCGCGAGTGCCCCGGCGTTCGAGGCCATCGATCTTGCGGGTGCTCCGGTCGCACTGGCCTCGCTGAAGGGCCGCGTCGTCGTGCTGAACGTCTGGGCCACGTGGTGTCGGCCGTGCCTCGAGGAGATACCGCAGCTCGAAGCCGTCCATCGCGAATACGGCTCGAAGGGCGTTTCGACCGTTGGGGTCAGCATCGACGCCGCGGGGATGGGTGCTGATGTCAAGGACTTCATGGACGACCACGGCATGACGTATGCCGTGTGGCTGGACCCGGACCGGAACTTCTCACTCAAGTTCCTGACGGTTGGCGTACCGGAGACCTTCGTGCTCGACCGCGAAGGGACCATCCGGTGGCGCATGATCGGTGCGATCCGGCCCGGCGACAGCACGTTTGCCACGGCCATCCGCGACGCGCTGGGCAGCCAGTAGACCAGGGTATGTATGACTTCTTCAACCGGAATCTTCCGATGAATCGCTGCCGTTCTCTTGTCGTCGCAGGACTCGTGGCCGTCGCCACGAGCGCTTCGTTGGCCGTCGCGCAAGCGCCTGTCGCACAAGCGCCAATCGCGACACTCAGCATTGACGGACGGACGAGTGCCAACCCGACTGTTGCTGCCGACGGCCGGTTCGTCGCGGTCGTGTGGTCCGGCGCGACAGTCTCCAGCATGGACATCTTCGCCGCCGTCAGCCAAGATGGCGGTCGGACCTTCGCGGCGCCGGTGCAGGTGAACACGGTGGTGGGCGAAGCGCGTGTCAGTGGCGAGGAGCCGCCGCAAGTGGCGCTGGTGCCGCGCAAAGGCTTGGTGCCGGAGATCGTAGTCGTGTGGACCGCGCGGACCGGCCCGAACTGGAGACTCCTGACCACGCGATCGACAAACGGTGGCCGCACGTTTGCGGCAGCGAAGCCTGTGCCGGGCAGCGAAGGGAGCGGCGTCCGTGGCTGGCAATCCGTCGCCGTGGACGCTCGCGGGCGAGTGGTGGTACTATGGCTCGACCATCGGAAGACAGTCCTCGCCGATTCGCTGCACAAATATGCGATGAGCACCGGCGGCGCCACGCCGATGCCAAAGGCGGATCCCACCGAACGGGCCGGACTGTCGGAGCTTTATTTCTCCTCGCTGGACGGGACCGGTGCTTCACGACTCACCGCCAGTGTCTGCTACTGCTGCAAGACCTCGGTGGCCGTCGCCGGCGACAACATCTACGCGGTCTGGCGCCATGTGTTTCCCGGTGGGCTGCGCGACATCGGGTACACGATGTCGGTGGATCGCGGCAAGCGCTTCGCGCCCATTACTCGCGTCGGCAACGATCAATGGAAGTTCGATGGGTGCCCTGACAACGGGCCTGCAATCGCCGTCGATGGGCAACGTCGCGCGCACGTGGTCTGGCCGACTCCGGCCGATGGCAAGAACATGGCGAACATGGCGCTCTTCTACTCCGTCTCGCGTGACGGCAAGACGTTCAGCGAGCGCACACGCATTCCCACCCGCGGACCGGCATCGCATCCGCAGATCATCGTCGACGCGAATGGATCAACCGTGATCGCGTGGGATGAGATCATCGAAGGAACTCGCCGTCTCGGTCTGGCGCGAGCCACGGTTAGCGCGTCGGGGGTGGTGACCTTTTCATCGTTGGGTGCTCCTGACACCGGCGCGGGCCAGTGGTATCCGTCCTTGGCGCCCTCACCAGCCGGACCGATTGCCGCGTGGGTCAGCCAGCGCGAGAAGGGCAGTGTGATCAGCGTGGCGACCGTGCGCTGAGCACAGGACACCGAGGGTCCGGCTACACCGGATGAGCGTGGGATATCGCTCTTTCGGCGAATGGGATTGAGAACCGCGTCGCGTGATACTCCGTGAGGACCCTGTTTCCCTCACGGAGTAACCTTGTCAAACGTCTTGCTTGTTCAATCGCGCGCACGCGTGCGCCGCCTTGCGTTCCTGGCCGTGGTCATCGGTGCGGTGTCGACAGTCGGCAGCGCGACGGCGTCGGCCCAATCGATCGGCTACAGCATCGTGCCGACTGCCCAGCGCATCCAGTGGAACGATCAGTTGGCTTTTGAGGACGACTGGTTGTACGGCGGTCGTGTCTCATTGCGCTTCGGCCGGATCATCGAGTTGCAGCCGTTCTACTTCACCGGCAAGAACTACGGGATCGATGCGTCGCGGGCACCAACGCTCTTTGGTCCGCAGGCGGCGGGTCGTACCATCGACCTGCAGCACTATGGCATCACGACGCAGATCAACCTCGGCAAGGGCAACATCGTCCCCTTCCTGCGAGGCGGCGGCGGCATCATGCGCTTCGAGCCTGATTCAGGCCGACGCCAGGATCGACTGGCCGTCACGGCAGGCGGCGGCCTGCGGTTCGGCATCGGCCAGCTGCAGGCCGAAGTGTTCGCGGAGCAGATGGGCTTTCGCCTTGACCCGCGTCGCCTGTTCTCCGGCGACTCGCTCACCGGTGGCTCGAGTGTGCGCCAGAAGAACCTCGTATATGGGGGTGCCATCACGATTCCGATCTCGAACGCGCCGGACGACGAAGATGCCGATGGACTGCGCGGCGCAACGGCGCCCATCGAACCGTTCGTCGGACGGTTGCGATATGACGGCGGTTCCGGTCTCAGTGACCAGAATGTGCTTGGTGTGCGCGGTGGCATCGACTTTTCGCCGCTCTTCGGCGTGCGCGGCTTCTACTGGCGCGGCGTGAACGAGGATCGCGACAAGTTCGTATCGGTCGAAGGGTATGGCGCCGAGGGACAGTTCAACCTGAACAGCGGACCCGGCATCTCGCCGTATGTAGTCGCCGGTGCGGGACGCATCAATTACTCCGGCGCGTATCGGGATTCCCTGAACAACGCCGACAACAATCGGGATGCGTTGATTCTCGGCGCTGGCGCGACGTTTCAGCTGAGCGAACGGATCCGATTCAACGCCGCCATTCGTGACTACGTCATCGCCCGGAATGATTCACTCGAGTCTGCCACCACGACGGGCGACTTGACGCACAGTCGCATGTTGTCGGCTGGTTTCACCATCAGCATCGGCGGATCGACGGGTGCCTCGGATCGGCAGCGTGCACTTGAAGCGGAGCGGGTTACGCAGACACGTCGTATGGCCACGCGGGATGCGGAGCTTCGCGCGGTGCGCGATTCGATGCGCAATGAACGCGCAGATCAGGACAACGATCGCTGCGGCGCTCGTCGTCCGGAGCGTGATTCACTTGGGCGGCCGATGGCTCCCGCGGCGGGCGCCGTTGGTGGCCGCGCGCAGCCGGCGGTTGGTGATCGCTGGATCACTGTGCCGGTTCCAGCACAGGGCGAGATCATCCTGCGCTACGGCTTGCCGCCATCGAGCGACCCAGCCCGCATCGCGCCGTCGTCGACCCCGCGTGACTCGATTACCGTGCGACGCGACTCCGTGGTCGTGATGCCGCGCGGCGGCAATGACTCACTGCGCACGCAGCTGTCCGAACTCGAGCAGCGACTGACGGCACGCATCGACGCGATGCGGTCACAGCCGCAAACCGTGGTGATGCCGAATCCGGGCGAGACGCGTACCGTCATCATCGATACCGTTGGCGGCGACCGTTTTCGTGGGATGCCGCTGACGCGGCGATTCAGTCAGGTGTCATCGCGAGACCTCCTGCCGTTCGTCGGATTCAGTGGCGGTGACGCCGGTACGCAGGCGGTCCTCAGCCTGCGCATGCGGCTCGGGGAGATCGCGTCCGGCCTGCAGTTCGTGCCGGAGTTCGCGGTTGGCCTCGGTGGTGACGGCACGTCGGTGCTGGCGATGGCCAACGTGCAGTATCAGTTCGGCTCCATCGGCGGATCGTCTGCCATTCGCCCGTACGTAACCGGCGGCGCGGGCATCTTCTCGCCGACGGTTGTGGGCGTGAACACGGCCCTCGGTACGTCGATGGACCTTCGGCGGGGACGCGGTGCAACGCCGTGGCTCGGCTATGTCGAGCTGCAGGGTCTCAATCTGTTCAATGACACGCGACTGATGTTCGGGCTCAGCATCCGCTAGTCGCACGCAACGCTCCCTGCGGTTCGCTACCGGCGACGGACGTGAACCGCAGGGAGGGCGTGGGTCCGATGCCGATGAGGTCGCGCTGACGGCCGGCATCGCGACCGCTTTGAACCGCAGGGGGCGCAGGGAATCCGTCATGCGCACCCACGCCTCGGCGCAGCCTCCCTGTGAAGAATGATTGTGAACTGCGGCGCAACTCGCGAAAAACGCGAGGATCTCGCTATCCGGGCAGTTCACCCCAAGAGAATGTCCCGTCGAATGCGCCACCGCGTCCGTCGACGCACCCCCTGCGCCCCCTGCGACCCCTGCGACCCCTGCGGTTCAGCTTTTCGTCGTCACCCGATGACGTCGCGCTGACGACCGGCATGGCGACGGCTTTTGAACCGCAGTTGAGATGAGAAAGGCCTTCCCCCGGCTGGTCGCGGCGTCGCACCATAACGGCTCGCGCCAGTTGGGGACCACTTACGCAGGCCAGATCGGCCGATGACCGGAGGTCA
>CAZMGX010000030.1:0-4907 GCA_964565915.1 uncultured Gemmatimonas sp.
TGGGCTGAGCGCAGAATGACCCCGACGGCCAATGCCGCCAGCGCCAGATGTGTGGCGGCGGACAATCCGGGCAGTTCGGCGGCGCGGGCGATGATCTCGCTGCGGTTGGCCGTTCCGAACTCGATGGTGAGGATGATCGCGGCCGACCAGATGGCGACGTCGGCGAGCCGACTCAGCAGGAACTTCTTGTGGGCGGCCAGCTGGGCCGCGACGCGCGTCTGGTCCAGGCTGAGCAGGCGATGGAGGGTCAGCGAGGTCGCCGTCCAGGCCGCGGCCATCAGGATGACGTTCGGGCTGAGCACCACACCGATGGCGGCGAGGATCGTTGCGGCGAACCAGCGCGCGTAGGCGCGCTGGGTGGGGGCGCCGGCGAGATAATGCCAGGCGAACCGCATGGAGACGCCGCCGACGACGAGCACCAGCAGCAGCATGAGCAGTTGAAGCATTGGGCGTCCGGGGTCCGGGTTGGGAGAGAATTCTCCGAACATTCGTCACGGCCGGACGTTTTGCAAAATACATTAATAAGAACGTATTATTCTGTTATGAAGAACAATACGCCGGATCGTCCACCGCGGCTCAACTACCATCATCTGCTCTACTTCTGGGCGGTGGCGCGTGAGGGGCACCTGACCCGGGCGGCGCAGCACCTGCGCGTCGCGCCGTCGGCGCTCTCCACCCAGATACAGTCGCTCGAGGAGCACTTCGGGCAGCCGCTCTTCACGCGGGTGGGGCGGCGGATGCAGCTGACGGAGGCCGGCCGCATCGCCCTGTCGTATGCCGAGACCATCGTGGGCGCGGGGCATGAGCTGTTGTCGGCGTTGGGTGACGATCGGCGTCATGCGCGTCAGGTGGTGCGTATCGGCGCGGTCGCCACGTTGTCGCGCAACTTCCAGCGCGCGTTCCTGGGTCCGATTCTGACGGCGCCCGATGTGACCATCGTGCTGCAGTCGGGCTCATTGAGCGATCTGCTCAATCGTCTGACCACCCACACACTCGACGTGGTGCTGGCGAATCGTCGCGTGCACGAGGACACCGACCACGCGTGGCGGTGTGTGCGGGTCGCGCGGCAGCAGGTCAGCCTCGTCGGCCATGCGCGCCGTGGGCGCAAGTTCAAGTTTCCGGATGACCTCGCGCGGGTTCCGCTGATTCTGCCGAGTCGCGACAGTGAGGTGCGTTCCGGCTTCGACGTCCTCTGCGAGCGCTATGCCATTCATCCGACGGTCGTGGCCGAGGTGGATGACATGGCGATGCTGCGTTTGTTGGCGCGTGATCTCAAGGCGGTGGCGCTTGTGCCGGCCGTCGTCGTGCGCGATGAGCTGCGGACGGGGCGCTTGCACGAGTACTGCCTGGTGCCGGGGCTTTACGAGGAATTCTTCGCGGTGAGTGTGCGCCGGCAGTTCCAGCATCCGCTGGTGCGCTCGTTGCTGCACCGGGATGACACGGTGCTCACGCCGGATGGGCCCTCATGATGTG
Source organism: uncultured Gemmatimonas sp. (assembly GCA_964565915.1). Classification (GTDB taxonomy): domain Bacteria; phylum Gemmatimonadota; class Gemmatimonadetes; order Gemmatimonadales; family Gemmatimonadaceae; genus Gemmatimonas. The sequence continues at coordinate 1,474 of CAZMGX010000030.1, forward strand.
CGCGGTACCGTCGGGCGTACCGCCACGGCGCGTGAAGAGGTGTCTCGAGTCGAACCAGGTTGGTAGCGTTCTGGACCATCAACCGAAGGCGAAGAGGGCGACCATAGCGCTGCTACGTCCGAGGACTTGTACGGCATGCCCTCTCCGTCATGACGAATGGCCCACCCCTGTGCGACCGCTTCGGTTGCCGCTGCACCTATGGCAGGCGACAGAGAGGGAATGTCAACCCGAACGGAAACATCAGACGACTGTTCCGGCGGATCACACTGCCAAGTAAGCAACGCGCGTGAAAGAAAAGCCTGCGTTCTTCGCTCCCTAGTCGAAGTTGATTGGCCAAATGCGATACGTCGTCTGTCCGCTTGTGTCTTCGACGATACTGAATGCGAGAGTTGAACCAAGCAAACTCACTGGTCGCTCCGATTGCGAGGATGTCGCAGGTACGGTCCGTCGGTCGAGATCGACTACGAGGAGATCTCCCTCGTTGCGACGCAGTCCACGCGAACTTCACTCGCCGACAATCGGCACTAACAGTTCAAAAGCGTTACACCGTCTCCGGAGTACCGACGGTCGGAAGGACGAACAGCACCGGAAAGATGCGATCCAGACCAGTACGTTTACGCCGTCGGCAAGAACGGAACAAGGATGGGCAGTCGTGAGACACTTGTGCGCTACCGGCGGGCATACTGCCATGGCGCGCGAAGCACTGTCCCGACCCAAACCACGCTGACCGAGTTCCCGTCGACAACCCCCCTGATGTGCGGGCCTGCGACACAGCTGGCCCCCCCCGGGCAGGTCATGAAAATCTCGACAAGATCATTGTTCCGCTTCCAACGGAAGGTGCTTCGACCCGTGCGATCCATGGTTGCACCGGCGGGCGCCCCTGTTCGATATGAGGAGACACGGGCACCAGAGCCGTCTTCGAGGAACACCAAGCGCTCGCTACTGATCAGCGACGTCGTGTCGCCCGCGCGTGTACGCGCCGGCAATGGATCTCCTGCAACGCTGACCAGCACCCACTGGTCCACCGTCTCCGCAGGGTCAACGACCCCGAGTTCGGTGCAGCTGGCAGCCAGCAGGGCCACCGGCGCGACCGCGGCGAGATACCAACGGAACCGAAGGAGTCTCTTGAGACGTTCGAGCATAGGTGCTCCGTGACGAGGATGCCTGCGAACGAGACGAATGCTATCGCGGGGGCCGAACGCCAGCAGAGGGCGATAGTGACGAGCCGCGGAAACCGGGGGGCGATCATACTCCTGTGCGCTTCGATACCGTCATCGGCGGCGACGGCGCGTTGAAGAACGTGGTCGTTCGCGGGCCCATGCCGTACATCAGCACGACCGACTCCACACTCGCGCCCGCAAAGTGCGCCGATCGCGCGGGATCGAGGCTCAGTCGCCCGGCAGCGAGCCGCAACAGCTCCGACTACGGCACGCCTTCACGTCGAGGGTTTCCCTGGAGTACCGTAATTTCAAGGCAGCATCGATCCCGTCGGGTGGCTCGTATCGCTTGCCCACTATCGAGAGGCTGCTTCAATGCCCGGGTCGAGAAGAAGTGAGAGCGACCGCTGTACGGCCGACCATGCGGGAAATACAGAGAAGGGACCTCTCGGTCTTGCGCGAGCGCCAGCGCTGCCGAATCGCCCCGTCGCGCTGACCCAGTCGGCACGATTGGTGGTCAGGTGGTCGTGCTCGCACGGGACGGGGACGACCTGCCGTTCATCCGTCGAGTTCAGTTGGACGTTCGGCCAACGCCGTAGGCGGCGGGTGCCACCGGTGTGTTAGCGTCGAGAAAGGCAACGATGGCAGCGGAGAATGCATCATTCGCGTCACCGACGGCGGTGTGACCGGCCGCGGCAAGATCGATGAACTGGGCATGGGGGACAAGACGCAGAAAGTCGCGCACTCCGGCTTCGCTGAGGACATCACTGCGTTGGCCGCGAACGAGCAGCGTGGGGACGGTCAGCGTACGCGCAGCCTCGCGCATCGGCGCGCCAAACGCTCGCTCTGGTGACGTGGGCAGGCACTCCACAAAGCGGGGGTCCCAGTGCCACATCAGTCGACCGGACTGCGTTCTGCGCAGGTTCTTCATCAACCCTTGTCCGTCCACCGTTCGTTGCGGGCGATGGGGAAGATAGGCCCGCACGGCGGCGACCGCGTCTTCAAGGGACTCGAAGCCCTCTTGATGCATCGCAAGAAAGGAAAGCACTCGTTCCACGCCGAGTGATTCCATCTGCGGTGCGATGTCAACCAGCACCAGCGACGTCCCGAACGGGCGGCGGGCGAGTCCACACAGGGCAGCTATCCCACCGAGCGACGCTCCCACGAGCGCCGGACGCTGCGACAGTGTCGCGGCAAACTCGATCAAGTCGTCCGACAGACGCTCAAGGCCGTACGCGCCTTCTGGCGACCAACCGCTTTCTCCATGTCCGCGCAGGTCCAGACTGATCGCTCGAAATCCCGCGTCCGCGAGAAGCGAGGCTGTACGACCCCACGCGTGACGGGTTTGTCCGCCGCCGTGAATGAGCAAGACCGGCGGGTGCGTGTCCTCTCCGTACGAGTCTGCCATCAGCACCACGCCATCGCGTGCGCGGAACGCGAGCCGGCGCCGCGGCAATCGGCCCAGTGGATGTCGATCCGGCGTGCCGCTACGCGCGTTCACCGGCGAGCGCCACCTGCTGTCTCGGGTCGATGATCCGCAGCACGCTGCTGATGCCCGGTTGGTTGAACCCCTTGTAGCCGGCGTTGCGTTCGAGATTCTCGAAGTGGGAGCCGACAGCGCCCTCGGTCGCGAAGGCCCGGGCGTCGCGCTCGGAGATGTGTCCGTGCGCGAGCAACCGCTGGATCCGATCCGCGGGTACCGGCCACCATTCGCCGACCGTCAGTGCCTGATACAAGTGCGGGGTGTTCGTGAACGGATCCATCATCCGGACACCGAGCGCGGCAAACTGTTCGTTCAATGCGGTGGCGTCGTACATGCACTCGAGATGATTCAGGCCTGCCTCGAGCATGGACTCACCATGCAAGGCACACCAGAGCCCGGCGCGTCGAAGCACCGGCAGGGGGGCCATCGAGGCGTGCGCAAAATCTCCAGTCAACTCGTGCTCGGGCAGATCGATATCCGCGAAGATCACCGTTCGCAGCACGGGGTGTTCGAGGATCTGCGAGCCCCACCCCGCCTCTGCGCCGGCGTAGAAGCGTTCGCGGCACTCGAAGCCAAGCGCCTCCAGTACCGCAATACAGCGACGAAACCACTCACGGGAGCAATCATAGGTGTGATGATCATCGTTGGCCCATCCCAGCCCCAGCGCATCCTGGCGTGCTTTCTGAATCCGCCCGGCGGTATTGCGCGTCTCCCAGTAGTCCCGTTCCGCTCGCAGGAAGAGCGCACAGGCCCACGAAGCGCCCAGCGTCGACGTGGCGTCGGCGACGGTGGCG
>CAZMGX010000030.1:4917-23209 GCA_964565915.1 uncultured Gemmatimonas sp.
TTGATCAAAGCGGGAGCGGATGGACTCCTCCACACGCGGACGGGTTCGGAACGCGCTCAGTACACGAGCCGCCTTCGTAAGCTTTGACGGCTCGAGCGTCGGCACCTCGAACCCATCGTCGCCATGCCGCTCGACCGCCCAGATCTCGACGTGGCCCGCGCGCCAGAGCCGCGCGCGCCGCAACGGCGACCCGACGGCGCCCTCATGCACGGCCATCGGGTTCCAGCGGGCCGTACACGATTCAAGTGACTCCACGCGAATCGCCAACTCCAGGCGGTCGGTCGCGGAAAGCCGCACCCGCGGAAAGCGCGCCGTCGGATGCGCCGCGATCTGACCACTGGACGTTGTGTCGATCCGGAACCCGCACGCCTCAAGCACCGCCGCGTGCTCTTGGCCTACCTGCAGGTGATCGACGATATCGGCGACCCGGATTGCGGCGCCCGCGTGGATCACGCGGGCGAACTCGGCAAACGGAGCGCACGCGGCGCAGGCATCAGCCACGCGTGCGAGCAGCCACGCATCAGCATCGGCGGCGAGTGGCCAGTCGTTGGACGTGTCGCCCTTGGCATCCGGGATCATTCGCTCACTCCGCTTGCCGGTGAATGTGAGGCCAAACGGCCCGCACCCGGTGTCGGCGGCCCGTTCCCCTGAGGCGGGGAGCACGCCCAGAACATCAACCCACCGGCCCCAGCAACCGCAACATCTCAGGGGCATGCCGCAGCCATTTGGGGTGACCCGACCGTCGATCGTGACGGCCGCCATGCTCCTCGGGCCGTCGGTGGCCACCGCGGGCTACGTTTCGCCCCCGCCAGATGCGTTTCGTGTCAGGTGGATTGTGGGCGATCGGAGGACCGTTCACCTTCTCTCTCTCTGCAGCAACAGGCGCCCGGTCACTTGGAATCGCATCGAGTTCGATTCGACATGTCGCAGGTTCATGGGCTCGCCCACCGATGGTTCTGGAACATCCATAGTCTGACATGGGATGGTTGGCAGGACCCCTGCCTGCCAGACGGGCGTGGTGAGCGCACGCTGCGATGGGTGCAGCGGGAAGCGCCGCGTGCGCAACGCATTCTTGATGTCGGCTGCGCAACGGGTCGGCAATCGATCGCGTTGGCAAACGCGGGCTTCTCCGTCGTCGGTGTTGATCTCTCCGCAGCGATGTGCCGGCGGGCGCGTGACAATGCACGCCGCCTGCTCCCTGCCCACGTCGATCTGACATTCCTCGAGGGTGACGTCGAACACGACAAGAACCTTCGCTTGCCCGCCGCTGATGTGATCCTTCTCCAAGGCGTGCTGCAGTGCGCCGCATCGCCGACGGCCATGCTGTCGAGGGTCGCTCGCGCGCTGTGTACCGACGGCGTGATGCTGATTGAGGTGCGCGATCACGAAACCGGAGCGAGCGAACATCGCCCATGGAGTCGCCGCGCTCGCTGGTTCCTTCCGTTCAAGACCATCTGCAGTCAATCACCGCTGGTACACCGCTTCTCGCTGCCGTCGCTGATCGCGACCACGCGGAGGGCGGGGCTCCGGGTTCGGCACGCGTCGAATCGGGAGGGATGGCTACGGTTGACGGCGCGCAAGTCACCGTCTCCCGCGAGGGACACGGTGGCCACAGACGCGAGATCTGGCGTGCAAGCGCTGTCGGCAGCAGCGTTTCGTCCAACACTGTTGAGGAAACCATGAGATTACTGATTGCTGCGGCGGCCGGTATCGCCATTATCAGCGGATGGCGGGCATCGGCGGCGCCGCCGGCGAATTCATTCGTAGCCATCGACACTTGGCGTACGATCCCTGGCCAGCGAGCGCGCTATCTGACATTCCTCGATTCGAACTGGGCCCCCGCCAGAGCCATCGTGGCGAAAACCGGCGACGTGGTGGGCTTTCGGGCCGTCGTGCTGGACAGTGCCGAAGGGGCCAAGATCGGATGGGATGTGATGCTCATGACGACCTACCGAGACTCCGCGACGTGGATGCGCCGCGAGCAGATATTCGCGCCCGTGCTGGCGCGTCGTGGCCTGATTCGCATCGACGGGAGGGGTCCGCGCGAACTGGCCACGTTCGTGTGGGAGGCCCACGGCGCAAATACCAGAGAACACACGCCGTGACCATGCGCTCTCTTCCAACCCCGATAGGTGATCAGTCATGATGACCCGTGTCACCACATCCACTCTGAACTTCTTCCGCGATCTCGAGGCCAACAACTCGAGTGCGTGGTTTCACGAACACCGTGATCGCTACGCGTCATTGGTCAAGGCACCAATGCGCGATCTCATTCGCCACGTGAACATCACGTTACAGGCCGAGGCGCCGGAATATGCCGGCACAGACGATCACCCGATGAGTCGCCCCAATCGCGACGTGCGCTTCTCTGCCGACAAGTCACCGTATCGCACGGATGTGTCGGCGGTGTTTCCATGTCACGGCCGACCGAAGGAGGAGTCCGCCGGCTTCTTCATTCGGCTCGATGCCGACGGCCTGCAGGTGCTGGGTGGCGCCTACATGCCCGGCTCGCCCCAATTGAAGGCGATTCGCTCGGCGATCGCGACGGATCCGCGGACGATCGAGCGTCTCGTCGCGTCGGACCGCCTGCGCCGGCTGATGGGAACGCTGCAAGGAGAGAGTCTGCAGCGCGTGCCGACGGGCTTCGATCCGCAGCATCCCTCCGCAGACCTGCTGCGCCGCAAACAATTCTACTTCACGGACCGCCTCTCCCGCCGCGCGACCACGGCACGGGATGTGTACGACGCGATTGACGAGCGGCTGCACGTACTCGTCCCGTTCGTGCGGTGGTTGGATGCGGCCTTGGCCTCAACGCGTACGAAAGGCTCCTGACCGTGCGACGCCTTGGCTGGAGCAAGACCAGTGCTGCGTGCGAAAGTCGGCCGTCGTCGCTGACGCCACGGTCGACGACCCCGCCGCCACTATTCAAGGCGAGTGCCACCTGGACGGACATCAAACAGTTGGCGTGGTCCGTGATGCTGGTGTTCCCGTTCATCGCTCTTGGCGCGTTCGGGCTATCAGCCTTGGTAGGCGTCAGAACGGCCGCGTGGGTCGCTGTAGGCCTCGCTGTTTTCGTCGTGGCGATCTTCTCGATCACGATCGCGATGTGCCTTGCGGGAAGCTTTGCCTACGAATGGTTCTTTGCTGCGAAACAGCGTGCGCGTCGCATGGTGACGCGGCGCTGATCGGTTGGTCGGCGAGCGCTGATCCGGTTCGTCGCTCTTCGTACGGGGTGGGTGGTGCCAACTACGATATCTCGACAGCTGGCGGTTACTGTCGTGACCGTGCTCGCGGTCGCCGCCGTCTCCATCGAGGCGCTTCCCGTTCTCCGGGTCACACCGGATGAACTGCTCTGGCGCACGCTCCCCAGCGGCGTGCAGCGGAGTGCGGTTGTCGGGCATGATACCCTGTCCGGACTGTACGTGCAGCGCATTCGCTTCCCGGGCGGACTGCAAATTGCACCGCACCGCCACCCGGATGACCGCGTGGTGACCGTCATATCCGGCACGATATGGCTTGGTTACGGGAGCCGGTTCGAAGACCGTGCGCTCAAGCGCATGCCCGCGGGGAGTGTCTGGACCGAACCTGCCGGCGAGGCGCACTTCGCCCGTGTGCCAGCGGGTACTGTGGAACTGCAAATCGTCGGCCGCGGCCCTTCGGCAGTCGAACTCGTTGAGCGCTAGACGGCGTGAGCTAGCCCATCGCCCAATCCGCCGACGTCGTCGGCCGGGCGGGAGCGCGTCGGGAAGGCCGCGCCTGCGGCAATACGATGGCGCAACGGACCCACTCGGACGAATAGGTGAGGAGTGGACCGTGAGCGTCCTTGTCCCATCGCTGCAGGCGATCGCGAATCGTAGCCAGTCCAAGTCCGGTATGTCGTTCCGTACGCGCCTGGGACGACGGGCGATTACGAACGCTGGCGGTAACGGCCGCCGAGGAGACCTCGACATGAACGGAGACGTGACGGCGGCCGAGGGTATCGACGCCGCCGTGCGACATGGCGTTCTCCACAAGCGTCAGTAGACTGAATGGCGGAATATCGCAGTCGAGTGCGCGATCGTCTGCCACGACCGTCGCGACCAGGTTCTCCGCAAAGCGCCGCTGCTCGATCCGGAGATATTGTCGTACCAACTGAAGTTCGTCGGCCATCCGGATCGGTTCGTCAAGGCGCATTCGCAGTGTGGCGTGGAGCAGTTCGGCCAGGTCGTCGAGCAGCAGAATCGCTTCCCGCGGCTGCACGTCAATCGTGGCTCGTAAAGCCGAGAGTACGTTGAGCAGAAAATGCGGACGCAAACGACTGTCGACCAACGCCTGCCGGACGGCGTCTTCCGCCTCTCGAGCGCGGCGAAGCGCGATCCTCGTGTGCCAGAGCATGCCGACCAGGGCAGCGAAGGCAACGATCAAGGGTGCGATCCATATCAACGGCGGCGCCAACGCGATCAGACTGGGACTATTCATCGTGGAACCATTGAGATGGCGGCGCGAGGGGGCGACGGCCGTGTGACGAACAGTACGCCAGGCGTGACCGAGAACCCCATGCACGGGGGAGGACGAATCGATGGTCCTACAAGATGCCGTGCCGGAATCGATGGCTCATGCGAAGCACTGTGCCATCCCGCATGAACGCGTCGAAGTCGCCATCCTCGCGACGACGGAGCTCCTTGACGTGCGCGACGTTGACCAGCGTGCCACGGTGAATGCGGGCGAACTGATGCTCAGGCAGCATCCGGCTCAGCTGACGCAACGGGCCGCGAATTCGGTACGTGCTGCCGCCGTCAACGACGCAACGGACGTAGTTGGCGTCGGCGGTGCACCAGTGAATGCGCGTAGGATCCAGGAACAGGAAGCGCGCGCCATCGCGCACGGTCAGGCGGCCGAACCGCATGCCGCCGGCGGCTCCGGCGGTGCCCCGACCCGTATCGGCGGCGCCGCCGGGCGGTGCGTCGGCCAGGAGGGTCTGGAGTTGTTCGTGGAGCTGCGTTTGCGCGCGCGACCGCACGGCTGCCCGCAGCCGCGTGAGCGTGTCCTCGAGTCGCCGTGGTACGATTGGCTTGATCAGGAAATCGAGGGCATTCACTTCGAAGGCATCGAGCACAAATGATGCATGTCCTGTAACGAACACGATGAAGGGGCGGTGGTCAGGTGCCAGGGCGCGGACTGTGGTCAGCCCATCCATGCCGGGCATGTCCACATCGAGAAATACGACATCGCACGGATTCGACTGCAGGTGACGCAGCGCGTCGGGCCCGCTCGCCGCTTCGCCGGTGACCCGAAAATCGATCTCGCGCGTGAGGCGCTCGACCAGATCCCTTCGGCACATCGGCTCATCATCGACCACCAAAGCACGAAGCATCGCTCTTCTCCCGATCAGGGGCACGCGGTCGTCGCATGCGACCGAGGAACGAACCGGTTCGCGTCGGAGCGACGCGTTCAGTGGTCCGTCTACCACACGGCAACCACGTTCGCGTGTGCAGCGTCACCAGTCGAAACGGTATCTTTCCCTCCGCCAGAAAGCTCCTCTGCGCAGCGAGTGACGAATGGCAAGCGGTGATGATGAACGAACGCGGGCGGGGATCGACACGGTCCGGGAGAGCATCGGTTGCCGTGATCGTTGAAGGACCGTAGAGTGACCGCATGAATACCACGGCGCCGGGACTGCTCGTCGACATGCCGTCGCTACGTGTGCCCACCCACTGGGGGCGCATGGTACTGCTGGCAGTGGGGGCCGTGCTGCTGCTTAGCACCCTGGAAGCGACGCAGCTCCTTGTTCGCGCCTCACTGGAAGGTTGGCAGATCACCGTGCCGTCAGTCGTCGTGCGTATCGTGTCGTCGTGGATGGTGCTTGCCGTGCTGTCACTGCTGGTGTGGCAGCTTGCCCTCAAGGTGCCGGTCTCGCCGTGGTCGCCCCGGCGACTGGGCATACATCTCTCCGCGACCATCGCGTTCGCGGTGCTGCACGTGGCGGGTACCGCGACGGCGTTGGTGGTCATTGATGCGCGCCATGAAGTGTCGCGGACGATGTCGTATCTTGCCGTGGCATACGGCGCCCTGGATATCCTGCTATATGCGCTCATCGTGGGGATTGCGAACACATGGCGCTTCGCCCGAGTCGCGGCGCAACGCACGCTGGCTGCCGCGCGCCTGTCCGAAGCGTTGCAGCGCTCCCAGCTCGATGTCGTACGCCGCCAGCTGGACCCGCATTTCCTGTTCAACACGCTCAACTCGATCTCGGCGCTGGCGCTCCGCGGCGATGGCGCCGCGACGGCCGACTCGATCGCCGTTCTGAGTGAGCTGCTGCGCCAAACGCTGCGCAGCGATGCTCCGGCCTTGCATTCCCTTTCGGAGGAACTGCACTATATCGAGCGATACTTGGCGATCGTGGAGATGCGCTTTCCCGGGGCCGTGTCGCTGCAGATCGAGGCGGCTGCGGACGTGCGGCGGGCGGTCGTGCCGTGTCTCGCGCTGCAGCCGTTGGTCGAGAACGCTGTGCTGCATGGCTTCGAGGGCGGCAGTCGGCGAGGAACGATCACCATCAGGGCGCGCCAGTCGGCCACAGAGTTGATCGTTGAGGTCGAGGACGATGGCATCGGCGCGGCACCGCACGGCACACGCCGTGAAGGGATCGGTCTGTCGAGCCTGAAGGCGCGTCTGCTATACGGATTCGGCGCGTCCGCGTCACTGGATTTCGCGGCGGGGGCCGGACAACGCGGGACGCGCGTGACGTTGTACATTCCAACCCAGCAGGAGCACTCATGAGTGCCAGTTCGCGTCCACTTGAGGCTTTGGTCGTTGACGATGAGGCGCTGGCGCGCGAGTTGCTGCGTTTGCGTCTTGATGGGGAGCCCGGCATCGTGGTGGTTGGTGAGGCGGCCGATGGGCCGTCTGCACTGCGCCAGATGGAGGCGCTGCAGCCCGATGTCGTGTTTCTCGACATGCAGATGCCGGGCGAGCTCGGACTGGAAGTGCTCCGGACGATGCGGCAGCGGTACGATCCGCTGGTCGTGTGCATCACGGCCCACGAGTCGTTCGCACTCAAGGCATTCGAGGCGCACGTCGTCGACTATCTGCTGAAGCCGTTCTCGGCGGCTCGTCTGCGCCAAACCGTCGCGCGGCTGCATGCGGTGGCGCATGAACGGGCCAGTGCCCGCCAGGCGGTGGAAGTGCGCCGCCTGCTGGAGCTCTCGAACGAGTCGGCCACGCGAAGTGTCGTGGGCGGCCAGACTACGACGCGTACGCACACGCGCTTTCCGGTGCGCGATGGGGATCGATACGTCCTGCTCGATCCGCTCGCCATCCAATGGATGGAGGCCGACGGGAACTACGTCCGCTTGCATGTCGCGGAGGGCACCTATCGCGTGCGCGGACCGCTGCGGGAGTTGTTGGAGCAGTTCGATCCGGAACACTTCGTACGCATTCATCGGGGGACGGTCGTCAACGTTTCGCAAGTGAACGAAGTTCGCCCGCGCGAAGACGGTGACTTCGATCTGACGCTGATCGCGGGAACGAAGCTGCGATTGAGTCGCCACTTTCGCGATGCCCTGCTGTAGCGGTGCTGCGACCAGGCGCACCCACCGACGCGTGCCTTCGGACGCTCGCGGGCCTGTTCACCAAATCGGGTGTTCGTCGAATTCCTACATCACGGAGTCCAGATGTGTTGCTCGTCCGTTCGCTTGGCGTCGCGCGCCCTCCTGATCACCGCGCTGCTCACGGCCCCGCGCGCGGCAGCCGCACAGCGCTCGAACGCGTCTGCCGTGGCCGATCCGTGGAGCCCGTTTCTCGGGGTGTGGAGCGGACCGGGAACGGCGATGGGCGCGCCGGCGTCGGGTGACGCCCAGTGGGCGCGCGTACTGGGCGGCCGGTTTGTCCGTCTCGAGATGTCGTTCACGCCGAGTGGTTCATCGGTGCCGGTGTTCTTCGGGCACGCCTACTACTCCACCGCCGATAGCACGGGGTCGTGGATCGATTCGCAGGGGACCCGGTATGATCTGCGCTACGCCATTCACGGCGACACGCTTCGGGTTCGGTATACCCTCGTGAGCGGCGCAGAGGCAGAGAGTCGATACATACGGACCGCGCGTGATACGCTCGTTGAACGGAGCGTATCACGTCGGGCAGACGGTAGCTGGAGTGAATTCCTTGGCTACCGCTTTGTCCGTCGTTCAGCGGCGCCCTGATGGCGGTGAGGCGCGCCAGACGCTGTCCGCGCGCCTGATCAGTCTTTCAGGATTCCGACGGAAGGTCTCCTGCGGTGCTTCCGCCGGATCGAGGTACACCTTGCCCTTGACGATGGTAAAGAGGCGAGGATCGCCGGGCACCCGATCACCGTGCGCGAGAATGAGCGCGCTCAGGCCGCCGAACTGCGGCGCAAAGCGATCTGGCGATGCGACAAAGGCGTCGCGGTTGCGGGTGTTGAGGAAACGCCAGGTCTTGCCTCTCCAAGAGGTCGAGATATTGGCGTCACCGGCCTTTGGGCCACCCTCGGCGAAGTAACTCGTGGCATCGAGTCCGGCGATGGCCAGCGTTGTGTCCTCAACGGGCCGTGGTCCACGCCCCGCACCAGACGGGCCGCCACTCGCGGTCGATGTCGCGGCCGCCGCGTTGCGCGCCAGCCACTTGGTCCAGTTGGGATCCGCCCGACTGATCATCCAGTCACGCGCATACGACCACGTCGCGCGCGAGAGCTTGTTGGAGTTGAGATACAGCTTGCCCTTGTACAACGCGAAGGCCTGCGGATCCGTCGGCACGGCGCCACCATGGGCCATGCCGACGGAGCAATATCCGCCATACTCCGGCATGAAGCGCTGGGGATTGGCGACGAACTGATCTCGATGGGCGGCTGACGTGAATCGCCACATGACGCCCGCGTGCGAGGTCTGAAACGCGCCTGAACCTTCCTCGGACTTTCCGTTGAAGTACGACACGACGTCATAGCCGCGCAGGGCAATGCCGTCGACCTGAAAGATCTGGCTGCGCGACTGTGCAAGCGAAGCTCGCGCGAACGCCAGGGAGACCAGCAGCGTGACCGCAACCGTGAGCGACGTTGGACGTGCACGCATGAGGTTACCGGCTGGACGGAGTGGTGACGACACGCACTGCGCGCGCCGTGGGATTCCATGGTTCCCGCATCATGAGCGATTCGGCCGTTTGACGCGCCGCGTCACGCTGACCCGCGGCCAGTTGCAACTCCATCAGTAATTGCTGAGTCAGGCCGACTTGCGGATGCAGGCGGACGTTGCGCTCCGACACCTTGATGGCATCAAGCAGCTTGCCATCCTGCTGCAGGCGGCGTGCCGTCTGCGCCAGACGCAACGCGACAGGCCCGATGGAGTCCGGGCGGACGGGCTTTCCCGCGGCATACGCGTCGACCGCAGCATCAGCACCGATTCGGGCGATCTCGCGCAGCAGCGAGTCGACACCAGGCGTTGCACGAGTCACCGCACGAACGCCCTGCAGATTGAGGGCGATGACCACGCTGTCTCCGATGACCAACGGATTGAACCCTGGATCGAATTGCGATCCGCCGGTGAGCCCGAAGTCCTTGCGGCTGATGGCGAATCGGCCGATCCATGCGGCACGCGGGCTGCCGTTGAGGTCGGGTGCGCCGACGGTGCCGATGGCCTGCATCTCAACGCTGATGTCTTTGGTCACGCCGTGCATCGTCAGTGGGCCGCGAATCACGGCCCGGTCTGCACCGCGCCGGGTGACGCTATTGCTCACGAATTCGATACGACCGTGCTTCTCGGTGTCAAAGAAGTCGGCAGAGCGAAGGTGCTGGTCGCGGCGTGCATTGCGCGTGTTGATGGACCTCGCATCAATCGTCAAGGCGACGGCACCGTCGACGGTGCCCGGCCGGAGCAGCACCGCCCCCGTCACGTTCTCGAACGTCCCGTTGACGTCCGTCAACTTCATGAATGGGACCGAGAACGTGATGCTGGAATGCGCGCCATCGATTTCGAATCGCTCCCACGCCGGTGCCGATTGTGCAGAGAGTGGGGCGCAGACGCACAGGCCGAGACCGAGTATCGCTGCGCTTCGAACGCGCTGTGTCATGGGTCCTCCTCAATAGTTGGTGGCGGGGTGCCGATCAGGTTCGCAACCGCTCCGTGATCAGCGGTTCGTCCGCAAGCTCACGGGCGCCTCGCATCGAATGCAGCACGGGTGGGCTCAGTCGCAGAGGACATGGCCGGGTCTCCGCCATCCGGGACCGTCGCGCCCGGCGCGACGTGTGTACGATCGCGGACTCCGCCATTGGCATCCCGGACTTGCGCACGAAACTCCCTCAGGCTGTCCACTCGCCCCACTCATGGTTGCCGAGGGATTCCGTCCCCCTACCATGACCCTCGTCCCTGCCGATCGCGCTTCGGCGTCGTCCGGTCCCATCCCTCGAGTCTCCAGGATGCACCCAATGAAGTCACGAACAGCCCTGTTGAGTTGGCTCGTGCTGGCGGCGAGTGTCATCGCCGCATCCGCACAGCCCATTCACGCCCAGGCAAACACTGGATCCATCACCGGTGTAATTACCGACGCCGCAACCGGCGCACCGGTCAGCGGAGCGAGTGTGCTCATCGCCGGATCGGCATCATTCGCCGTCAGCAATGATCGTGGTGAGTACAGCATCTTCAACGTGCGAGCCGGAACCGTGCACCTGTCGGCCCAGCGGATCGGCTATCAACAACGGCGCGACTCGGTGCAGGTGGGGAGCGGCGCACGGGCACAGCTGAACTTCGCGCTCAAAGCTACGGTCTCGACTCTGTCCGAGGTGGTGGTCAGCGGTGTGACCGGCAACGCGCAGCGGCGCGCGCAGGCTGCTGTCGTCGGGTCGATCGACGTCGCGAATATGGCACGCAGCGCGCCCGTCTCCACAGTGAACGAGATATTGCAGTCGCGCTTGCCCGGCGTTTCGGTGAACGCGACCAGCGGGACGGCCGGCAGCGCCCGGTCCATCCGCATTCGCGGCGCGAGCTCGATCGCCCTCAACAACCAGCCGCTCATGTTCATCGACGGCATTCGCGTGTCCGAGGAGCAGAACACGCCGGGCGTTGGCGGGCAGCGCGTGGACCGCCTAAACGACCTGAACCCGGACGACATTGAATCGATCGAGGTATTGAAAGGGCCGGCCGCGGCCACGTTGTACGGAGCCGATGCCTCGGCGGGTGTCATCCAGATCATCACGAAGAAGGGCAAGATCGGCAGCAACAGCTTCACGCAGACGTTGCGATTCGACGTGGCACAAATCGACCAGAACTGGACGCCGCCCGACAACTTCGCACGATGCACGGCTGCACAAATCGCATCAACCAGCACGAATCCGCTGTGCCGCGGCAAGGTCGAAGGCACCCTCGTGCGCGACAATCCGCTGGTGCGTGTGGGGGCCTTTCAGCAAGGCAGCGAGCGCAACCTCGGGTGGACGGGCCGCGGTGGCGGTTCCAACTACGGCTATTTCCTGAGCGCCACGTCTGATGCCACGGTGGGTACGCTGCCCAACAACGGATTCCAGCGCACCGGATTTCGCGGCAACGCGAACTTCGTCCCTGACTCTCGCGTGCGCATCGACATGGGCATCAATGTGCTGCAGTCGAATACCGATCTGCCCGACAACGACAACAACACGTACGGATGGTTGGGTGGCGGCCTGCTCGGTGATCCGGGCACGCGCAGCGATGCGGGAACGCCCAGCAACGACGGCTTCTTCGGATTCGCCCGCCAATACGAGGCCATCAAGTCCATTCGGAACCGGGTGGAATCGCGGCGATCGCAGGTGAATCTCGCCACGACCTATCAGCCCAACGGATGGCTGACGCATCGCTTCACGGTCGGCGCGGATCTCGCGCGCGATGAGCTCACCCGCTTCTTCCCGAAGAACAGCGTCGGTCAGTACGCCGGCAATCTCAACACCGGCGACAACACGCAGACCCGGCTGGGCGTCGATCGGTTCACCATCGACTACCTGACCACGGCGCAGCGCACGCTGGGTGCCGACGCACAGTGGGGCGTCAATCTCTCCGCTGGCCTGCAGTCCATCATCACGCGCAATGACAACACGTTCGCCAATGGCTTCGGCTTCGTGACGAACTCGGCGAACAGCATCAACAACGCCTCGACCCGTACTGGCGGCCAGCAGTTCAACGAGCAGAAGGCACTGGGCTACCTGGGAGAGCTGCAGTTGAGTAGCCGGAATCGTCGGTTCCTGCAACTGGGGGCGCGCGTGGACCAGAACTCCTCTTTCGGGGAGGGCACGCCCTCATTCTTCCTGCCAAAGGTCGGCGCATCGTGGGTGCTGTCGGAAGAGTCGTTCTTTGCACCATTGGACGGTTTCATCAGTCAGTTGCGACTGCGAGCGGCGTGGGGGACCACGGGGCGGTCACCGGCCCCGGGCGCCTCGTTGACGACGTTCGTGGCCGCACCCTTCGCGATCACGGGGGTGGCGCAGGCTGGTGCGGTTCCCAACAACCCCGGCAACGACTCACTGCGTGCAGAACGTGGCACCGAAGTCGAGGCGGGGTTCGACCTGTCGACATGGGGCGATCGCGTCGGCGTGGAATTCACGTACTTCGACAAGTCCACCAAGGACCTGTTGCTGGCCGTGCCATTGCCACCATCGCTTGGATTCCAAGCGAATCCATTTCGCAACATCGGCGAGATTCGCAACCGAGGCATTGAACTGGGACTCACCGCGAGCCTCGTTCGTCATCGCCATCTGGGCTGGGATGTCCGCGCTGGATTCAACACGCTGGATAATCGTCTGGTAAGCCTCGGCGGCGTGGCCCCATTCAGCATCGGGAACAATCGGTTCATCGAAGGACAGCCCTTGGGTGGCTACGCGTCCAAGCGGATTCGCAGTATCGACGAGGCGACCGGGGTCGTCACCGTCGGGAATAATCTCGAGATCGTGGGTCCCGTGCTGCCGACGCGCGAGTGGAACATTGCGAACACGTTCACGATTCGGCGGGATCTGCGACTCGCGCTGCTCGTGGACTCAAAGACCGGCCACCTGGTGTTCAACGGCACCGATCAGTTCCGCGAAACCCAGCTGGTGCGCAGCGCCAATCGGTTGGACACCACGATCCTGTCGCGGCGCGAGCGTCTTCGGCGCTATGGTAATCCGACTCCCGGAGCGCCGGCGTTCGTGCAAGAAGACCGGACAACGACGACGGTCAATCAGGTGCTGGAAGCGTACATGCAACCGGGTGACTTCGTGCGACTGCGCGAGGTGTCGCTGTCCTGGTCCTTGCCACGCGGCATTGCGACGAAACTGGGTCCGCTCACTGGTGGAACGTTTACCGTCGCCGCGCAGAACCTGGCACTTTGGACACGCTATGAGGGGCCGGACCCGGAAGTGGTCAGCAACCTCGCGAATCAGTTCGACCGACAAGACTTCCTGACACTGCCGAACCCGCGGCGCATCGTGCTCAAGACCAACTTCTCTTTCTGACCGACCTATGCGACTGGAACGCACGATCTTGCGACGTATCACTGCCGCGGTCACCGTGATGGCGCTGCTCGGCGGCTGCACGGACTTTCTGACGGTCAAGAACCCCAACGTGATCAACGAATCGGCGATTGATCCGACTGCCGACGCAGTCACGCTGGCCGCATCCGCCCAGCAGAATTTTGCGGCGGCGTTCGGCTGGCATGCCATGTATCAGTCGTGGTTCACGGGAGAGACGTTGGTCGCCGAGACATTCCCCACGCGCAACGAGTACGCGCGCCGCGATGTAGTCAATACCAACGCGTCGCACAACGCCGATGTGTGGGGGCCAATCTCCACCGCCATCGCGTCGGCGACGCAATTGCTGGAGCTGGATCTGCCGAACCGCGCGTCGAACCTGAACATTGCCCGAGCCGCAGCCTTCAAGGGACACGGGGTCCTGCTCATGGCCGAGGAGTTCTGCACCGGCGTCATCCGCGGCGGTGGTCCGTTGACGACGAGCCAGATGCTGGATTCCGCCGTCACGGCCTTCGAACTCGCCATCAACGTGGGAACGGCCAACGGAACGCCCGCTGGTGTGGAACTGGCGAACTTGGCTCGCGTAGGACTGGCGCGCGCGCATCTGCAGGCGGGGCGGAAGGCACAAGCCGTGACCGCGGCGCAGGCAGTGCCAGCCGGCTTCGTGTTCAACCTCGTCTATTTCGACGATGTCGCGCAGCGCAATCGCCTGGGCAACCGGCTCTGGCAGTTCACGCTTGATCGCGGTTCGATTTCGGTGGCACCGGCGTATCGGATTGCGGGCGATCCGCGAATCAAGTTCAAGGCTCCCGCCGCGCACAACCTCGCGGCACAGGATCCCACCAGTGGTCCGTTCTTCATCCAGGATAAGTTCCCGGCTTTCAATTCACCGATTCGTCTGGCGTCTCGACTCGAGGCGGACTACATCGTCGCCGAAGCATCCGACGTGACCGCGCAGCTGGCGTTGATCAACGCGCGTCGCGCAGCGAACGGGCTGCCCGTCTACGCGGGTGCCACCACGGCCGGCGCGATTCTCACGGAGCTGATGGAGCAGCGTGGCCGCGAGTTCTATCTGGAAGCGAAGCGCATGGGTGACTTCCGTCGCAACCCGACGGCCGTTCTGAACGTTCCGGTGGCCGGTGCGGCGTACTTCAAGGCCGGCTTCGCTCCAATTGGCAGTCAGACTTGCTGGCCGTTGCCCCTGCAGGAAACCGACAACAATCCCAACTTCCCGCGCAGCTGATGCGAAAGGCCGGCGGTGGCGCTCGCCATCGCCGGCCGAGGGTCCCAAGAATGACCTGCAGACTGGCTGTGCGTTTCGCGATGCGGATGTCCGTCGCCGTGTGCGGGATCATCGGTTGCGCCGACAGCGGACCAACCGGTGGCGCTACCCGTGAGCGCGTTCAACTGACAGCGGTTGGTGCCGTGCGTTCAGGCGCGATCACCACGGTCATCGCGACGGTGGAGGATCCCAACGGCACCCCGCTCCGAGATCGTCCGGTAGCCTTCAGCGCGGCGCCGGGAGCGATCGTGACGCCCGCGACGGGTCGCACGGACAGCGAGGGGCGCCTCCAAGTACAATGGCAAACGCTTGATCGCGACACCGCACAAACGCTGATTGCGCGGTCAGAGAGAACCGCCGACACACTATCCGTCATCACGGCGCCGGATGTCGCGATGCTCGAGATCGCGCCGTTGGACACGACCGTCGATCTTGGGGCGACGATCAGCTTCCGTACGATCGGCGTGACTCCAACGGGTCGCCGAGTGATGCTCGGAGCCGCCGCACCCATCGGTCTGGTGTCCGAGCTCCCGGACTCGCCGCTGCTACCGGTGACGGCCCTGCCAACCGCGATCGGACCGGGTATCGCGTATGTGCGCGCGAGTTTCGACGGGCTGCAATCGGCAGTTGCCACGGTCCGGGTGCGACGCTCGCAGCCGATCATTCGCGCCCTGCCTACCGGCCGGGACGTCGTGCCCGGTGACACTCTCACGTTGGAGGGAGTGGGACTGGACGAGCTGGATCGCAACGCGGTCACGGTGGACGGTCGTGGGGTGACCACCGTGAATGCCACCGGAACGACGCTGACGGTTCGTTTGCCTCAAGAGCCACCGTGCGACGGCCGCGCACGACGTCCGATCGCGGTGCGCGGCGCCTTTCTTCCGGTGCCGCTCGAAGTCGTGTTGCGCCGTACCGGCGAACTCCAACTCCGTATTGGAGAGACCGTGTCTCTGCAGGCCGCAGATTCGATTTGCCTGCGGTTGCCGCCAACGGCGGCTGAGTATGCCGTTGTGATGACGGACACGCGGAGCGTCAGCGCGTCGGCCAGGGACGTGCCGCTGATACGCTCGCAGCGGTTCGACGTGTCCGTGAGCGATCGCACGGCTGGCACCCGCACCGCGTCGCCGCTATACCTGACCGCGCAAGCGCCGTTCACCCAGGCACGTGACGCCGTGGTCTGGTCGCGGGGCCTGCTGTCGGCGACGAACATTCCGGAGGACTGGACCGCCTATCGCAGGGTGCCCTACCGCGTCGGCGACCGGTTCTCCGTTCGCGCCGACGGCGCGTTTCTGGGTGGATCGATCTTTCGAGTCTCGACCCACCTAGCCGTCGGCATACTCGATCGGGATGCCGATCTCAATCTGCCGACACGACTGCGAGACCTCGATGCGGCGATGCAGTTCGTCGAAACACACGGCGTGCCGGTGATCCGCGATGTCTTTGGTGCTGAATGGCCGGCGACGTCGGAAGGATCGGGTCAGACCCTGGTGATCATCACCCGAATCGGTCCGAGTGGCCTCGCCGTGGTGCAGCAGCGTGAGATCGTCAACGGACAATGGCAGCAGGGCGTGGTGGTGCTCCTGAAAGGCGACACGCCCGGGGATCGCGTCTTCGTGGCGAATCGCGTGCTCATGCATGAAGTGGTGCACGCGGCTCAGGACCGCCACACGCTGATTCGCTGTCGCGACCTCGGCGAATGTCGAACAAGCTGGTTCGACGAACTATGGGCTACGGAAGGCGGCGCGGAACTTGTCGCGGAGGAAGCGCAGCGGCGAGAGGCCGGACTCTCGCGTCGCGGCAACCACCCGCTGCAGGCATTGCAATTGCTCAACTTCTACGGATTCCGCGGATTCTTCGGTCAGCCGAATCCGCACTGGGACTGGGGCTTCGGGTACGCCTCAAGTACGCCGATTCTGAATGACTTGGTGGAACGGGCGGTGGACGGCGGTGCGACGGCGAATCAGGCGTTGCGCGAGGTGGTGCTGGGCTCCTTCGAAGGATGGACCGGGTTACGGGGCGCGCCGGGAGTTCGCCCCGGATTGCAGGAGCGACTGCGGCCATGGCTGGGCGCTGAGTGGCGCCCAGCGGACGCATTGCGGCGGGCGCTGCGATCGCTGGCGCTTGATGATCGAATCCCCGGTAGCGAGTTCGCCGTGCCGTTTCTGTTCAATGCCAGCGCGTTCTTTTCGCCTGCAGTCGTGTCCGAATCGGGGCGCGGCGAATCGTGGACCGTGCGAGTCGGCGGCGATACATGGGCGCACTACGCCCTGCGGGATCCGGGGGGTGGAGGCAGCTGGTTGATAACGGCACCGCCGGGGCTCGATTGGTCCGTCACGCGGATTCGATGACAGGACCCCGAAGCCAGGAAGGCACCGCTACTTGCCAACACCGACGAGTGCGACTCACCATCGCCGTCTTCGACTGGTCACACGTTGACTGGTCCGACGATCGTCGCGCGACCATATGCCACCTCCGTCGAACGTACCTCGACGAACCCGGTTGGCCGTGCGTGCCGCTCGCGGAGGGTCGACCGACGAACCGTGCTTCAACCCGTGCTCACCCGTCGCGCCGAGCGTCACCACGTGGACCTTTCCTGGGTGTTCTGGAGTGTCGCAGTGCTCACATCGGCGTCGAGCATGCTGATGGGCCTGTACATCCGGCGCGTCGCCAAGTTGACCGTCGAATCGGGGTCCTTCCCTCCATCCGGCGTCCGCACCGTGAGACGCACGGTCTTGAAGGGATCGAGCGCGATGCGTCGCGCGCGGCTGTTGAACGCCTGTGGTTTTGCCCTCGTAGCATTGGGTCCGGTGCTGATGGTGTTGGCGGGACTTGTCATGCGAGCGATCGATCGAACACCCACGTAACCCTGATTGCCTCGGCGTAGTCGCACCGAACACCGCGTCCGCTCTTGGCCATGTGCAGCTGGCGCCGAGAGTCACTCATTCCATTCTCCTTTTCAGGAGGACACGATGACCCTGGTCATCTCTCACCTCGCCAACCGGCCGATCTGGTTCGAACTGATGACTCGCGACCTCGAAGCCGCGCGCCATTTTTATGGCGCCGTACTCGGATGGCAGTTCGACATCTCCGGACCCGAGATGGGGTACTACACCGTCTGCCGGATCGATCAGGCGCCCGTGGCCGGCATCGGCGGGATCGCGCGGGATCAGGATAGGCCGACGGCGTGGATGGTGTACTTCGGCGTGTCAAACGCCGACGATGCGCTGCGCGAGGTCGAGGCGGCTGGAGGTCGCGCCCTGTCGCCCGTCGAGCAAATTGGCGCCTTCGGCCGGATGGCGATTGTTCAGGATCCGACCGGAGCGGTGTTTGGCATGTGGGAGCCGGGGGTTCACACTGGCGCAGGGATTGTCGACGAACCCGGTGCGATGGCGTGGTGTGAGGTCAACACGCGAGATGCGGCCTCGGCATCGGCGTTCTATCAACGCGTCTTCTCGCTGACGGCCGACGAGATGGAGATGCACGGGACACCGTACCACACGCTCATTCAGGACGGTGATCACGTGGGCGGTGTGCTGCAGATGACGGCGGAGTGGGGCGATCTG
>CAZMGX010000031.1:0-23166 GCA_964565915.1 uncultured Gemmatimonas sp.
GCCGAGCAGATTGAGGAAGTTGTCGTTCGCATCGAGAATCGTGCCGTCGAGCGCGAAGGAGATCACCGCGTTCGACTTGCCGAGCGCCGAGACCTGGGACGCGAAGTCGGCCAGCTCCACACTCTTCCGGGTGATATCCGAGGCGAACTCGACGACCTTCAGCAGCCGCCCGTCGCCATCACGAATGGGATTGTACGAGGCCTGAATCCAGACCTCCCGTCCACCTTTGCCGATGCGCTTGTACTCACCGCTGTCAGACTCTCCACGCGTGAGCCGCGCCCAGAACGCGCGGTACTCAGCGCCATTCCGCGCGGCGGCGTCGACGAAGATCGAGTGATGCTGCCCCGCAATCTCCGGGAGGGTGTAACCCAACAAATCGAGGAAGTTCTCGTTCGCCGTGAGCACCGTTCCGTCGAGATCGAACTCGACGACGGCCATTGACGTGCTGATCGCCGCCACGACCGCCTGCAATTCCGAGACACTGTTGCCGTCGAGATTCGTGGCATTGCGAGCGGGCGACTCGCGACGGCGGGAGGGGGTCGGTGCCGAAGGAGCAACCTTCTCTGCACGCGGCTTGTCACTGGGGACGCTGGTCGAACGGGGTGACTTGGGGGTCACGGACTTGGTAGACATGGTCGGGCACTCTGGGTGTCGCGTAGGTCCTGCACCTGCATCAATGGCTCACACAGGCGTCATCGCCAAGGATCCAGCCACCTGGTCATTCAACCGGCTACATGCTCAAGCCGAAGGACGGCATTTACGCTCATCACCAACAACAGGTCGTGCTCGCGCCGCACGATGCCTGCGCAGGCGGCGCGCCAGCGGGCATCAAGGGTCACGGGTGTCGCTTCCACGGATTGGTTGGGCACGGAGATCACATCACCAACGTCGTCCACCATGAACGCGAAGAGCTCGCCTTCATGGCGGATCACCACGTTCACCACCTCGGCCTGGTCGTCGCGGCGCTCCAGCTGAAGTGTCGTACGCAGATCAAGCGCGGTCACAATCTGTCCGCGCAGGTTGAGAAAGCCTGCGATGGCGGGGGGCGCCATCGGCACACGCGCAATCCGTTGCGCCGTGAGGACTTCCTGGACGGCCATCACCGGAATGCCCAACCACTGATTGGCCAGACGAAACGTGACGTACTCGGCATGCGAGGTCGCAAGCGCGGTGGGGGGCGAGCCGTCGGCGGTTGACGCCGGAACGGTCTCGGCGATGGCGGCGGCGCTCATGCGGCCGCCCACGCGTCAGCGGTAACCGGCGACGCGGGCGTCTCCGCAGTGCCATGCGTCTGTCGCAGGAAGTAGTCGGTGTCGAGGACTTCCGTGGCCCGCTCCGCGATCACACACACACCCAGAACGCCTGGACGCGTCGCGCGTCGCTGCAGCACCAGCCGGTCTTCCACAATGTCGCGGATCTCGTCGACGGCGAGCCCCATCATGCGATGGCGATCACTGAACACGATCACCGGTCGCGGATCCTTGGCCCGTAGATCGAGTGCGGGGTTGGCGCCAAGCACCGGCATCAGCGAACCGCGATACTGCACCAGGAACTGGCCATCAACCTCTTCGAGTGACGACACCGGGAACTCTTCCAACCGGGCCACGAGCGCGAGCGGAACAGCCTGCAGTGCCGGGTACCCGGCATCGAAAAGCAGGATGCTCTCGGTGTTCCCCAGCGCGGCGTGAGCCAGTCTGGCACGCTCCGCCGCCTCGGCCGCACCGGCTGCTTCATCACGTGACTCGTTGGTGACCACGCCGGCAATGGTGGCAATGCCTGTGGTGTCGAGAATCATGATCACCCGACCATCGCCGGTGATCGTGCAACCCGCGTAGGCCTGCAGGTGCTTGATGAGGCGACCGACGGGCTTGACGACGATTTCCTGCGTATCGAAGACGTCCTCCACCACCAGACCGACACGCATGTTGCCCACCTGGCAGACGACAATATTGCTCGTCTGCGAGTCGTCCGCGGCCCCCAGTCCCAGGAGCTCGCGCAGGGACACCATCGGCAACAGCGTGTCGCGCAACCGGAAGAAGCGTGCACCGTGCACCGCTTCAATCAGGGTGCGCTGCTCCTCCGCGACACGAACCAGCTCCACGATGCCAATCTGCGGGATGGCGAACGACTCGCCGGCCGTGCCAACGAGCAGCGCCGAAACGATGGCGAGCGTCAGCGGGATCTTGACGCGGATGGTCGTGCCCAGGCCAAGCTGCGACTGCAGCTCAACGGTTCCACCGATCGTCTCGATATTGCTGCGGACCACATCCATGCCGACACCGCGTCCCGAGACGTTCGTCACGGTCTCCGCCGTGGAGAAGCCGGGCTCAAAGATGTAGCGGAGCACCTGGGCATCGGGGAGCGTCTCAGCGATCTCCGCGCGCACGAGGCCGCGTTCGATCGCCTTGCGACGAATCCGCGCGGGGTCGATGCCCGCACCGTCATCGCTGATCTCGATCACCACGTGTCCACCTTCATGCCGCGCACTCAGTCGGATGGTTCCTCCCTCCGCCTTGCCAGTGGCGAGACGTACGGCACCCGACTCAATCCCGTGATCGGCGGAGTTGCGGACCATATGAGTGAGCGGGTCCTGGACCGCCTGCAGAATCTGGCGATCAAGCTCGGTCTCCGCGCCGTTCATCACGAGAGTGATCTGTTTCCCACTGGAATGCGAAAGATCACGCACGAGCCGAGGCAACTTCGTCCACGCATTGCCGATCGGCTGCATTCGCGTGCGCATGACCGCATCAAGCAGGTCCGTCGTCACCCGATCCAGCTGCTGCACCGGCTTGGCGAAGGGTGAGTCTTCCTGCGCACCGGAGATCTGCAGCAGCTGATTGCGACCGAGTGCCAGCTCGCCGACCAGATTCATCAGGGTATCGAGCAGACCGACGCCGACGCGGAGCGAACTGTCGGCCACGGAGGATCGCGATGACGGATTCTCTGCGGGATCCGCTGATGCAACGATGGCAGCGACAACGGACTCGGGGTGAACGCCCGCGGGGCTCAACGGCGGCGCGGTGTGCGGTGACGCGAGATCGGTAGACGCAGCGTCGGCTGACGCAGGCTGCGTTGGCGTCGTCGCGCGCGGGGAGGGCGTCGCAGCGGTCGACAGGTCGACCTCGTCGACAAGCCAGCGCTCCAGGTGTGCAATCAGCGCCCTGTCGTCACCCTCGGGTTCGGCCTCCGTCCGCTCAAGCTCGTGCAGGACGTGCTTGATGCAATCGACGGCGGCGAGTACGTCGCCAATCAACTCGGGATTGGCCCTGAGCTGACCGGCGCGCAGCCGATCCAGAACGTTTTCGGCAACGTGCGCGACACTCTCCAGCCGTGACAAGCCGAGGAAGCCGCAGGTGCCCTTGATGGTGTGAATCGTCCGGAACACGCTGTTGAGGCATGCCTGATCGTCCGGATGAAGCTCCAGATCGACGATGTCCTTATCCAGACGGCCGAGGTTATCGGCGCTCTCTGTCAGGAAATCCCTGAGTATGTCATCCACGCTGCCGTCACCAAGGAAAAAGGGTTGCCGCTTGACTACGATATCGACCGTGCGAGGTGGAGACTTGAGTCAACGTCCTCAGGTGGGACGAGATGCAATGCGCTACGAACGTGTCCGAATTTGGTGGGACGAAATTTTTCAGCACCACATTCGTGAGGCGCCCTGCGCGCCGCACCCTGTGCGCCCTCTAACGAGGCCGCAGAGACGCCTTCAGATTTTCGACATGATCCACCGCAAAAACGTCTGCCAATCCCTGGCTTGCCACCGCGCGCGGTGAGCCGAAGTTCGACGCGAATCCGTCGCGACATGAATCGCGGTTGGGCGCTAGGCCTCCAGATGGCACTGATGGCAAGTGTTGCCGGCGTGGTGCAGGCGCAAGCGCCGACGCCACCACAGCCGGACACCGCGGCCCGCTCGTCCCGTCCCACGCCGCCGGAATACCGCAATCTTCGCTTCGACGAGGTCTGGCTTCCGCAGCACCGATCCACCGAGTGGGGCACGGCCATCAAAGCGATCCCATTGCGCTCGTCGGTGACCCTGACGGTGGGAGGACAACTTCGTTGGCGCGAAGAGTTCTTTCGCGAGTTCAACATGACGGGCGCCAGCGATGATCACGCGCAATCGCGTCTGCTGCTGAACGCCGATCTGCACGTGGGCGCACGCGCGCGTTGGCACGGCCGGCTGTTTCTCGAAGGACGCGACGCGAAAAGCTACGGTCGCACACTGCCCGGCGGTGCGCGGCCGACCGACGAAGACCGGCATGACGTGCAGAACCTCTTTGCCGACGTGGCGCATGGCCCGTCGTTCGTGCGCTACGGTCGTCAGGAGATCGTGCTCAATCGGGAGCGGCTGTTCGGTGTGCCCGATTGGGCCAACACCCGTCGGGGCTCACAGGGCACGCGCGCCCATCTGGAGCATGGCCGGCTCGCCCTCGAAGCGATCGATGCACGGCCCGTCGCAGTGCGTCAGCACCGCGCCAATCGCGCCGACAGCACCCAGCGGTTTCGTCTGCTTTCACTGGGGAGCGCTGCAGGCGCCGCGCGCCTCGCACCAGGATGGCCGCAGGTGTGGCAAGGCTATTGGGTCCTGCAGACCGTACAAGCGCCGACCAGCGACACACGTCGCACCACCAGCGGAGGACGCCTCATGTGGCAGTGGGGCGCGCCGAAAAGCACCCGGCGCTACGGGCTGGAACTGGAAGGTGCAGTACAACGCGGCGAGCAGCGAAGCGCGATCGTCACGCGCGACCTGCAGGCGTGGTTTCGCGTGGCCGAGGCCAGTGTGCAGTGGCCGCAGCGTCGCGGCGCGCCCAGTCTCGCGTTGGGCGTGGAGGATGCCAGCGGCGACAACCCGGCCACCAGCCAGACCGCCGAGGTCTTCTCGGCATTGTACCCGGCGGCGCACGCTCATGGTGGGTACGCCGATGTCATTGGTCGCGCCAATGTTCGCGAATGGCACGCCATCGGCACGTGGGACCCTGTGCCGTCCGTGGCGTTGCGATGGGCGTGGTATCGCTTCGATCGCCTGCGTCTCGACGACGGGATCTACAATAAGCAGAACGCCGTCTTTCGCGGGGCGGCGGGTTCAGCGGAGCGTCACGCCGCCGATGAGGTGGACCTCACAGGGACGTGGCGTGCGTCCCGTCATTGGCGGGTCATTGCGGGCGCCGCGCTGGTGCTGCCCGGCCCGTTCCTGACCGAGACGCCGGGCGGTGCCAACACGGAGCGTTGGGGCTTCGTGGGCACCGCCTTCACGTTCTGAGGCTGTTATCCGCCGGTCACGCAACGCGTCGCGCGGGTCTGCGTCACGACGGTGCCGATGTCGTCCGTGTGGCCGGTGTCAAACCGGACGACGTAGGCATTGTCGGCAAAATTGGCGAGGTACGATGACGACCAGAAACGTGTTGCCGGACGACTGCTGAACAGCGGCGAAATCGACGGGTTGGTTCTCGTCTCATCCACGAGCGTGAACAGTTCCTTGCCGTTGGGCAGCCGCCAGTTGGTCAGGCCGTCCAGTACCAGCGCTTCGCAATACGCGAGGGCGTCAACGAGTGTGAGGTCCGTCGGCGCGATACCGCTCTGCCAGATCAATCCGGTGCGCCCGTCGATCACGGTGATGCCGGTCGAATTCAGCCCCCCGGCAAACGCCGTGCCGCGCACGCAGCGCACGAGTGAACCGCTGGCCGTCGTCTTGGTACGCTGCCGCGACACGGGATAGTTCGTGTTGATCATGCGCGAGGACGTCGGGTCTCCAGCCTGATCGGTACTGCTCCAATAGAGCGAGTTGGATGGGATGCCCGGAAACGCCGTGATGTCGAATGGAGGGCCGGTTCGGCCGAAGTCCGCGATGCTGACGAGCTCGAGAAATGTCGGGAGGCGCCAGTCCGTGAATCCGCTCAGTGTCAGGTCGTTGCAGTACGTCGTCGCGGCCGCGTGCGTGATGTCTGCCGTCGGTGGTGAGCGCTCCCAGATAAGGCCGGTCACGGCATCGCGCACGTGACCGCCGACCACTTCGTACACCGGCACGTTGATGGTGTAGTGTCCATCCTGCCCGACCGGACCACCCGGGCACGCCACTATCGCCGTGCCGTTGCTGCATGTTCTGGTGAACGAGTCGGGCCACAAGCCCTGGAACTGCGCGAAGGTTGCCGTCACCGTGGTCGCCGCCGTGAGCGAGACGATGCACGTTCCGGTGCCCGTGCAACCGCCGGACCATCCGGAGAACACCGAGTTACCGTCGGGCGCCGCCGTGAGCGTGATCGTGGTGCCGTGATTGTAGACTTCCGTGCAGTCCGCGCCACAGGTGATTCCCGCCGGTGCCGACGACACGGAGCCGGTGCCGGTGCCGGCACGCGTCACGGTCAGCGTATAGGTCTTGAGCGTGAATGTGGCCGTGGCGGTCGCAGCCGCGTTCATCTGCAGCACGCAGGTGCCCGTTCCGCTGCAGGCACCCGACCATCCCGCGAACGTGGACGACGCGGAGGGGGTGGCCGTCAGCGTCACAACCGTCGCAATGTTGTAATTCTCGGTGCAGTCCGCGCCGCAGTTGATGCCTGCTGGCGCCGAGGTGACCGTCCCCGTGCCGTTGCCGGCCAGTACCGTCGTCAACGTCCGCGTTTCGATGGCGAACGTGGCCGTCACCGACTGCGCCTGCGACATCGTCACCACACACGTCGCCGTTCCCGAGCAGCCGGCACCGCTCCAGCCGCCAAACGTCGACTGGGCGCTCGGTGTGGCGGTCAGCGTCACCACCGTCCCGGCCGTGTACGTCTCCGTGCAATCGGAGCCGCAGGAGATGCCCGCCGGTGTCGAGGTCACGGTGCCCAGGCCATTGCCTGCGGTTGCAACCGTGAGAGTATGCGTGATCAGCGAAAAGGTTGCAGTCACCGCGGCGACTTGTGAGACGGTGACCACACACGGACCGGTTCCTGTGCAGCCGCTACCAGACCAGCCGGTGAACGTCGACGTCGCGTTCGGTGCAGCCGTCAGCGTCACCGAGGTCCCCGATGCGTAGGCCTCGCTGCAATCGGCGCCGCACGTAATGCCGGCGGGACTCGACGTCACCGTGCCGCCTCCGTTCCCGGCGAGAGTCACCGTGAGCGCAAAGGTGACGAGGTTGAACTGGGCGGAGGCCGACGCGTTCGCACTCGCCGCCGGAATCGTGCATGACGGCGTCGTTCCGCTGCAGGCGCCGCTCCAGCCTCCGAACGTCGAGGTGGCATTCGGCGTGGCCGTCAGGGTGATTGCTGTCGTGGCGCTGAGCGTGGCGGAACAGGTGCTGCCACAATTGATGCCAGCGGGCGCCGAGACGATCGTGCCGGCACCGGTGCCCGTGGCCGCCACCGTGACGTTGCGCGTGGTGGGCACAGGGTCCGAGGTTCCTCCGCCCGAGCAGCCGCCGACGAGAAAAAGACCGACAACGACGGACACCACGCGGACGTTGAGGAATCGCATACGGGCCGTTGGCAAAGTGAACGGGCAGTGGCACGCGGGCAGGCAGGAGCACGCAAATGTGCGGCAACCGTCAGGCAACGGCAACCGTCTGCACACTGCGGTGTTCGCGCAGACTGTCGATGCGCCGCTTCCGGCGCGGTTCGCGTCAGGAAGGCCGCTCTCCAACGAAGATCCGCCGTGGCGGGCGGTCTTCCTGCGTGTGCTCCTGCAGGACCTGGACGGCGAATCCGCATTCCTGCAGCGCGTGCACCCACGTCGCCTCGGGAAACATGCCGGTCTCGTGGCGCTCGTACACCGACTCCATGGCACCACTCGCGTCACGCAGCAGGAACGCATAGTGCACGAATGATGACGTGGCACCAGGCGGCAACGGCTCCGACCATTCGAACAGACGCGCCGCACGTCCGTCAGGGGCGTCACCGCCGGACACGTCGGTGCCGGGCTCGAACGTCTCCGTGACGGCATCAGGCAGCAGCACGACCACGCCGCCTGGCCGCAGGTGCGCCCAGGCCGTCTCACCCACGCGCGCGAGGTCCGCCGCCGACGTGATGTAGTCGATGGCATCGTGCGCCAGCACGACATCGAACTGGCGGCCCAGGGCCAGCGTGCGCATGTCGGCCACCACGTGCTCACACGACGGATTGAGTTGCGCAGACATCGCGAGCATCGGCGCGCTCACGTCCGTGAGGCAACAGGTGTAATGCGGCGCCAGATAGTACGCGACGTGTCCGCCGCCACTGCCCAGCTCCAGCAGCGTGCGGGCATCGGGACGCAGCCGACGCAACAACGCCAACAGCTCGGCCGCCTCCTCGGCATAGTCCTCCACCGGCGAGATCACGGGCCACCAGGAGGCGAGTCGTTCGTAGAATTCCATCAGGACCGTCCTTGCAGATAGCGCGCCTGTCGCGCGCGATGACTGCAGCTCTCGTGGCAGAAACGGCGCCGCAAATGACGCGGCGCGAAGAAAAGTCCGCAACCGGCGCCT
Source organism: uncultured Gemmatimonas sp. (assembly GCA_964565915.1). GTDB lineage: Bacteria > Gemmatimonadota > Gemmatimonadetes > Gemmatimonadales > Gemmatimonadaceae > Gemmatimonas. The sequence continues at coordinate 8,438 of CAZMGX010000031.1, forward strand.
TCACAACGACGGATCGGCACGGCCTGCACCAGCAACTCGATGCACGACGTGGCCAGGTGCGCGCGCGCCGCGGCGGCGCCGCGGTAGTGCACCTCCACCCGTGCCGTGTCACCGACCGACGTCAGTGCGACATGCGCACACGCCGCGGCGGCGTGCCGATTCAGGACGGCGATCACGGTGGCGGATGGCAGCTGGTCCGCCAGGCGTGCCATCAGGGCCAAGCGCGACGCATCCCGCAATTCGCGAAGGGCGGAGACGTCATCCAACGATGCGTGCGGCAACACCTCCGCGACCCATGCCCGTGCCAGCGCCGGCGTACCGAGATAGTCGAACGAGTCGCCGGCGGGCCCATAGCGGGTGTTGGCCAGTTCGATGGCCGGCGCTTCACCAAGGGTGGGGAATTCGATCGCAGAGGGCATGACGGTAATATGCTAGTTTTACCGTCACTTGCAAGATCCTCCCAACGGGTACGATGTTCGCGAGCGCTGCGCCGGTGTGTATGCGGCCGTGCTGCGGCGCGGTTCACTTACGCTAGGCCAGCCGGTCTCTGCCCAGCGGCCGACGTCGTTCAAAACCCCCGCAAGCGCGCAAATACCTGCGGCGTGAACAACACGCCGGCCGCATCGTCAGCGAGCCCGGCCCGCGCCAGCTGCGCGACGGTCCACCAGTTGCAGTCGCGCGACCAGAGATAGCGTCCGTGCGCCGGATAGAAGCGACCACGATAGCCGGCCGTCGGCGCAAACGGTGCCAGTCGCGTTCCAGCTGAGTCATGCCGCGCGTAGCGTTCCAGGTTCGCGACCAGTTCGTGCAGCGTTTTCGCACTGACGGTGCGCACGACGATCCTCTCGGGCCCGCCCTCGCGAGGAAGCTCCCGGCGGCCTTGCACGTAGAGCACGGACTCGGTGGGCAGAAACAGCGTCGCAAACAGCGCATGAGGTCGGAAGTCCGATTCGAGATAGAATCGTCGGTCGCCCCAGGCATACTCCACGAAGGGGGCCGCTTCTACGCCGGGCGGGCCCAGTTGCCACTCTTTCGGCTGCTCAACAATGACGGCGGTGTGGTATCCCCAATCGACGACGGCCACTTGGTACGCCCGATCGGCGATTGAGGGGAGGCTCACACGTGCTGGAAGTCGCTCGGGGACGAACAGCGCGTAGAGCGGTGGGAACGTCGTGACGAAAGCGACGAGGGTCGATACACAGACCACGAGCGCGCGACGCAGTGGTCGCGGCGAGCGTCGGTCGCCAGACATAGTTTCAATGGCATTCGCGTCGCGCGGCGGGACCGACATGTTCAGGGAACTGTTGGTATTGGAACTTGCTGAGTCACCACGATACGTCAGCAATATGCACGCCGTCATCGTCGGCCGGCGGCGTCGCTATCTTCACCACCATGCCTGGCTCCAGCCCCCCGCGCTTCTGCCGATTCGAACTGCGCACCATCGACGTTCCCGCAGCGCGGGCGTTCTACGAGACGGTGTTCGGTCACGATCATGCGGCCATCTGGCCGCTGCCCGAGCCGGCGCGCGTGCGAGGCGCCGTACCGCACTGGCTGGGCCACCTCGATCTCGGCGACGCGCCCCGTCTCGCCGACACGACCCGTGCGTTCATCGCACGTGGCGCGGTCCAGCTGGGGCCCACCTTCACGACCGATGATCGCGGCCAGTTCGTCATCGTGCGCGATCCCGGCGGCGCCATCGTGGCGCTCGCCGCGCCGCCGCAGACCGGCGCTGCTCCAGGGCTCGAGGTTCCGTACAGCGTCCTGAACACCACCAATGTTACCGCCGCTCGCGCGAACTACGGCGCGTTGTTCGGCTGGGACATTGCCGAATCGGCGATGGCAGGGCCTCACGCTGCGTACTACGAGTTCTCGTATAGCACCGACGCGCGGAAGCCTGCCGGCGCCCTGGCCGACATTGCCGGCCGACCCGGCATCCACCCGCACTGGCTTTACTTCTTCCACGCGAATTCCGTCGAGAAAGCGATGGCGTCTGTGCGAGTCGCCGGGGGCACCGCGCAGGACGTACTCGAGGGGCCCGACGGTGCCGCGATTGCCGTCTGCGAAGATCCGCAGGGCGCCGCCTTCGGACTCATCGAACGCGCGTCATAGGGTCGTGTCGGCGGGCGTCCTCGTTGGCCCCGCACCGCGCGATGGAGTGTTGCAGAGTTCGCGAGTCGGCCAGCCCAGTGACGGCCGCGTGATCTGCTGCACAGAAATACCACCGCTCGCCGAGCAGATTGCGGCATGCTCGCGATTCGCCGACACGTCATAGCCGGGACCTACCTGCTCGGACTGCTAAGCCTCTGCGCGTGCGGCCGCACCGACGGCCACCATGCGCTCGGCCCCGACCTCACCGAGCCGCGCAGCGATACCACGCGCACAACGGCGGTCGGTGACAGTGCAACGTGGACCTTCAGCGGCTCCCCATCGTCGCCGTTACCATTCGACGAAGCGGGCTGGGACGTGCAGGTACACTCGCGCGATGCCGGCACGTGGGACGCACCCGAGCCGCTGCAGGCACATCATGGCACCGACTGCGGGCCACATCCGGGTGCGCACGCGATCACGCGGTGGGAGCAGGTGGTCTTCCGCTGCCGCGATCATCTGATGACGGCGCTGCGCACGGACGGTTACGGCGCCGTCATTCTCACGCCGGACCGTGCCATCGCACTCACGAGCGGCGATGCCGTCATCCGGTTTGATCTGTCGACGCTGCGCACCTCGACACGTGACTGGGTCACCATTTGGCTCGTGCCCTGGGCTGACGACCTGCCCGTACCGGCAGGACCATTTGCGCCCGACCTGAACGGTCCACCACGTCGCGCCATCGCCGTTGAAATGACGCAGAACGGCAACTTCTGTGCGACGGTCTATCGCGATTTTGTCGCCAGCGAGTTGCCGTGCGAAGACTGGACGCCTCTGGCAATGCGGGTCACGCCAAGTGCCACCCTGCGCACCACGGTCGAAATCGGCGTGCGCAATGGACGGCTGCGCGTTGGCCTGCCACTACAGAACGTGTGGATGGTCGATGCGCCACTTACGATTGACGCTGCGTTCGCGCGGTCCGTCGTGCGCTTTGCGCACTACTCCTATACGCCCGGCAAGTGTGACGGATGCTCGGCCGGCATGACGTGGCACTGGGACAACATTCGTGTCTCGCCCGCCCGCCCGTTCACGATCACACGTGGCAGCACCCGCGCCGTGCGGGGCATGACCGCAACGTCGGTGAATTTCTCCCGACCAGCGCCTGCCGGCGCGGTTTTGCGATTTACCACGATCGGCCGGCTGGGCGAGGTGTCGCTCGATGGTGGCGCCACGTGGCGCGCAGCCGCGTCGCCGACGGTCTCGCGTAGCAACGACCCGGTACGTCCCGCCGTGATGGCCATTCCGGCCGGGACCACCGGCGTACTGGTGCGCCCCGGTGCGCTGATCACCTGGTGGCCGAACGCCGAGCAGTGGATCGCTCAGGATTTCGCGATCTGGGGCCCACCGACGTAACGGATCGTGACGGCTCGGTGCGGCCACGGTTGTTCAGGCCGCCACGGATCAACCGTTCGGGTGATATCGGGCCGAAACCGGAGTCGCTAGCGTAAACGCAGGGGAATGGGCAATGGTCGCGACAGGGCCAGCAACGGGCCAGAGGAGCACACGACGATGCCGACGACAACCACTTATCACGCGCCGCACCGAATCGCCGGAATCAAGCGCCAGTGGATCGGCGCGATCCGTATTCGGTGGGCGTTGATCACCGGGAACGCACAACTCCTGGTGACAGCCCGCCGCGAGCGCCTGCTCGGATTTCTGCAGCGCCTGTACGGCATGCCCAGCAACGACATCGAGTCGTTCGTCGAACGCTGGGTGGCGCGCCAGTCACACCTGACCTGAGCGGTCGAGCGGGCGGCCGCGCAGGTCACTGGGCTACGCCAGCCCTCTGCTAGCGGTCAGGAACGGTTCGAACCGTGATCGATGGCATGTTCGCGGACGGACGCCATGATGCGCGCCATGTCGGCTTGATAACGCGCCCGTTCTTCGTCGGTCCAGAGATCGACTTTGTGCGCGGCGCGAATGGACGCCAGCATCTCGTCGACGAGTTCGCGGAGGCGGGGGTTCTTGCGACGCTCGACGCCATTGGGGGCGTCGGACGTGTTGGAATGAGTCGAAGTAGACATGGCAGGTAATGTCCCACGTCACGGAAGCCTCAACAAGCCCGTCCGCTGAGCCTTGGTCCCGGCGACAAGCGACCCCCGCAAGCGAACCCGACCATAGACCCTACTTGCGCCGCTGAATGGCGGGTGCGTTCGCGGTGCTCACGAAGACGTTGCCATTGTTGCCCGTGACGATGCCGAGCCCGGGAACGGCATGCCCGGCCTCCATCCATTCAGGGTCGGTCGCGGAGAAGCCGGTGATCGTGCTCCACGTCGTGCCGTTCCATCGGTAGAGTGCCCGCGGTGCCCCGGGCGTGTTGCCGGTCGCCCTCAGCACATACACATCGTTCACGTTCGTCCCGAAAATGGCATACGTCGTTTGTGCGCCGCCGATCGCCGACACGTCGATCGGCGTCCACGTCGAACCGTCGAAGCGATAAATGGCATTGCCGGCGGCGGCCCATGCGTTGTTGACACCGGCCACATGCAGACGGCTGGGGTTCACACCCGGGAGCGCGGTGACACTGGTCCAGGTGGTGCCATCCCAGCGCACCGTGCGCATGTCGTTCCCGAGCGCGATTGCATGCGACAGCCCGACGCCCCCGATATGTGTCAGCGGCTCGACGCCGGAATACACGATGTTCCAGCCGCCGCCGTCGAAGCGCAGGATACGTCCGTCGCCACTCGCCGCAAATGTGTTCGTATACGATGTGCCCCACACGCCGTTCACGAGTTGTACGATGAGACTCAGATCATATTGCCAGTTCGTCCCGTCGAAACGCACGATGCCCTGCGCGGGGAATCCGGACAACGTCGGACCGAGGGGACTGATGCTTGACCACAACGCGCCGATCATCCGACCGTCGTTCCAGGCGGTGATGGAACCGACGCGTCGGTCGGCGTCGCCGCGGCCGCGGAGCGCCAGCGACCACGTCGAGCCGTTGTAGCGATACAGGCTGAATCCCCCGCCGCTGGCCCAACCCAGCGATTGATTGACGAGGTGCACGGTGCGAAGGGATGGTGCAAACGCCTCAACCACCCAATCCGTCCCCGTCCAACGCGCGAGGCTGCCATCACCCCCACTCGCGCGTAGGGTACCGTCGGTCGCACACGACAGTCCGCGGGATGAGGTCCCGAAGAAGCGGTTGGGTAGGTTGTTCGCGTCGGTGCCCAGACGCACCCATGCGTTGTTTTCGCGGCGAAAGACGCGCCCGGCGCGACTCACCACCACCGGTTGCACCCCGCACATGGTGATGTTGAACGAGCTGTCCACAGCGGGCAGTCCATTCATACCATCCCAACCGAGGCCATCCCAGCGACTTACACGATGCCCGAAGTTGTTCACGGCATACAGGTTGGTGAGCGACGAGCCGACCATGAACGGCGTCGCATTGGCCGGATTGCCGCCGATGTTGGGAATGACGCTGGTCGCGGCGCCATCCCACCGAATGATCTGATGCGTTCCCGCGACCGTGCCGATTACCACCACGGCCGCATTGAGCTCGCGCATCCACAACTGATTGAATGCGGTCACATTCCCGGGCAGCGCGACGGAAAAGACCTGCGTCCAAAGGCCATTGTCCCACACGTGCACGCGCCCGGTGCCCGCCTGCTGCGACCACATCGCCACGCGGTTGTTCGGCAGCGCTTGCAGTGACAGCGCTGGCGCCGGCTGCGTCCCAATCAGTGGCGCAAACGTGTTGCCGTCCCACCGCATCACCGTGGCGTCCGCCCCGTTGCGTATGCCGAACGCGACGCCACTCTCGATGTAAGCTGCTGGACGAAACTCGCACCGGCGGGCATGACGTCGCGCACCTGCGTATTCTGCAGGAACTGCAGGCGATTCGGACTCGTGCCGTCGGCAAACTCCCAATACCAGCCCAGTGCGGTCGAGCTGCTCAAGGACAGCAGTCCCTGTGCCAGTCCGTCCGTGTACTGATTGCCGATGACCCCGACCTTCGACTTGAGCCACGAGGCGAAGAAGGGTGGGGCGGTCACGGTCACCGCGGCACTGCCACTGACCGCGGGCGTTGCGACGCTCGTCGCGCGGATCGTGGTGCTCCCGGCGGACAGGGCGGTGATCTGCCCAGAGGCATTGATGGTAGCGACCGCCGGTGCGCTGCTGCTCCACGTCACGGCTTGACTGACACCGGGATCGGCGGTCACGCTCGCCGCTGCCTGACCCGTCGATCCTGCGACGATCGAAACCGGCGCGGTGACGGCGATTGTTCGAACTGCAGGCGCACGCACGCTGAACGCCGCCGTACCACGCACGGTCGTATCGGCGACGCTCACGGCGGTAATCGTGGCGACGCCGGGACCCACGCCTGTCGCCACGCCATTGGCGGATACGGTGGCAATCGCGGCACTGCTGCTGCGCCACGTGACGGCCGTACTCAACGTGCTGTCGGCGGTGACCGTCGCGGTGAACGGTCTCGACCCGCCCACGAGCGCGCTATCGCTGGAAGGTCCCACGACGACACTGCGCACCTGTGGCAGCGGATCCACGGTGATGATAGTCTGCGCCGAGACGGTGGACGTTGCGGTACTCGTCGCTGAGACGGTCACCGGTCCGGCGGCCACGCCAGTGACCAGACCCTGTGCGTTGACGGTGGCCCGTGTGGGCTCATTGACGGACCACGTGAGCGTGGTGGCGGCGCCGGCGTCGGCGGTGACGGTGGGAGTGATCTGGACTGTACCGCCGACGAACACGCGACCAGCCGCCGGGGTGAGCGCGATGCTCCTGACCACTGGCACGACGGTGACGGCAATGCGTGTTTCGGCGCGCTGACTGCCCTGCGTCACGCTGGCCACGAGGGTGGCGGTCCCGGCCGCGATGGCGCGCACGGTGGCGCTCGTGCCATTTGCGGTCACCGTCGCAACGGATAGGTTCTCGCTGGTCCATCCGACCGTCAGCGACGATGGCGACGGTGACGCGCTGATGCTCTGTTCGGCGCCGAGCCCACGGAGTTCGAGCGACGAGCTACTGGCCGAGATCGTCGGCGGGGTCGGCGGTGGTGTTGGCCCCGCGTCACCTCCACCGCCACAAGCGGCCAGAACAGCGAGTACCGACAGCAGCAAGGGGCCGCGGGGAGAGCCCCACCCGGCCAACGACGTGATCCGGCCCAAAACGACCTCGGCAGAAGGTGACGATCAGTACGCGCGGAATCGGACTGAATCGGCTCACGCCTTGCCACGGCGGTTGGACTACTCTGAATCGTCGTGCAGCATCCGCACCGCTGGGGTTTCCAGATCGTCCATCTGCCCGCTGCGCGCGGACCAGATGAAGGCGAACACGGCCGTCGCCACGATCACGAGCGCCAGCGGCAAGACAATGAAGATGACGCTCATGACACAGGCTCCACTCGGGTTCGGGCAAAGGACCGACCGTACCAGGACCCCAGCACGACCGTGAGTGAACTGGTCGGCATCAGCACGGCGGCGATGAGCGGATTCAGTACGCCCACCACCGCGAGTGCCGCACCGATGATGTTGTAGCCGATCGAGAAGCCGATGTTGCGACGGATCACCGTCATGGTGTTGCGCGCCCCCTCGGTCAGTTCGACCAGCGCGGACAACCCTGGCCGCGTGAGATAGATGTCGGCGGTGCTGAGGCATGCTTCCGCACCGCCGTGCACGCCGATCCCGACATGAGCCGCCGCAATGGCCGCCGCATCGTTGACGCCATCACCAACCATCACCACGCGACCGTCGCGCTTGAGGCGCTCCACGAACGCCAGCTTGTCCTCGGGCGACGCCGCCCCGATGACATCGTGTTCGGAAAATCCCAGCGAAAGGCCGACCGCATGCACCACGTCGGGTGCATCACCGCTCAACAGGATCGTCCGCCACCCGGCGGCGCGCAGGGCCTCCAGTGACGTCCGCGCGTCGTCTCGAATCCGATCGCCGAGACCGGCTGCCGCCACCAGCACGCCGTCGACCGCGATGTGGACTGGGGTCAGTGTGCGGTCCATCGCAGCAATCCCGTCGCGAATGGCGGGATCGATTGTGCCATTCACGACGAGGCCCTCCCGCACGAATCGCGGTGAGCCGATGCGGACCCGCCGTCCGTCGACACGACCCTCCAGTCCACCACCGGCGACATGCTTCGCGTCCGCCACCACACACGCCGAGGCACGCGACTGTTCGTCGACGAACGCGCGACGGAATCCGTCAGCGAGCGGATGTGAGGAGCCTTCCTCCAGCGCCAGCACCAATGGCTTGACGGCATCCGGACCGACCCACGCGACCAGCGCCGTTGTGCCTTCGGTGACGGTACCGGTCTTGTCGAGCACGAGGGTTGCCGGGGTCGACAGCAGCTCCAGCGCATCACCACCCTTGATCAACATCCCACGGCCGGCCGCACGCCCAACAGCAACGGTGATCGCCAGCGGCGTCGCCAACGCCAAGGCACACGGACACGTGACGATCAGCAGCGCGATCGCATCGTCGAGCGCGGTGGCCGAGTTCATCTGCCACTTGATGGCCCACGTGAGGGCCGCGGCCGTGAGCACGATGGCCACGAAGATGCCGGCCATGCGGTTGGCCATTTGGACGACCGGTGCCCGGCGACGCGCACTCTCTTCGACCTGCGCCATCAACTTGGCAATACGACTCGCTTCGCCGGCCTCCTCGACACGCACGCGTAGGGGCGACTCGATGTTGTGCGTCCCCGCATACACCCGCTCGCCGGCATGGACCGTGACGGGACGCGATTCGCCGGTGAGCAGCGCCGCGTTTACCGTCGAGCGACCCTCGAGGACCGTACCATCGGCGGCAAAACTCTCGCCGGCGCGCACATCCAGCACCATCCCCGGCAGCAACGCGTCTGTCGGCACCTCGTGCACGCCGCTCGCATCCACGATGCGCGCCGACACCGGCGCGATGGTGTGCAGCAACTCGGCGGCATCGGCCGCCATCCGTTGACCACGCTGCTGCAGGAAGCGACCGACCAGCAGCGCGAAGATCAGGATGGCGAGGCCATCGAAATACACCGGCCCCGTATCGGTGATCGTGTTGATGGCGCCGCGCAGCAGTCCCGCCGCCAGCGCGATCGCGATCGGCAAGTCCATGTGCAACGAACGGGTGCGCAGCGACGCCAGGGCTCCCGTGAAGAACACACGGCCTGGCCAGATGAACGCCGGAACGGTCAGCCCGAAGCTGATCCAGCGGAAGAAGCGCGTGAACTCGGCGTCCATGCCATTGAGTTCGCCACTGTACAGCGCGAGCGCCGCCAGCATGATGTTGATCGCGATCGCACCGGCGATGCCGATGCGGATCAACATCGCGCGGTCTTCGCGTCGGCGCATGGCATCACGTGCCACGCCGCGGAACGGATGCGGCGGATACCCCAGGCTGTCGAGGGTCCGCGCAATCGCGGACAGCGGCGCCGCCGCGAGATCCCACTCGATCACGGCCAGCGAGCGACGCACATCGAGTTCGGCGCGCACGACCCCGGGAATGATCAGGGGGACGCGCTCGACCAGCCACACACACGACGCGCAGTGGACACCCTCGAGATACAACTCCGTGCGTGACAGACCGTCGCTGCCGGTGCGGACGTACCGCTCCGCAAAGGCGGCGTGATCGAACTCCTCATAGCTACGCCCACTGGCCCGGACCGGTACCTCACGCTTCTCGACGAACGCGTAGTATCGATCGAGTCCGTGTTCATGCAGGATGGCAAAGGCTGTGGTGCATCCGGTACAGCAGAACTGCCGATCGCGATCCGGCTCGATCAGGCCGTCGGGAACCGGCAGGCCACAATGGGCGCACGACGTATCGACGTGCACCACCGAGGTGGCTGGGGAGCGACGCAGCGTGTCAGTGGACATGATGCTCGGCCGCCGGCGGCGACGTCGGAGGTGTGCTCGTACTGTCGGGCGCCACCTGCGGGTGCTGGGGTGATGCCGAAGGCAGCGATCCGTGATTGTGGTTGGTCGCGTCGGTGTTCATGGCGAGTCGACCGGTGACGGACAGGACACCCATGACGAGCACCGTCACGGCGCCAAGCGTGGGCAACTTGCGACGAAACGGGCCGAAGATGCGCTGTGCCCCAATCCCGACGGCGAGCAGGGCCGGCACGGTGCCTAGCCAGAAGATCGCCATGACGAGCATGCCATCACGCACACTGCCCGTGCCACCCGCCGACGCGACGAACACATACAGCCATCCGCACGGCAGCAACGTGGTGCCAAGTCCCGTGAGGGCCGCGCGCACCGCGGTGGGTTGCTGGCGAATCGCGTGCAGCAGGCGCCCGATCCCCTGTTGCCACCACCGCGGTACCGTGGTGCTGCCGAACCCGATGCGCACACCCTGCTGCGCGGCGATCATGCTGACGGCCCAGCCGATCATCAGCGTACCGGCAACGATGGTGGCAGCCCGACCAACACCGGCAAACGTGCCGACCTGCGTCACCCCCGCACCCAGCGCACCGGCCAGGGCGCCCAGCAGCAGATAGGAACCGAGGCGCCCCACGTTGTACAACGCGTGCGAGCGCAACGAAACGGCGTTCGGTTCGGCAGTGCCGGCGTACAGGCACACGAAGCCGCCACACATGGCGGCACAGTGAACGCTGCCCAGCAGACTGGCCACAAGAATCCCGAACGCCGCGGTGATCACGGTAACGCCTGGGCCACGTCGGTGCGGGTACTGGCCACGAAGTGGTCCGTGCCACGCTGCGCATCGATGCGCACTTCCCACAAGCCGGCGAACTGGGCGGACAATCGCGCCTGATATTGTCCGGGCGCCGTTTCCCGCAGCGCGGCCGAGAGGATGTTGTTGGCCCGGGCGTTCGCGAGCGCGGTGACGTTCACCGTCGCGCCTTGCAGTGGCTTCCGCTCGGCATCCACCATCGTGACCGTCAACATCGGGCGGCCGGCGCTGTCACTCGCCACGATGGTCGAGGACGCCGACCATCCCAGCGCGTTGCTGCGGCGCTCGGTCGCCATGGTGGAGTCGAATGCCACGGCCTTTTTGTAGTAGTCGGGTTCGATGGAGAAGGCGGCATCGCTGTTGGCGATGCGCATGACGACGATGTTGGCGACGATGGTCGCACTCAGAATCGCAACGATCCCGATGGGCCAGCCCATGCCAGGCTTCATGGTGTGTTTCCGGTGGAAGGACCCAGCAGGCCATACCCGACGGTCTCGGTGTATCCCTTGCTGTCGGTCACGACGAGCTGCACGCGGTGGCTGCCATTGGTGAAGGCCGTCCGCGGCAACAGCACGAAAATGCTGGTGGTGCGTGTCGCGCCGGCCGCAACGATGAGCGGATTCTCCGGAGCGACAACCGTGATCACACCATTGGCCAGATCGGATCCATCCACCTCCTGCAGTGCCATCTGGTAGCGTTCATCCGTGCCGCGACGATTGGTGATCTTGACGCGAATCTGGTTGGAGATCCGACCGTCTGCCTCTTCTGCGAACGGTGCGTCGACGGCGCGCAATACCGTCACGTCGGCTGGTGCCTTCGTGACGAGCGCCGTCACGAGTCCGCCCAGCAACACGGTCAGCACGACGGGATACAGCACGGTACGCACGCGCAGCAAACGACGCGGCTTTCCGGCGATGGCATCCTGCGACGAGTATCGGATCAGTCCGGTCGGTTTGCCGACCTTCTTCATGACGTCGTCGCAGGCGTCGATGCACTGCGTGCAATGCACACATTCCATCTGCAGCCCGTTCCGGATGTCGATGCCGGTCGGACAGGTCTGCACGCACGCGCCGCAGTCGATGCAGTCGCCGGCGTTCGGGTCGCGGGTCGCGGTGGCGTGCGCGCGCGGCTCGCCGCGATTGTAGTCGTACGCCACAATGACGGACTGCCGGTCGATCAGGGCCGATTGCCAGCGCCCATACGGGCACACGATGAGGCAGGTCTGTTCACGGAAGTACGTGAAGTTGAACCAGACGATGCCGGTGAAGACGACGATGAAGAAGAAGGCGGTTGGATGTTGCGCCGGTGACGTCGTGACCCAACCGTACAGGCTTTCCGTGCCCACGAAGAATGCGAGGAACGTGTGGGACACGAACAGCGCCAGCAGGAAGAACGTGATGTACTTGGCAATGCGGCGCGGCGTGAACCACGCGTGCTTCTTGTCGAGGTTGCGCGAGCCGGTGTAGCCGCCGTCGAACCAGCGTCCGATCGGCCGGAACAGGAACTCGAGGTACACCGTCTGCGGACACGCCCAGCCACACCAGGCGCGTCCGAAGAAGGCCGTGAGGAGAAAGATGCCGATGACGATGCTGCCCAGCACGAACATGAACAGCAGGGTGTCCGTCGGCAGGAACGTGTAGCCCATCAGCGTGAACTGGCGCTTGGGCAGGTCCATCAGGAAGATCGGCTTGCCGAACAGACGCAGGTGCGGTGCGGCAAAGAAGATCGCCATCAACGCGTAGGCAACCACCCGCCGCCGTTCCCACCATCGCCCATGCGAGGGTTTCGGGCGGATCCAGCGACGGGTGCCATCTTCGTTGAGTGTCGGCAGCACGCGGCCGCCGGCCCTCGGGTGTATCTGGGTACTCACTGCGCACTCACGAGAAGAGAGACAGGACTACGGCTGAGGGACTTGCACACCTTGCGGTGCTTTCGGGTCGGGCGGATTCGTGCCACGCAGCGTCGCCACATAGGCGACCACCCGCTCCAGGTCCTTGGGTGAAAGCACCTTGCCCCACGGCGGCATACCCTTCTCCAGGACACCATTCGCCACGACCGTGTACACGGAGTCGAGCGATGCGCCGTGGATCCAGTAGTCGTCGGTCAGATTCGGGCCGATCATGCCGCCTCCGTCCGCGCGATGGCAGGCGACGCAGTTCTTGACGAACGCCTCCTTGCCTTCTTCGACTTCCTCCCTGTTCCCCACCAACGCCATCAACTGGCCAACGGATGGTCCGCCAGTCGGCGCGGGGTGCGCGGCGGCGAACGCCTTCATGTCGGCTTCGTAGTCGGCAATACGTCCCTTGCCGGTCCCCACCGGGCCGACGTTGAACACGTAGATTACCGAGAAGATGACCGTGCCGGCGAACGTCAGCAGCCACCAGCGCGGCATCGGATTGTCGTACTCCTTGATGCCGTCATACTCGTGCTCCATGATGCGGTCCGAACCGGGGGCGCCGGATGCCGGATTGGTGCCCTTCTTGTCAGGGGCGGTCATGATCAGCGCTCCTGCCCGCGAACCGCGGGCAGTTCATCGTTGAGGGGCAGCATCGCGGCCTCGTCCATCTCACGTCGGCGCGATGGCGCCCAGGTGCGGATCGTGACGGCAATGAACACGGCAAGGAAGAGAACGAGGGCGACCTGGGCGTACATCGACAGCCCGGCGTTGCCCATGATGTCGGAGAGTTTCATCAGTTCGCTCCCCCACGTGACGCGGTCGTGGTCGCCTTGATGTCACGTCCCAGGCGCTGCATGTACGCGACGATGGCGACGATCTCCTTGTTCTCGAGCCCGTTCGGACCACCCTGTTCGACAATCGACGCGGCGATGGCCTTCGCCTGATCACGCGCCATCTGCGGCGCCGTCTTCACGGCCTCGCCGTACGGCACGCCGAGCATCACCATCGCGTCGACACGCGACTGGATCTGCTCGAAGTTGATGTCGTTCCGCAGGAACTGTGAATACGCGGGCATGATCGACTTCGCGATGACCGCCCGCGGATTCTCGAAGTGGCGGACGTGCCAGAGGTCGGGGTACTTGCCGCCCTCACGCGCGAGATCCGGGCCGATGCGACGCGATCCCCAGAGGAACGGGTGATCGTACACCGACTCACCCGGCTTCGAGTATTCCCCGAAGCGCTCCGTCTCATAGCGGAACGGACGCACCATCTGTGAATGACAGTTGAAGCACCCTTCCGCGATGTAGATGTCGCGGCCGGCCAGCTCGAGCGGCGTGTAGGGCTTCACGGACGCGATCGTCGGTACGTTCGACTTGATCAGGAACGTGGGGATGATCTCGAACAACGACGCCACCACGACCGCCAGCACCGTCAGCACGGTGAACAGGAGTGGTGCCCGCTCCCAACCGCGGTGCCAGCGCACCGCCGCAAACCGTCCCCAGAGGCCCGCCGGGACCGGCGCTTCCGCATGCTCGGGCACGTACTTGCCCCGCAACGGTGCGGCCTCGACCACCGGCACCGTGTACGTCTTCGGACGACGGAACCACGTCATCAGGACGTTCCAGCCGAAGATGATGATGCCCACGAAGTACAGGGTGCCGCCGATCACGCGCATCCAGTACATCGGCATCAGCTTCAGGACGGTCTCGATGAAGTCCGGATATGCCAGCCGGCCGGTCTCGTCGAACGCGCGCCACATGAGCCCCTGCGTCACACCGGCGCTGTAGATCGCGACGACGTACAGCACGATGCCGACCGAGCCGATCCAGAAGTGCAGTTCCATCGCCTTCTTGCTGTACACCTCGGTCTGGAACAGACGCGGCAGCAACCAATAGATCATGCCGAAGGTCATGAAGCCGTTCCAGCCCAACGCGCCCGTATGCACGTGCGCGATGATCCAGTCGGTGTAGTGCGAGAGGGCGTTGACGCTCTTGATGGAGAGCATCGGGCCCTCGAACGTCGACATGCCGTAC
>CAZMGX010000032.1:0-14844 GCA_964565915.1 uncultured Gemmatimonas sp.
TCGGATTGGCGCTCATGTTCGGCACGGCGGGACTGCCGCACATCCTGATGCGATTCTACACCGTGCCCGACGCCCGCGCGGCGCGAAAATCGGTGTTCATCGCAACGGGTTTGATCGGCGTCTTTTACCTCATGACCTTCATTCTCGGCTTTGGTGCGATGGTGCTGGTCGGACCGGACGCGATCAAGGCGGTGGATGCGGGTGGCAACATGGCCGCTCCCATGCTCGCGGAGTTGTTGGGCGGCCGACCCTTCCTCGGCTTCATCGCGGCGGTGGCCTTCGCCACCATTCTCGCGGTAGTCGCCGGACTGGCGCTGTCGGGCGCGGCGACGATTTCGCATGACCTCTGGGCCAGTGTCGTACGCCGCGGACAGCCGCGCCCCAATGAAGAGCTCCGTGTCGCCCGGGTTGCGACCATCGGGTTGGCCACGGTCGCCATCCTGCTGGGGATCGCCTTCAAGGGACAGAATGTGGCGTTCATGGTCGGGTTGGCCTTCGCCATCGCCGCGAGTGCCAATTTCCCCGCCCTCGTGCTGAGTGTGTTCTGGCGCAGAACCAGTACCGCCGGAGCGGCGACCAGCATGGCGGTCGGCGCCGTGTCGACGCTGATCCTGATCGCCCTGTCTCCCGCCGTCCAGATCGACCTCCTGCATCACACCGAAGCGATCTTCCCCCTGAAGAACCCGGCGTTGATCACGATTCCGCTATCGTTCGCCACCGGCATCGTGGTCTCGTTGCTCAAGCCCGATACCGACGGCGCCGCTCGTTACGCGGCCATGGAGACTCGTCTTCTGTTGGGCGGAAAGGACTAGAGGCGGCAAGCTCTTCCATATGAAGACACCGGCAACTATTGCCGGGCCGATTGACCCGACGGCTGATTCACCCTGGGCTGATCAGTTGTTCTGAGGCCGTTCGCCGCCGATCCGGATCACGATTCCGACGCAACACTCTAAATGCAAACTATTTTTTTTCAATAGCTTGAGATCTGGCAGCTCGAAATGACTTTAATAACGCGAAGGGCCACTGCTGAGCGTGGCACGCCAGTTGCTTTTCCTTCGCCTGGGCCCGCTTTCACCGCGGGCTTCGTGGAGCCCGACGGCGGTCTCCACCGCGACTGCTTGGTCGCCGTTCTGCACCAATCCGCTACCGTGATGCTCGATCGTCTTGCCACCCGTGCGATGTTCTGGACCGCCCTCGCCATGCTCGCAGGGGCGGGCGGGCTGCTGTCCGTCGGCTCGACTGAGACCTTCGCGCGTGTGCTGGACGCGTTCGCCTCGACCCGTGTTCCGTTGATTGACTACCTCCCCCGGTTTGGTGACGCCGCCCCCCTCCTCTCGGTGCTGGCGTTCGGGATCGCTGTCGCCGGATGGCGGCGCCTCCATCACGAACTGACCCGGCGCGCCCTCGGCGGAAGCGAGACGCCATCGCATGTCCAACAGCTGCATGAGGCCATGCATGCCAACGTTGACGGCGTGTTTCTGCTGCGGGCGATCCGCGCGACCTCCGGCGACATCACGGACTTCGAGATCGTGGACGTCAATCCCAGCGGAGCCATGCTCGTACGCGCCGGCCGTGAACTGTTGATCGGTCGCCGTCTTCGCCGGGACTTCGCGGACACGTTTGGTGTGGAGCTGTGGGAGCGATACGTCGCGTCCATCACGTCGCGCCAGTCGGTGGCAGAAGAAGTGCGGGTCAATCGCCGACAGTTTACGGGGGGATGGCTGTATCATCAGGCCGTGCCGACCGGCGACGGCATCGCCGTGACCATTCGCGATGTGTCGGCGCGCAAGCGTGAGGAAGTGCGCCTGCGCCGCGCGACGCTGACCGACGACCTGACGCAGCTGTACAACCGGCGCGGCTTCCTGACGATGGCCGACCAGCAGTTGCGCCTGGCCCGACGCCAGGCCAAGGACGCGGTGCTGTTGTACGTGGACATGGATGAGTTCAAGGCCCTCAACGACACCTACGGTCACGCCGAAGGGGATCGGGCACTCGCCGCGGTGGCACGGCTGCTGCGACGCGCCGTCCGCGACTGTGATGTCGTGGCCCGTATGGGCGGTGATGAGTTCACCATCATGGCACTCGACGCCGATCGTGTCGCGGCACGTAGCATCCAGCGCCGCATCGAAGAGCGGGTTGCGCTGCTGAACGCCAGTGGTGAATTGGCGGCGCCCCTCTCACTCACGATTGGACACACGCGCGTGCGCCCAAGTGAATCGGCCTCGCTGCCGGAGTTGCTGGCGCGCGCCGATACGCTGCTCTACGCGCGCAAGCGGCGTCGCAAGCTGGCGGCCAAGACCACCTCGCGCGCGGTCTCGCGTGGACGACCGCGCACGACGTTGCATCGCGCGCCGGTCGCCGCTCCTGCCCTCGTGGTTCCGCCCGATGTGGCCGCCATCGCGCGTGCCACGGCCGTGGCTGCCGCGGCGAGCGTCGGCAGCAGCATGACCAGCAGCATGACCAGCAGCATGACCAGCGGCGTCGGTGCGGTCGGCAGCACCCGGTTCGGCCCTCGGCGCATGGCGTAGGAACAGAGAAGCGATCGCGGAGCGCGGTCGTGACGATCACGAGGTCTCGTGCTTGACCCGGCAGGGGGCAATCACTGACCTTCGTGTATGCCATTCGTTGCGATCGATCCCAGTACGGCCGAGACCTTGTACACGGTCGACGCACTCGATGCGGCGGCCCGCGAGATCCTGCTGGCCCGCGTGCACACGCAACAGCGGCGATGGCGGGAGCTCACCCTCGCCGAGCGCGGCGGATTTGTCGCGTCCCTCGGCACGGCCTTGCGTCGGCATCGCGAATCGATGGCGCTCGCCTTGACGACCGAGATGGGGAAGCCCATCACCGCCGCGCGGGCGGAAGTGGACAAGTGCATCACGCTCTGTGAACAGGCCCCTGCTCTCGCTGCCCACGCCCTCGCCACGGAAACGCTGGTCGCGGATGACACGGCCGTTGTCACGTTGCGGTATGAACCGCTGGGGACCGTGCTTGCCATCATGCCCTGGAACTTCCCCTATTGGCAGGCATTGCGATTCGCCGTGCCCGCCGTGCTCGCGGGCAACGGCGTGCTGGTCAAGCCGGCCGCATCGGTTCCGGGAAGCGCGCGGTTGCTGCAGCAGTGCTTCGAGGAAGCCGAATCATCGGGCGTCGTCGCGGCCGCACCCTGTGCCGTGGCGTTCGTGGAACACGAGCACATCGACGACCTCATCGCGGATCCCCGCATCGTCGGCGTGACGCTGACGGGCAGCGACCGTGCCGGTCGGCATGTCGCTGCGCGGGCCGGCGCACATCTCAAGAAGGTGGTGCTCGAACTCGGCGGCAGTGATCCGTTCATCGTGCTGGCCGATGCGGATGTCACCCGAGCCGCCGCCGTCGCCGTCAGCGCGCGCACCGTCAACTCGGGCCAGTCTTGCATTGCCGCCAAACGCTTCATCGTCGTGGATGCCGTGTACGACCTGTTCATGGAGCAGTTCATTGACGGCATGCGCGCCCTGCGCACCGGCGACCCGCGCGATGAGCGCACACAGATCGGTCCGATCGCCACGAAGTCGGTGTGGGAGTCCTTGTCCGCGCAGGTGCGCACCTCGCGCGAACAGGGGGCCCGGGTGCTGCTGGGCGGTGAACCGGAAGGCGGCGCCGGCTTCTTCTATCCGCCGACGATTCTGACCGATGTTCCGCCGATGTCACCAGCGGCGAACGAAGAACTCTTCGGCCCGGTGGCCTCCGTCTTCCGCGTGGCGGACGGGGCGGCTGCGCTCGCCGCGGCCAACGCCTCCACCTTCGGACTCGGCGCCAGCGTATGGACGCAGGACACCGCACAGGCGGAGACGTTCGTTCACGGGCTGGACGCCGGCATGGTGTTCGTGAACGACATGGTGGTGTCGGATGCGCGCCTGCCCTTCGGCGGCATCAAGCAATCGGGCATGGGACGCGAGCTTGGCCCGATCGGCTTTCGCGAGTTCACCAATCAGAAGTCGGTGCGGATTCTCCGTCTTCCGGCAAGCCCTCGATAAGCCGGCGCCACCAAGGCCGCGCGTCCTCTGCACGACGCAACGTCCGCACGACCTGGCGCCACGCCACCCGCATCTCCTCGGCATCACCGAACCGGTCTTCCACGCGCGGCGCGAGTCCGCGCTGCAGCCACTGCGCCAGCGCGTCGGCGAAGCCATCACCCGCCAATCGCGCGGCCAGCGTATCGGAGAGCTGCTTGGCGAGAATCGTTTCGCTTGGCCCGTCGCCGAAGGGCGCCTTGCCGGTGAGCGAGAAGTACACGATGCTCGCCAACGCGTAACAGTCCGTCGCGGGGCCCTGCGCCTCGCCCAGCAACTGCTCCGGGGCGGCAAACGACGGGGTGCCGGACGTCCCGGCGCGTTCTTCACCGAGAGCGTACGCGATGCCGAAGTCGCCGATGCGCCAGCGCCGATACCGATCGATGAGGATGTTCTCGGGCTTGAGATCGCGGTGAATGATCCCACTCGCGTGCGCCGCAATGAGTGCCTCGAGGACCTCGTCGACCGGTTGCGCGATCTCCTCGATCGAGCGGGGCCCGCTGCGCGAGATGAGGCTGGCGACGGATCCGCCTTCGGCCAATTCCATCGTGTACCACACGACGTCGCCACGGCTGTCACTGTCGTAGATCGGCACGATGGCCGGGTGCGCGAGCTGCGCCGCGAGCCGCGCCTCACGCCGGAATCGTGCGACCGCGACATCATCCTTCGCGATGTGCGGATGCAGGACCTTGATGGCCACCTCGCGCGCGAGCGACAGGTCGCGCGCGCGCCACACGCTGCCGAACATGCCGCGTCCCAGTGGTGACAGAATCTCATAGTCATCACCGGTCGCCCAGCGCAGTCGTGCTTCGGGGGAGTCCAGCACAGGCGGCAGTTCGTCACCTTCCGGCGCGATGTACACCGGCCGGATGGACACGTGGCGGTCCATGTCGCGCAGCAGCGCGCCGATCGACGGATAACGCTGGGCGGGGTCTACGTGCAACGCGCGCTCGACGACCAACGCCAACGCCTGCGGGCAATCGGCTCGCAGCAGTGCCAGTGGCGGCGTGTCCTGCTCGGGCGGCGTCTCACCGGTCAGCATCGTGAACAACAGGGCCGCGAGGTGCCACTGGTCCGACGCCGCCGTCGGGTGCCAGCCGTGATCCGTCCATTCGGGCGGGTTGGCCAGCGAGGTCGGGAAAGGGCGCAGTCCGGCCGGCAACTGCTCCTTGGGCAGTACCCACTCCCACCCCAGCAGCCACAGTCGACCACCCGGCGTCAACCACACGGTATCGGGCGAGATCGCACCGTGCGCGGCGCCGGTGTCGTGCAAATAGGCCAGCGTGCTGCCGGCCTCGCGCAACACCTGCATGGCAAACGGAATCGCTTCGGGCCCCAACCGCGTTACGCGTGATCGCACGGTTTCGCCGCTGATCCAACGCCGCAGATACCCGGGCCCCCGCCGGCTCTCCTGATACGACGCCCAGTAGTGATAGGTCGTCGGCACCGACGGATGATTGCGATGCGCAAGTGCGCGCGCCTCCCGTCGCAACCACTCACCGTGCGCCGGATCGGGCGCGCTGACCAACGACAACGAGCGGCCCAGCGCGTCGATCACTTCCTGATAGTGTCGGTATTCGCGCTGCAGGCCCTCGCTCCCCCATGCCCATCCCGGCGGCAGCTGCCACGACGCGAGATGCGGCGGCGGCGATGCGGTTTCGTGGTGGACAGCGGTGAGGGAATCCGATGACATCACGTATTGTAACCTCAGGCCAGCCGGAGCCGCACATGCGCGACCGTACCTGCGCCCGGCGCACTCTCCAGCGTGATCCGCCCGCCCCACCCTTCGATCAAGCGGCGGCTGATGGCCAGGCCAAGACCGCTGCCACTCGTTCGCGTCGAGAAGTGCGGTTCGAAGACCTGCGGCAACA
The DNA here is from genome assembly GCA_964565915.1 of uncultured Gemmatimonas sp. Taxonomy (GTDB): domain Bacteria; phylum Gemmatimonadota; class Gemmatimonadetes; order Gemmatimonadales; family Gemmatimonadaceae; genus Gemmatimonas. Next base: position 5,924 of record CAZMGX010000032.1, read on the forward strand.
CCTCGGCAGCAATGCCGATGCCGTCGTCACGTACGTCGATGGTCGCCGCTTCCTCGTCCACGTCGACGTGCACGCCCACCAGACGCGCCTGCGCCAAGCGCGCGTTCTCCAGCAGGTTGAGCAGCACTTCCTTCAGCTCGGCCCGCTGCCCCAATGCGACGACAGGCTCCCGCCCGATGGTCAGCGTCCACTGCACGCCGCTTTCGCCGAGTTGTTCCAAGGCCAGGACGTCGCGCACAATACTGACGACATTGACGGCGATGGCGGGAGGCCGCTGGTCGGGCGCCATGCCGTACCGACTGAACGCCCGCGCGATCTCATCGAGATGGTCGATCTCGGCCAGGACACGCGTGACGTTGGTATCGAGGATGGCGGCGAAGTCACCACGCCCGTCACGAAATGCACGACGCAAATGCTGGACGCCAAGGCGAATGGGGGTGAGCGGGTTCTTGATTTCGTGGGCGACCTGCCGGGCCATTTCCCCCCAGGCCAACACGCGCTGCGCCGAGGCGAGCTCGGTGATGTCGTCCAGGGTCAGGACGGCGCCGCCCGGCAGTCGCGTCAGGCGACCGCGCAGCTGCCGTTGTTCGAAGCGCTGTTCGAACGCGTCGTCGTCGGCATCGTTCTCGAGGAAGCGCTGGCAGCGCTCGACGACCACGGACAGCGCCGACGGCAGCGCCGCGAGTGTGGCCCCGTCATGTCGCAGCGAGGCGCCCAGCAACTGCTCGGCCCGCGGATTCGCGATGAGGATTTCTCCGTCGCGCCGCATGGCGAGTACGCCGCTGGCCACGTGCTGCAACACGGCCGCAGTCCGGCGCTGCGCCGCCTCGAGGGCGGCGCGGCTGGTCGACAAATCATCAGCCATATCACTGAAAGCGCGATACACGGGCGCGAACTCCGACGCAGGCGCCTGTCCCAAGGCGCGCGCATCGCGTCCGGCCGCGATGGCCAGTGCGGCATCACTGAGTGCCCCGACCGGTCGTGCCAGCGACCGCGCCGCGACACCACTCGACCACATGGCCACCAAGGCGCCAAGGGCGACGGTAAACAACAGCAGCACACCGAGGTCCTCGCGCCGCGCATCGAGTGCGAACTCATCCCCACGCGCTGGCGTGACGACCACAAGGTCCTGGGTGCCAGGCACCCGCCGATAACCGATCAGCGACTGTACGCGGCCGACCGGCACACGTCTGGTGGCGAAGACGTCGTCGGTCCCGAAGTCGCGGTCATCGAGCGAGACCGGGAGCAGGCGACCCAACGGCGCGAGGGACTGCAGCAACGAGTCGCTGGTCGCGTCCAGCTGTGCGTCGCGATACAGGAAGAACGGCGCGCCCACACTGGCCGATGTGGCCGCAAGATCGCGCGTGGCGGCATCGCCGGCGGCCGTGCGCAACGCCTCGCGCAGCAGCAGCGCACGAGCCGCCCGGTCGTCGTCTTGCAGTCGATACCACGACCAGCCTCCGAACAAGGCGGCCGGGGCGATGAAGGAGGCCAGTAACGCCGCGCTCAACCGCGCGCGATACGAGCGCCACAGGCGGGCGCGCCGCACGCGAAACCAACGGCCGAAGGCACCATCCGCCATCGCGCTCGCTCCCCACAGCGCCAACACGACGGCGACGTCCAGCAACACCAGCAGCGCGCCGCGGGCCAGCAACTGATCGAGTCCGCGCAGGTCCACCTCGACGTGCACTTGGCGAGCATCACCGCGCCCAGTCGCCACGCCATCCCCGTGCATGAGGTTGCCGCGCCGTCTCCATTGCAGCGCGCGTGCGGTCGAGTCGGCGGCACCAACCGGCGCAAGCGTCAAACGGTACGGCGCCTCGGGCGTCCGCGCGCCAGCCACGCCGGTCAGGGCGGCGAAGGGGTCTGTCGGCAACAGGCGCGTGCGAGGAGGGACGGCGATCGTCGTGACGCGACCGCCGGTCGATGGCACGGCCGCCACCAGAATCGTGGTCGGTCCATCTTCGACCGCGCGTATCTCCACGCCCCCGCTTTCTCGCGCGATGGATGCGATGATGGACTGCGCGCCGATGGTGTCCTCCACCGGCACCAGGGCAACCTCCGCGGCAGGCGCGCGCGTCGATGACACATCCCACCGCGCGATCCGAGCGGGATATCCGGCCTGCGCGAGTTCGCTGGCTGCATACCGTCGGAGCAGCGCGTCGGCCGTCAGGCGATCATGCGATGCCGCCTCGCGTGTGCTGTCGCCGACCGACGATTCCGCGGCCAGCTCGCCGGCAAAGCGCGCCAACAGCTGCGACGCGTCCCGGTCGACGGACGACAACCGCGCCAGGTCGTATTGCGCGAGGTTCATGCGGGCGCGCACCGTCGCCCCCCACGTGAGCGTTGTCGCACCGGCGCCGGCAACAACCGCGGCGCCGGTCACCAGTGCCACGCCTCGTCTCGTCAGCGCGAGGGCGCCGATCGCGAGGGCCCAGCAGACGGGATACCACGCGGGCCAGCCACCCGGCGCCCGCCAGAGGACGGGCGCCAGCACCGCCGCTCCGATCGCCAGCAGCGGTGCCGTCATCGAGGGCAATCCCCGACGAGTGCCGAGGACCGCACGACCGGCCGCCGCTCCCGCATGCAAGACACACACGCCCGCGAGCGCGATCGCCAGTTGCCAGGCGATCCAGAGGGACAGGCTTCCCCCGTCGGCGGGCAGCTTGATGCCGCGGGCCAGATCTCGCAGGACGAACGGGCCCAGCGTGGCACTGACCAGCACGACACCCGCGGCCAGCCAGCGAGCGCTTGTCACCCGCGTCACGCGACCGCTGCGCAGCGAAAGAAACAGCATCGCCAGTCCGAGCGCGGTCGAGAGCAGCAGCGCCGCCACATTTGCGGTCCACGGCCCACCCATCGCCGCGAAGTAGCTCGACGCATCGAAGAGCGGCGACACGTTCGACAGCGCACTCAGCGGGGCGACCGCCAGTGTGATCCACAACATGACCGACACGCCAAGGCGGTGTACGGTGCGCGCCGGCCGTCGCCACGCGGCGACCAGCAGCAGGAGAGCCGCCAAGGCCAGCGGAATCGCCGTGCGTGCCCGGGCGCGCTGCAGCAGCGCGAGCTGCGTTTCTCCCTCCGTGCGGGCCAATGCCCGCACGCGCGCGAGGCGAGAACTACCCTGCGTCACCACGATCACCGTCTCGCCGTCTCCGACACGCGCCGAGTCCGGCGACTCGATGAGGGTTCGCCGAATGTCGACGGGATCGGAGAGCGTTTGCGTCAGCGCGCGCGCGAACCGATCGGCGGGTGGAATGGCGGAGACCAGCGCGACCGCCACCACTTCCACCGCGCCATCCGGCGCCATGGCGCGTGCGACCAAGGAGGCGTAAAACGGCTCATCGACCAGCTTCACGCCCGGGTCGCCGTGCGCCGCGACCCGGGTGCGCACCTGACCGGTTCTCGCCACCAAGCGGTCTCCCCGAAAGACCAACAGGGCGGATTCGATGCTCGCATCGAGCGGAGGAGCGAGCGGACGCGTGGTCGTCGAAACGCCGGCCGCCAGCTCGGACAGTCTGGCCGGATCGTTGGCGATTTCCGCGGCGGCCTGCACGAGTTGCTCACTGGTGGCTGTCACGCGTGCGGCGATGCGGGTCGCCCGATCTTCGCGCTCGATCGACGACCAGCGAGACCAGTCGCGCGCCACGCGGTCGAGGCCGAGCGTGCTGACCACTGCCACAATGAGAGCCAGTGCGAGCCACAGCGTCGCCGCGAAGACCCAGGCCCTCGGCCGTCGGACGTGCCGACCCAGCCACGCAGCCATCGCGGTGGCCAGGACCGCGCTCGCCAGCGGCCACCACCCCGGGCTCCGCTGCCAGGCCGCGAGCGACAACAGCGCCACGGAGGCGCTGGCGACCCACCCCAGCGGCCACCGATCGTCGGCAGCTGGAGGCGCGTCGGAAGGTGGCGAGTCGATACCGGGGGCAGTCATCGCCCGCACAATACCCCGGCCGCACCACGAAGGCGAAGGGTCCGTGTCATTTCGACTATCTTGGAGCAATGTCCCTTTTTCGCCCCCGTCGGTCCCTGGCGACCGGCACGGCCCAGCTGCTGTTGACGTGGTTGATCGCCGCGCCCGCGACGGCGCCAGCGGCGCAGCAACCGACCGACCTGCTGGACGTCGGGAGCTTCACGCTGTTCGTGGACGATCAGCGGGCCGGACGCGAGCAGTTTTCCATGCGTCAGTCTCGTGGCGCGGATGGTGTCACGTATGAGCTGCGGTCCGAATCCGCCACCGGTGACCGCCGCTCGGCCGTACGGCTCGAAGCGGACTCAGCCGGTACACCGCTTCGCTACTCGGTCGAGGAACGGATCGGGGCGACCGTCTCGTTACGGCTGGGTGGACAGCGGGTCCGCGGCCGGTTCACGACCCTCTCGCGCAGCGTGACGGGCGAAGCGGCCCGTGAGTACCTGTTGCTGCCGGGGACGATGGTGCTCGAACGCGACGGCGTGCTGCAGTACGCACTCCTCGTGCGTGGTACGCTGGGTCTCGGCGATTCGACGTCGCTGGCCGTGCTCACCCCCACGACAAATCAGTCGGGACGGGCCCGCGTCGTGCTGCAGTCGATGACGGACACCGTCAGCATTGCGGGCTCGCGCCGTGCGGCGCGACGCTGGAGCGTCACGTCGCACGATGCCGAAGAGCGGCTGATCTGGGCCGACGACAGCGGCCGCTTGCTGCGCCTGCGAATCCCCGCGCGACGCTTCGAAGCGGTACGTGATGATGTTCCCCGCTGATGCACCGTTTGGGGTCGATCGGGTGTCCAAACGCCTGAAACCACGCTCGCCACGGCCGCGTACGGCCCCCTGTCCATGACCTCCCCTCGCCCCGTTCTCATGCGCATTTATGCTTTCGCGGTCGTGCTGGCCACTGCCGCCGGCGCAGCCGTTACTTCGTCCCTCGGCGCACAAGCCGCGCCGGCCGTTGCCCCGGGCGGCGTGCTCACGCTCGCCGACGCGATCGCGCTGGCGCGTCGCAACAACCCGACGTACCAGAACGCGGTGAACGCCCGACGTACGGCTGCCGCGCAAGTGCGCGCCTCCACCGGCGCGTTCCTGCCCAACCTGAACACCAGCTTTGGCGGCGGCTACCGCGAAGGACGTCAACAGTTCTTCCAGGGCCAGGCGTTCGGTGCCACCAACGACCAGCTCTCCACCGACTGGAGCGGCTCGGCCCAGATGAACCTGTCGCTGGCGACGCTGAACGACCGTCGCTCCGCGAAGGCCAACCAGAACGCGACCGAAGCCGATATCGCCGCCGCCGAGCAACGCATCCGCAATGACGTGACCACGCAGTACCTGACCGCATTGCAGGCGCAGGCACGCGCCGCGTTGCAGGACACGCTGGTGGCGACGACGGCGGTGCAGTTGCAGCTGGCCCAGGCACGTCTGCAGGTCGGCTCGGGCACGCAGCTCGATGTGCAGCGGGCCGAAGTCGCAAACGGTCGGCAGCGTGTCGCCGCGCTGAACCAGCGCAACCAAGCCGCCATCGAAATCATCCGCCTGTTCCAGCAGATCGGCATTGATGCCGTCGACGGCGCGCGGCTCGATACCAACCTCCCCGCGGCGCCGACGTTGCAGCTGGCGGACATCATTGCGATGGCGAAGCGGTCCAACCCGCAGCTCGAAGCCTTCCGGGCGCGCGAAGACGCCGCCGCGCGCGGCATCGCGTCGGCGCGCAGCAGCTACTTTCCGTCGTTGTCGCTCAGCGCGAGCGTCTCGGCCAACACCGTCAAATTCACCAACACGAACGTCCTGATCTCGCAGGGACAGGCGCAGACGGAAGCCTCGCGGCTCAGCTGCATTCGGAGTGAAGAAGTCCGCGCCGCCGCAGGACTGCCCAACCGCCTGGGCGAGTGCGCCGGGATCGTGTTCACGCCGGAGGCCGAGCAGCGGATCCGGGCCACCAATTCGCAGTATCCGTTCGACTTCACGCGCAACCCATACGGCCTCTCGGCGACGTTCTCGCTGCCGATCTTCAACGGGTTCCGTCGGGAGCAGCAGGTTGAGCAGGCCAGTGTCACGCGCCGCAACGCGCAGAACGATCTGCGCGGCCAGGAACTGCGCGTCACGGCCGATGTGACCGCCGCGTTTCTGACCCTCACGACCGCGCAGCAGACGGTCGCGCTGCAGGAACAGAACGTGACGACGGCGCGTGCGGCCCTGCAGCTGGCGCAGGCGCGCTACAGCAACGGCCTCGCGAGTATTGTGGATCTGCAGCAGGCGCGCGGTGACTACGAGAACGCCGAGACGGACCGCATCACCGCCATTTACGATGTGCAGCGCGCGTTTACCACGTTGGAAACGGCCGTCGGCCGTCCTCTTCGCTAACCGGATCAGTTCATGACCAAGCTTGTCAAGTTCGCCATCGGGGGCGCCGTCGTGGTGGCCGTCGCGGCGTTGGGATACAAGAGCTACACCAAGGGCCAGACCAAGGCGGTCGAGGTGCGCACCGAAGCGGTCGAAGCACGTGACCTCGTGGCGTCCGTGACGGCCAGCGGGCAGATCCAGCCCCGCACCAAGGTCGACGTCTCGGCGGACGTGACGGGCAAAATCGTGCGACTGTCGGTCAAGGAAGGCGACTTCGTGAAGAAGGGTCAGTTCCTGTTGCAGATCGATCCCGAGCAGGTCACCGCCGCGCTGCAGCGAGCGGAGGCCGCGCTGGCCTCGTCGAGAGCGCAGATGGCTCAGGCCAAGGCGAACCTGTTGCAGGCCGAAAAGAACTATGAGCGGTCATTGGCCGTGCGCAAACAAGCGGCCGCGCTGGTCAGCGATGATCAGCTCGATCAGCTCAAGACCCAGGCGGAAGTGAACAAGGCGCTGTTCGAGGCGGCCACGTTCAGCGTCGAGCAGGCTCAGGCCTCGGTGCGCGATGCCAAGCAGGCCTTGAACCGCACGACGATCACCGCCCCGATGAGCGGCAAGGTCACGCGGCTCAACGTCGAGGAAGGCGAAACGGCGATCATGGGCACGCTCAACCGCGCCGATGCGACCCTGCTCACCATCAGCGACATGAGTGTGCTCGAGACCAAGGTGAAGGTCGACGAAACCGACGTGGCGCGCATCGGCGTGGGCGACTCGGCGTTGATCCAGATCGACGCCTTCCCGGACACCACCTTCGTGGGGCGTGTCGTCGAGATCTCGAACAGCTCGGTGACGAAGACGGCCAGCGCAACCGGCGACCAGGCGATCGACTACGAGGTGGTCGTGCAGCTCAGCAACCCGCCGGCCGACACGCGACCGGACTTCTCGGCCACCGCGAAGATCGTGACGGCGTCCCGCACCAAGGTCCTGTCGATCCCCATCATCGCGCTCACGGTCCGGGAGAATGAGAATCTCCCGAACGCGGATACCGCAGTCACAGTGGGACGTTCGCAGCCGGCGAAGGAAGTGGGCAAGCGGGACGTCGAAGGGGTGTTCGTGGTCGGCACGGACAACAAAGTGAGCTTCCGAACCGTAAAGGTAGGGATTGCCGGCGAGCGCCACTTCGAAGTGCTTGAAGGGCTCAAGGCTGGTGAGACCATCGTGGCGGGGACGTACCAGGCGATCCGTGAACTCAAGGACGGCGCCCTGATCCGGACCGCCAAGCCTGAAGAGAAGAAGCCTACGGCAACCGAGAAGAAATCGTGAGCAAGATCGTCGACGACATTGGCCTCAGCACCACCGGAGAGCGGCGCGCGGTAGTCACGCAGGCCGGCGCCGCCCCCGAGAAGGACTGGGTGATCGTCACGCGGCAGCTGAAACGGCAGTACGACATGGGCGGCGAAATCGTCCGCGCGCTGCGCGGCGTCGATCTGGCCATCCGTCGCAACGAGTATGTCGCCATCATGGGACCGTCAGGCTCCGGCAAGTCGACGCTGATGAACCTCATCGGCTGCCTCGACACGCCGAACGACGGCGAGTACTGGTTGAACGGCATGCTGGTCTCCGAGATGACCGACGATGCCCTGGCGCGCGTCCGGAACAAGGAGATCGGATTCGTCTTCCAGACGTTCAACCTGCTGCCGCGAGCGTCGGCCCTGCAGAACGTCGAGTTGCCGCTGGTCTATGCCGGGGTGTCGGCCGATGAACGGAAGAAGCGCGCGACCGAGGCATTGGAGCGGGTGCAGCTGGGCGCGCGCATCGGGCACCGCCCGAACGAACTGTCCGGTGGTCAGCGACAGCGTGTGGCGATTGCCCGCGCGCTCGTCAATCGCCCGTCGATTCTGCTCGCCGACGAACCGACGGGTAATCTCGACTCCCAGACGTCGGAAGAAATCATGCGGGTGTTCGAAGAGCTCGCCACGCAGGGACAGACGGTGGTGATGGTCACGCACGAGCCGGACATCGCGGTGCATGCCAAGCGCGTCATCGTGCTGCGTGACGGCGTCATTTCGAGCGACGAGTCCAGCGCGCAGTACGCCGCTCATATCGGTCTCGAACGCGTGCACTGAGTCACTGCGACACAGGTGGAACCAAGGCGGAGCGCTCATGGCACGAGTGTTCCGCCTTTCGCTTGCCCGGGCGAAACTCCGATCGCGCACCGCCGTATCTCTTCGCAGACCCCACCGTGCGCGAGGCGCCCGTGCAATTCTTCGAAGCCATCCGGTTGGCCCTCAACACCATCCGGGTCCAGAAACTCAAGAGTGCCTTCACCCTCCTCGGGGTGTGTATCGGCGTGATGTTCCTCATCTCCGTCGTCTCGATCGTCGAGGGGATGGGACGCTACATGGAGGAAGACCTCGTCGGGAAACTGATCGGGGTGAACACGTTCGAGCTGCGCAGTCGGCCCAACATCAGCATCGGCGATGTGGATGAAGCCACGTGGGAGGAGTATCGCCGCCGGAAACGGCTCGAGATCACCGACGTCGGCCCGGTCGTGCGTGATCTTCCCGCCGACGTGAAGTGGTACATCACCAGTGAGGATCAGATCGCCA
>CAZMGX010000032.1:14854-22864 GCA_964565915.1 uncultured Gemmatimonas sp.
TCACATCATCGGTGAGCCCGAAGCCGCGACGCGTGCGGGTATTCGCCGTCGACGGCGCGTACTTCGAGGTGAAGAAGCTGGGCGTCACCGACGGTCGCCCTCTGTCCGAACAGGAACTGTCGCGCGGCGAAAAGTCCGTGGTGATCGGCATCGATGCCGCGGATCGGCTCTTTCCCGGGCTCGATCCGATCGGCCGGGAACTCAAGATGGGTGGCGTCCCGTACAAGGTCGTTGGCATCGCCGAGTCGCAGGGCAAGGCCTTCGGCATGTCGTTCGACAACTTCCTGGTGACGTCATGGCGCTCGCCGGCGCGGCGTCTGCTGAATTCGCGTCCCAACATCGTCGATGCCGTCGCCATCCAATCGCCGAGTGAAGTGGCGATGAAGGAAACGATGGAGATCGTGCGGGCCACCATGCGTGGCGTGCATCGCCTGCGGCCCGGGCAGAAAGACGACTTCTCGCTGCAGACCGCAGACTCCGCGCTCGAGTTCTGGAACAAGATCAAGCGCTATCTGGTGCTGGCGGGCATTGCCCTGCCCTCGATCGGCCTGGTGGTCGGGGCCATCGTCATCATGAACATCATGTTGGTCGCGGTTGCCGAGCGCACGCGGGAGATCGGCATTCGTAAGGCGTTGGGCGCCAAGCGGCGCGATATCCTGATGCAGTTCCTGATCGAGGCGTCGACGCTTGGCACCGTTGGCTCGGCGATCGGTGTGGGCCTTGGCATTCTGCTGGCCGAAATTCTCGCGGCCGCGACGCCGCTGCCGGCCAGTGTGGCCCCCTGGTCTATCGTGGTCGGTGTCGCCCTTGGTGCGGGCGTCGGCATCGTGTCGGGCGTGTATCCGGCTAGCCGGGCCTCACGGCTCGATCCCATCACCGCCCTCCGGCAGGAATAGCAGATGGCGTTCGGTTCATTCCGCCTGTTCGCCATCAGCGAAGGCGTGCGTATTGCCATCGACGCGTGTCGCGCCAACAAGGTGCGCGCCGGGCTGACCATTCTCGGCATCGCCGTCGGTGTGTTCGTCGTGGTCGCGATCTCTGCGGCGATTCACGGGATCAATCAGTCGGTTGCGCGCGATTTCGCGAGTACCGGGCCAACGACGTTCTTCCTGACGCGCTATCCCATTTCATTCGAAAACTGCGATGGCTCCGACGGCACGTGCACGTGGCTTCGCAATCCGCCGATTCGGCCGAACGAAGTGGAAGCGCTTCGCCGCCTGAGCACGGTTGAATTCGTCGGCGAGCGGCTGGATTGGTCGGCTGCCGCGAAGTATCGCGATCGCGCGCTGTCGGGCGCGCCACTCGAGGGGTATTCCGCTGAGTGGCCGTCGATCAGCGCTCCGGACGTGTTCCCGGGGCGCGCCTTCACCGCCGCCGAGGCGCGCACCGGTGCACGCGTGGCCGTGCTGTCCACGCTGATGGTGGAGCGACTGCTGGGTGACCTCGATCCGATCGGCAAGACGGTGACGTTCAACGGCGTCCCGTTCGAAGTGATCGGCGTGTACAAGGACAATGCCAGCTTCCTCTCCGGCGGCGAGCGGCCGAAGGCCGTAGTGCCGGTGCAGGCCTTGATCCGGTACCTTGGCGCGCGGTCCAGCGGAGTCGGCTTGGCCGTCAAGCCGCGTGCAGAGGTGACGCGTGATGCGGTGATCGACGACGTGACGGCCACGCTGCGCGGACTGCGCGGACTGCGTCCGGGTGAAGAGTCATCGTTTGCCATCATCACGCAGGACAAGTTGCTCGACACGTACAACAGCATCTTCGGGATGTTCTTCCTCGTCATGATCGCGTTGTCGGGTGTCGGCCTCATCGTCGGCGGCGTCGGCGTGGTGGCGATCATGATGATCTCGGTCACCGAACGCACGCGCGAGATCGGCGTGCGCAAGGCACTGGGTGCGACGAAGGCGACGATTCTCTGGCAGTTCCTCGTCGAAGCCGCGACGCTCACCGGTATCGGTGGGGCGATCGGCCTCTTTGTCGGATGGCTGGCCTCGCTCGCCATTCGCAACTTCTCGCCGATCGAGGCCTCGATTCCACCGCTGGCGGTGGTGACGGCCCTCGGGGCGAGCGCCGTCACCGGCATTCTCTTCGGACTGCTTCCCGCCTCTCGGGCGGCGCGGCTCGATCCGGTCGAAGCCCTCCGCTACGAGTGATCCGATGCCCTTCTTCGAAGCCATCCGCCTGGCGCTGAGCACCATCCGCGTGCAGAAGCTCAAGAGCTTCTTCACGCTCATCGGCGTGACGATCGGCGTCATGTTTCTCATCGCCGTCGTCTCGATCGTGGAAGGCATGAGCCGATACGTCGAGAACGATTTTGCCGGCAAGCTGTTCGGCGTGAATACGTTCACGCTGCGGCGCTGGAACGACTTCAACACCGACGACAATCTCGACTGGCGCGAGATCATGCGTCGCCCCCGGCTGTTCCCGACGGACGCAGAGCTGGTACGGCGGGTCCTGCCGCCGGGGTCGCAGTCGGCGATCACCAGCGAGACCTTCATGAAGGCCTCGTCGACCTTCAATCGCCCGCGCGATGTGCAGGCCGTGGCCACCGAGGCGTCGTACTTCACCATCAAGAAGTTCATCGTCGAGCGCGGACGGGCGTTCGGTCCGCAGGAGGTGAACGTGGCCGCACGCGTGGCCGTGATCGGCGTCGAGGTCGCGGAGCACTTCTTCAGCGGACTCGATCCGATCGGCCGGACCATCCGCTTGGCCGGCGTGCCCTACGAGGTGATCGGGATCATCGAGAAACAGGGATCGGTCTTCGGCTTCTCTCTCGACCGTCTGGTGATTGCTCCCTATACGAGCCCTCTGGCTCGGGCCATTCAGCCGCGCGGCGACATCCAGAGTCTGGTCGTCCAGGCCCCGACGTCGGATCTGGTGGTCGACGGCATGGACGCGGCACGCGAGGTGCTACGGGCGTCACGCCGCATGCCACCGGGCAAGCCGGACAACTTTGCGCTCGAGACGCAGGCGGAGGCGATGGCGTTCTTCGACGGCATCAAATCCAAGATGGTCATCTTCGGCACGGCACTTCCGGCGATCGGTCTCGTGGTCGGTGCGATGGTCATCATGAACATCATGCTGGTCGCGGTGGCCGAGCGGACGCGTGAGATCGGGGTCCGGAAGGCGTTGGGCGCCCGTCACCGCGACATCATGTCGCAATTCCTGGTGGAGGCCGCGACCCTGAGCGTGGTGGGCGCCGCTGTCGGCATCGGGCTGGGCATCGCCCTCGCCGCGACGATTGCCGCCACCACACCGCTGCCAGCCGCGGTCGCCCCGTGGTCGATCGTGGCGGCGCTTACCGTGGGCGCGGGTGTGGGCGTCGCGGCGGGGATCTACCCTGCCAGTCGCGCGGCCCGACTCGACCCGATCGCCGCCCTGCGGCAGGAATAAGGCGCGCGATGCGATTCTTCGACCGGTTGTTGATGGCGCTGGAGGGCATCGGCATGGCCCTCGATGCGATGCGCGCGAACAAGGTGCGCGCCCTCCTCACGATTGCCGGCGTGGCCATCGGGGTATTCGTGGTCGTCGCCATGGGGGCCACCGTCCACGGGATCCGTCAGAGTTTTCAGTCGGATCTCGACGAATTCGGGGCGACGTCCTTTCAGGTGCGCCGTCGCGGCATCGGGGTCAACAACTGCGACGGAACAGACGACACCTGCCCCGATCGCCGAAATCCCGCCATCACGTTGGCCGAGTGGGGAGCGATCCGCGGCCTGCCGTCGATCGAGACAGCCACCGCGTGGCTCTCGGGTCAGGCCAACTTCGACTACAAGGATCGCCACGTCACGAATGTCGGTTACGACGCCCAGAGTACCGACTGGATCAAGACCGACGTGGCAGACATCTCGCCGGGGCGGAGCTTCTCACAGGCCGAGCATGATGCCGGCGCCCAGGTGGTGCTGGTCAACGACACCCTCAAGAACCGGCTGTTCGGGGATTCGGACCCGATCGGCAAGCAGATATCCGTTGGCGGTAAGCAGTTCACCGTTATCGGCGTGTTCCACACGAAGGCCGGCTTCCTGAAAACGATGGACGGACGCGGACCCGACAAACCTCGCGCCGTCCTGCCGATGATGACCGCCTACCGTCATCTCGATGTGTGGCGTCGCGGGCTCCTCATCATGGCGAAGCCACGTCCGGGGGTCGCACAGGCGGAAGTGATGGACCAGGTGACCGAACTGTTGCGCGGGCGACGAGGCCTCAAGCCTTCGCAGCCCAACAACTTCGCTCTCGTCGCCCAGGATCGGATGCTGGCCACGTTCGATCAGCTGTTCGGCGCCATCTTCATGGTCGGCCTGGCGCTCTCCGCCGTCGGGCTGCTGGTCGGCGGCGTCGGGGTCATCGCGATCATGATGATCTCCGTGACCGAGCGGACGCGAGAAATCGGGGTCCGCAAGGCGTTGGGGGCGACCAAGGCGACGATTCTCTGGCAGTTCCTGGTGGAGGCCGCAACACTCACGTCGATCGGGGCCTCGGTCGGACTGGTGCTGGGTGCCGGGTTGGCGTGGGTCGTCCGGACGAATACCCCCGTACCGACCTCCATCCCCGCGTCGGCCATTGTCACGGCCATTCTGGCCAGCATTGGCACCGGCATCATCTTCGGGATGCTCCCGGCAATGCGCGCCGCTCGTCTGGACCCGATCGAGGCCCTCCGCCACGAGTGACCGTCCGGGTTATTCTTGATGGGTGAAGACTCGTGATGCCATTGGCTTGGCCCTGTCCCAGCTTCGTGTCCAGAAGCTGAAGAGCGCGTTCACCCTCCTCGGCGTGACGATCGGCGTGATGTTCCTCATCGCCGTCGTGTCGATCGTCGAGGGCATGGGGCGCTACGTCGAGGAAGATTTCGCTGCCCGGCTCATCGGCAGCAACACGTTCACCTTGCGACGATTCGACAACGTCGGGCCCGGTGGCAATCGCGGCTTCGACGCGCGGTTGGCGCAGCGGCGACCGTTGCTGCGCATGACGGACGTCGAGGCCGTGCGCGGGGCCATTCCCGCCACGATGAAGTCGAGCATCGCCAGCGAGACGTTCAAGTATGCCTCGGCCGTTGGTGCCCGTCCGCGACAGGTGCAGGCCGTGGCCACCGATGCGAATTACTTCGAGATCAAGAAGTTCGCGGTGGACAAGGGGCGCGCGTTCACGGATCAGGAAGTGCGCTCCAGTGCACCCGTCGTCGTGATCGGCGTCGAAGTCGCCGAGGCGTTCTTCCCCGGCCTGAATCCGATCGATCGCACGCTGCGCGTGTCCGGCGTCCCGTTCACGGTGATCGGCGTCATCGAAAAACAGGGGTCGGTGTTCGGCTTTTCCCTGGATCGTCTGGCCATTGCGCCGTATACCTCGCCGATGGGTCGTATCATCCGTCCGCAACGCGACATCTCGTCGCTGATCGTACAGGCCCCGCGCCAGGAAGATCTGGCCGACGGCATGGAAGCGGCCCGTGGTGCCTTGCGCGGCATCCGCGGCCTCCGCGCGAGCGAGCCGGACAACTTCGGGCTCGTGACGCAGGATGCGGCGTTCGGCTTCATCAAGGAACTCAAGGGGCGGCTCGTGTTGTTCGGCACGGCCCTGCCCGCGATCAGCCTGGTCGTCGGCGCGATGGTCATCATGAACATCATGCTGGTGGCCGTGGCCGAACGCACGCGTGAGATCGGGGTGCGCAAGGCGCTCGGTGCCAAGCGGAGCGACATCCTGTCGCAATTTCTCGTCGAGGCGACGACGCTCAGTATCATCGGCGCAGCGATCGGGATCGGGCTCGGGATCGGCCTCGCAGAACTGATTGCCGCACTGACGCCGCTGCCGGCCGCCGTCGCGCCGTGGTCGATCGCGGCCGCCCTGATCACCGGCGCCGGGGTCGGCATTGCCGCGGGTATGTATCCGGCCAGTCGGGCATCTCAGCTCGATCCCATCACGGCCCTCCGCCAGGAATAGACATGAATCGCTTGTTGCTGGTGTTCGAAGGGGTCGGCATGGCGATCGAGGCGATTCGCACCAACAAGGTGCGCGCCGCGCTGACGATCGCGGGTGTGGCCATCGGCGTGTTCGTCGTCGTGGCGATGGGGGCTGTCGTCAACGGCATCCGCGGGTCGTTCCAGAAGGACCTCGAGGAAATCGGCGCGACGACGTTCATCGTGCAGCGGCGCGGCAGTGGCATCAACGCCTGCGACGGCACGGATGAGAAGTGTCCGGACCGTCGCAATCCGCCAATCTCGTTCGCCGAGTGGAACATGATCGAGCGCATTCCCGGCGTGTCGAACGTGATCGGCGTGCTGGGTGGCGGCGGCAACTTCGCGTACAAGAACGTGCGCATCGACGGCGTCGGGTATGATGCCTACAGCCCGGATTGGCCGCAGGTGGATGCGTCCGACATTTATCCCGGGCGCAACTTCACCCGCACCGAGTACGATGCCGGCCAGCCCGTGGTGCTGCTCAATGACACGCTGAGCTCGCAGCTGTTCGGCACGTCGGAGCCGATCGGCAAGCAGATCATGATCAGCGGACGCCAGTTCACGGTGATCGGCATCTATCATCCGAAGGCCGGCTTCCTCAAATCGCTCGAAGGCAAAGGTCCGGACACCCCGCGTGCGATCGTTCCCCTGCAGGCGGCCGTGCGCACGCTCGATGTGTGGAAGGGCAGCCTGACGCTGCTGGTGCGCCCGTTCGCCACGGCGACGCAGAGCGAAGTGATGGACGAGGTGATGGCCGCCATGCGGGCGCGGCGCGGACTGCGCCCCGGCATGCGCTCGGACTTCTACCTCGTCGAGCAGGATCGCATCAAGGAAACGTTCGACCAGCTGTTCGGCGCGATCTTCGCGGTCGGCCTGGCACTGTCGGCCGTGGCGCTGCTCGTCGGTGGGGTGGGCGTCGTGGCCATCATGATGATCTCCGTGACCGAACGGACGCGCGAGATTGGTGTGCGGAAGGCGCTGGGGGCCACGGCGGGCACCATTCGCTGGCAGTTTCTGGTGGAGGCCGCGACGCTGACCAGTATCGGCGCCCTGATCGGCCTCGGCATTGGCGCCGTCCTTGCCTGGGTCATTCGCAGCAACAGCAGTATCCCGGCGTCTCTTCCGGCCAGTATCGTGGCGACCGCGCTCGCTGCCAGTGCGCTCACTGGCGTGGCCTTCGGCATGCTGCCCGCCATTCGCGCCTCGCGCCTCGATCCGGTCGAAGCCCTCCGCCACGAGTAGCGACCGTGGCGATGCGCTTTACGGATGTGGTGCGGCTGTCGGTGCTGCAACTGCGCGTCAATCCGTTGCGCACGGCGTTCACGCTGCTGGGCATCGTCGTGTCGGTGGGGTTTCTGGTCGCCGTCGTCGCGATCATCCAGGGCATGAATGCGTATGTGAAGGAGAACATCGCGGATGCCATGATCGGTACGAACACCTTTCAGGTGCGCCGGCTGCCGCTCAGCGTTGGCCTGTTCAACGATTCGGAGTTCCGTCTCCTGCGGCGGCGTCCACGGATCGATGAGCAGGACGCGGCCGCCGTCGCCATGGCGCTGCCCGATGCGATGGCGATCAGTCTGCAGTCCGGCTGGCCCACGCCGCAGGCAGACATGATCTGGCGCAACCGCACGCTGGGCGGCGTGCTCGTGTTTGGCGTCACCGAAGGGTATCAGACGGTGCAGGACTACCGCTTCACCGCGGGGCGTCCGCTCAGCGACATCGATGTCAGGGAGCGCCGCCGCGTCGTGGTCATCGGCACCGACATCGCGAATACCCTGTTCGACAACGGCAATGCGATCGATCAGGAAGTGCGCCTGATGGGACAGCGATTTACCGTCATCGGCGTCGTGGGCCGCAAGGGCCGCGTGCTGGGCCAGTCGTTCGATGGCTTCGCGCTCATTCCGATCACGGCGTTTGAAGCGATCTATGGCCGGCGTCAGGCGACCACGGTGTCGGTGAAGATGGCGAATGCCGAAGCCGTCGGCCCCGCCATGGCGCGTGCGCAGGAAGCCATGCGTATCTCGCGCGGCCTGCGCCCCGGGGAGCCGGACAACTTCGATGT
>CAZMGX010000033.1:0-22818 GCA_964565915.1 uncultured Gemmatimonas sp.
ACCGACCATTCGATGACGATGACCGAACCGAACACCCTGCGTCTTTCCGCCGCCGATCTGCTCGCGGTCCCGGCGGCGAGACGGACGGCCATCGAGGCACTGTTGGCGCCGCTGACACCTGGGATGACCGTCGCGCTCTCCACCCACATCAACGCCGACGGTGACGGGTGTGGGTCGGAGGTGGCACTGGCGCATCTCCTCGCGCAACGTGGGGTTCACTGTCGCATCGTGAATCCCACACCGTGGCCGGCGATGTTCGAGTTCCTGCTGGAGGGAGGCATCGAGAACGCCACCGCCCGCGGTGCGGCGGCACTGGCCGACATCGACGCGATGATCGTGCTGGACATCAACGACATCCGACGCGTCGGCGTGCTGGCGGAGGCCGTCAGCGCGCTCACGGTCCCGGTGAGCGTCATCGACCATCACGTGCCGGGCGACACGCCGATCGGCGGGACGGCGGTCGCCGATACGACGGCGTGCGCAACTGGTGAGCTGGTGTACGATCTGGCGGTGACGGCGGGGCTGGATCTCACGCCGCATGTGGCACGCGCGCTGTACTGCGCGATCCTGACCGACACCGGCAGCTTCCGCTTCAGCAACACGTCTCCACGTGCGCACGCCGTCGCGGCGATGCTCTTGAGTGCCGGGGTGGATCCCGAGGAGATGTATCGCCGCATCTATGCGCAGGTGACGATGGGTCGCATGGAGCTGCTGCGTGATGCATTGGGCTCGTTGAACGTGGATGCGGAGTTGGGGTTGGCCTGGATCTCGGTCGAGGCGGGCGTGATGGACCGCTATGATGTGACCAGCGAAGAGCTGGACGGCATCGTCGAGCACCCGCGCTCGATTGCCGGCACGCGCCTCGCGTTGTTCTTCCGTGATCTGGGCTACGGCAAGGTCAAGGTCTCGTTTCGCAGTACGGGTACCGTCGATGTGCAACGACTGGCGCGCACGTATGGCGGCGGGGGTCACGCGAAGGCGTCCGGGGCGTTGTTGACCGGTTCGCTGGACGAGGTGCGTACGCGTGTGGTGGCCGACGCGCGTGCCTATCTGCGCACGGGTGTCTTGCCGACGTAGCGCGGCGAACGTTCACGATTGCGTGGTGGTGCCGTACGCGAGGGCTCGAAGGCCGTCACCGCCGACCAGTCTGGCCCGATGACGGTGCCGAAGAACACGCCGTTGGGGGCCACGGTGAGGCCGGTGTAGGACATCGGCAGCCGTCGACTGTAGACGTACTTGCCACTGGGTAGCACGTAGTAATCCAGCACGCGACCGGCGTCGCGTTTCGATTTTCCGGCGATCACGATCAGGGTGTCGCCGCGGTGCAGCGCGGCACTGGCAATCGGGCTGGTGTTTGTAGTTTGCGTGGCGCGCCGGATTTCATCGCGGCCATCCTTTTCGAGCACGGTCGTTGACACCGTGATGACCGGGACGTCGCCGGGTTCGACGTAGGTATGGGTGGTGATGGATCCGCGCGCGTCGATCGCATACCAATTCGCGCCGAAGATCGGAACGATGGCGCAGCGATCGCCAAGGATGGGGCCGGTCAGCTTCGCCGACACCGTGAACGACGGAGCGCTCTCGCTTGGGTTCGCGGTTGGGTTCGCGGTTGGGTTCGCGCTGGGCACAGCGTATCGACCGAGTACACGACCGGTGCTGTCGATCTGCACGAGCGATCGACCGAAGCCGGACGTCTTGAGCAGGACTCGCGCGCCGGGCAGTGCACACAACGCTTCCACGTCGAACGCACTTTCCACCGGCGCGTCCCATGCCAGGACGCCGCGCGCCGTGAACAGGCTGAGCCGAGCGGTCTCGTGATCGAGCACCCCGAAGTGATCGGCATTCTGCAGCAACAGCGCCGGCCGCTTGAACTCGCCGGGTCCCGACCCTTTGGCCTGCTTCGCGAACAGCGTCTTGCCCGTCACGGCATCGAGCGCATGCAGTTCCCGCGTCCCCAGGTCCAGTACGGTCACGACCCCGCGCGCAAACGCGATGCCCCGCGGTTCGATCAGCAGCTCGTCTTCGGTTTCGCCGCCGCGGACCCAGCGATGGACCCAGAACGAATCGGCACGAAACGTCCGCGCCGACGCGGTTGAGGTGCGCGGTGATTGTGCGCTGGCACTGGAAGTCACCAGCAACGTCTGCACCACCGCGAGACGTAGCATACGGGAGCGTGTCAAGCGCATGTCAGCGTTCCTCGAACCAGGTGAGTCCTTCGATGATGCGACGAAGTCCGGCAAACTCGCGCGATGAGCGCGGGCTTTGACTGGTGAATCGCACACGCCCCTCTTGGTCCAGCACGACCAGCAGCGGCGTACTGGTGTGTCCGAGACGGGCCAGCTCTTTCAGGACGGATGCCGGGACCGCGCGCAGTGGCGTACGTGACGTCCACGCCGGGAGCAGCGGACGGATTGCGAGCGAGTCGGCGGTTGGCCCAGCATACCAGATAACGGACAACTGCAGACCGTCGCGCACTGTTGGACGATGCAGCAGGTGGAGAATGCGCAGATTGCTGGTGCAGTCTGCCGCTTGCAGCAAGATCGCCGCCCGCACGGGCCCTCCGTGCGTGAATCGCTCGGCCACGCCTTCAGCGCGCGCCGTTTCGGCACGGGCGGACAGAGCGGTCATTGCGGTGGGAATGGGTCTCACGGGCGTCGGGGCAGGCACTGCCCGCCGGATGTCCATGAGGACACCGGCGGACAGCACGATGAGCACCGCGCCCGACCATTGCAGCAGCGAGCGCATCGATGGCGAGGCTACAGGACGCAGTTCTCGTCGCCCGTCGACTCATCGTCGCCCGAGCCACGCGAACCGGTTGACCCCGATCCCCGACTGCCACCCCCGATCGGGCTGGTGCACGACCGAAGCCCGGTTGGCGTGTCAATGTCCTTGTACAGCGTGCGCGTGCCGATCTTCTGACAGCTGGACTGGCCAGCCTTGAGGCCTCCAGAGCGCCCGAAAATGTTGAGGTCGATCTCGAACTTCCATTCGCAATGCATGATCGCCACCTCGCCGCAGGTGTGCAGGGTCCCAGTGCCGCAGGTCGTGGCGGTCACCGCGCCGTCCGTCGTGGGGACGGCTTGCGCAAATGCCCCGGACACGTCGAGTCCAGCGGCGGCAAGGATCAGGGCGAACGCGCCCACAACGGCGCGGTGCAGGGTCGTGGTCATGTTGACTCCGTGGTCTATCCGTGAAATGGCGCACGACGGCGTGTCGCGCACCGGCCGGCTCGGCGCCATGTCGGCGCCGCAGTCGACGGGCACAGTGTAGCACCGACCCGTCAGCGGATCGTCACCGGAATCCCGCACCCCCCATCGCGACTCCGCTTGCTACTCCCTGCTCGGTACTCCCTACTCCCTGCTAAATTCTTCCTCATGTCTCTCTCTGCTCAGATCAGCGCCGCCCTCTCGGGCGTGCGCAACCCGCGAACGGGCGCCGACGTCGTGGCCGCCGAAATGGTGCGGGATATCGCCACCACCGTCGACGGCAAGGTCCGTCTGACCCTCCTGTTGGACTCGGCAGACGATGCCACGCTTGTGCGCGACGTCCGTCAGGCCATTGAAACCATCCCCGGTGTTGTTGACGTGCGCGTCGACGTACGCGATCCGGCGCAAGCCAACCCGGCCCCGACGCCCGCTCGTCGTGCCCCTTTGCCGGTGATGGACGCTGCGCCCGCCAAGGCACCGCCGAAGGGTGTTCCCGATCCGGTGCAGTATCCGAATCTCGGTCGCATCATCGCCGTCTCATCGGGCAAGGGTGGTGTCGGGAAAAGCACCGTTGCCGTCAATCTCGCGCTGGCGCTCGCCAAGATGGGCAAGCGTGTCGGTATCATGGACGCCGACATCTACGGCCCCAACTTGCCGCTCATGCTCGGCGTCGACGCCGCTCCGCCCGTGCGCGACGACAAGATCATTCCGCTCGAGGCCCACGGCGTGAAAGTGATCTCGATCGGTTTCCTTATCGAGCGCGATCAACCGGCCATCTGGCGCGGTCCCATCGTGATGAAGATCATCACGCAGTTCTTGCGTGATGTGGCGTGGGGACAGCTGGACTACTTCCTCGTCGACATGCCGCCGGGTACCGGCGACGCGCAACTTTCGCTCGTGCAAGCCACGCAGGTGCACGCGGCGGTCATCGTGACCACGCCACAACAGGTGTCGGTCGGCGACGCACTACGTGGCGTGAAGATGTTCGAACGCACCGCCGTGCCCGTGTTGGGTATCGTCGAAAACATGTCCTACTTCGAGAACCCCGAAACGGGCAAGCCGATCGCCGTCTTCGGTACCGGCGGTGGCGCGCGCCTGGCGGCGGAGTGTGAATTGCCACTGCTGGGACAAATCCCGCTCGATCCGCGCATTCAGGAAGGTGGTGACACCGGCCGACCCATCGTCATCGCGGAGCCGACGTCGAAAGCGGCTCGCGAGATGGACCAGATCGCACAACGTGTCGTGGAACAGCTCACCGCACGGTACGGCGTCTGACGTCCACGACACCGGTCGCCGAGGCGCACGCGCCGGGCGACCAGCCTGAACCGGACGCGCCGATCGGTGCGCTGGTCAGCGAGCCGCTCCCACAGACCATTCGCCGCGTCGCGTTGCCTGCGATCGCGGCGAATCTGTTGATGACGACCTTTCACACCGTCGATACGTTCTGGATCGGGCGCTATCTCGGCGCCGATTCCCTGGCGGCGGTTACGGGCAGCATCTTCTGGATCTGGCTGGTCATCTCGATTGGAGAGATGGTCAGCATCGGGGTTGATGCCATCGCCGCCCGTCGTCATGGTGAGCGCCGTCCGCGTGAAGCCGCGCGCGCGGTAGGTGACGGCGTGCTGTTCGGCGCTGGGCTGGGGTTGTGTATTGCGCTGCTCTCACCGCTGTTGATGTCGTCGTTGTTTGCGATCATGCAAACCAATGCGGCGGTTACCGACATTGGGGCGCGGTATCTCGGGGCGTATCTGTTGGGCATGCCGCTCATCTTCGCATTCTTCGCCGTGGATGCGGCGTTTCGCGCAGCGGGCGACACGCGCACGCCGCTCTACATCCTGCTGTTCACCACGGCGCTCGGCTTGCTGCTGGACCCACTGCTCATGCTCGGCGCGGGGCCGATCCCCGCGCAGGGCGTTCGCGGTGCTGCACTGGCCACGATTGTGCCGCGCGGCGTGGCGTGTGTGGTGGGCGTGTGGTTGCTGCACAAACGCGGCATGATCACGATGGCGGCGCCACGTTTTGCCGTGTGGGAGCAGATCGCGCGCATTGGTGCCCCTGCGGCGACAACGGGAGTGGTGTTCAGCTTCATCTACGTGATCCTCACCCGCACCACGACACAGTTCGGCACGCCCGCACTCGCGGCCCTGGGGCTCGGCTTTCGCGTGGAGAGTATCGTGTACGTCGTGTCTGTAGGCGCCGGCGCAGCGGTCGCGGCCATCGTTGGACAAAGCCTCGGCGCCGGCAACACCGAGCGCGCGCGTAAAGCCGGATGGGGTGCTGTGCGATTCGTGAGTGCGATCGGCGCCGTGATGGCGCTCATCACCGTGCTCATTCCCGAACAGCTTGCCGCGCTCTTCACCACCGATGCAGCGGTAGTCGCCGAGGCGGCGCGCTATCTGCGAATCGCGGCGTTTTCGCAGCTGTTTCTTGGCGCGGAAGTGGTGCTGGAGAGTGCGATGGGTGGGGCAGGGTGGACACTGCCGCCGATGTTGGGCAGCACGGCGATCACCGCGCTGCGCATCCCCATTGGCGCCTGGGCAGCGGCGCAGTTCGGCACCACCGGGTTGTGGTGGACGCTGGCACTGACCGCGGCAGCGCGTGGAGTACTGATGGCGATGTTGTGGGCCAGCGGGCGGTGGCGGCGGGTGGTGGTATAACGAGCGACGGGTACGTTTGTGAGGGGACGGCTGCAGGGGACGGTGACGTCGCAACACTCACTAACGACTGAGGACACGCTGTTGAGTCCGCGCAGTCAGAATCATGGGGAAGCTCTACACGGATCCTCGCGGCTGCTCCTCGCGCTGATCCTCGCGCTGAGCGTACCGGTCTACTGGCGCACCGCGTATCCCACCATTACGTGGTGGGACTCGAGCCAGTATTCACTCGCCGCGGCGACGATCGGCGTTGCCGGACCGCCAGGGTCCTTGTTACTCACTTTGCTTGGATGGCCGGTGGCGCAGCTGCCGTTCGGGTCGCCGGCGCGCGCGCTCAATCTCCTGGCAGGCGTATTCGCCGCGCTCAGCGCAGGGCTCGTCTACCTCGTGGCGCTCTCGATGTTGCGCCAGATCGGCATGGGCGAGCGTCGGTCCGGGCCCGCCGTCGGCGCCGCACTCGGTGCGCTCACCTTTGCGTTTGCCGTGACTACGTGGGAATACGCGGTGCAGTTCACGCCGTACATACTGACCACGGTCTTCACGGGATTCATCCTGTGGACGATGGTGCGCTGGTGGCGTGACGCCGACGATCCACAGGCCTGGAGAACGATCGCGCTTCTGGCACTGCTTTTTGGCCTCGACTTCAGTGTGCATCGCACCAACGCCCTCCTGATCCCGGGGGCGCTGGCATGGATCGCCGTGCGTCGGCCGGACACGTTTCGACGCGCACACACCTATACCGCCGGCATTGGTGGCATGGCCGTTGGCCTTGCGTTCCATCTGTTGCTCATCCCCATCGCCCGCACATCGGCGTCGCCGCTCTGGAACAAGCCGACGACGCTCTCGGCATTCTGGGACTATGTCAGCCTCGAGCAACTGGGTGGCGGATTCCTCCTCCAACTGCTCCCACGCAAGTCAGCGGTCTGGTCCGTGCAGGTCTGGGATCTCGCGCGCATGGTGCGTGACAACTTTCTGCACTGGGACCAGACGTCCGTTCTGCTCGGTGTACTCGCCGCGGCGGCATTGGTGTCGGGTATCGTCGTCATGTGGCGCCGCGAGTGGCGGCTTGGCGCGGCGTTCATGATCGCCCTGGTGACCCAGGCCGCGTTGACGATTCTGTACTTCAACATTCCCGCCAATTATTTCCGATCACTCGACCGTCACTACCTGCCAGTGTGCGTGACGATCGCCGTGGGCATGGCCGTGGGGATGGGCTGGTGGTTGGACCGCTTGGCTAGTCTCGTGGTTGCGCGCGGGCGCGTGGCCCTGTTCGCCGGTACCGCGGTGTGCGCAGTCGTGCCGTTGGCACAACTCCTCGAGAACTGGCACGCCGCGGATGCCTCGCGCCGGACCTTCGCCGGCGACTATGCACGCAACGCGCTCCAGTCGCTACCGCCGGACGCCATCTATTTCACCGTCGGTGACAACGACACATTCCCCGCGCTCTACTTGCAGGCCGTCGAAGGCGTGCGCCCCGACGTCGACATCGTGAATCTCTCAGTGGCGAGCATCCCGGACTTTCCCGAGCAACTCCGCGCGCGTCGCCCTGCGTTCCCGCTGTCGATGAACGCCGCCGAGCGCGCTGCGATGTCGTCCGGCTTCAAGCAGCCGACGCTGACTGTTGCCGTTGAGGGGAGCGAGATCGCGCTCGGCGTACGCCGCGCGGCGACAGCCGATTCCGTCACCTTCTCTCCGGCGCCGATGTACGGCACGTGGATGCCGGCGGATGCCGTGCTCTTCGACATCGTGCGCACGAATCGCTGGCGGCGCCCCATCACATTTGCGATTACCGTCGGTGAGGTCACTCCGTGGCTTAAACCGTTCGCGCGTCTGGACGGTCTGTACTGGCGCATTGTCCCGGTGCAGCGTCCAATCGAGGACATCGAAGTACTGAAGGCCAACGTCCTGCGATCAACGTATCGTGGGTTCGCCGACCCTTCGATCGTCCTGGATGGAACGTCGCGGATGATCGGCACACAGTACGCATACACCTTCGAGAAGCTGGTTGCCGCACTCACCGCGCAAGGGGATGTCGCCACCTGTCGAGCGGTGAAGGCGCGGGCGCTTGCGACCCTGCCGCCAGACCGCATGAATCCACCGCGGACGTCGCCCGTCGATTTCCGCGGGACGTGTGATCGGTAGCGTCAATGTTGAAGATCAAGGTGAATTTCTCCGGGCGTGTACGTTCACGCGCGTCCGATTCCCCGTGTCGCGGTCGCCGCTCCGCCGGCGGCGCGTCTCGGTGCGACGCGCACGCGCAGTCTCTCCGGCAACATGGTGAACGAGAAGACTTCCTTGACGTCACTCGCGCGGCCAACGCGCTCCAACTCGAAGTTCTGAAAGATGGTAGCCAGGGCCAGGCGCATCTCCAGCAAGGCAAGCGTCCGACCAGGACAGATGCGCGGGCCCGAACCGAAGGGCTGGTGCGCACTGGGATCGTGCGCGCCACCCGTAGCCGACTCGTCGACCCATCGGGCCGGTCGAAAAACCGTGGGATCGCCGAAGTGTTCCGGGATCACGGCGGGGGCGCGAATGGCGAGCACCACCAGCGTTCCGCGCGGAATCGCAATGCCGCCAACGACCGTGTCTCGATGTGGTTCGAGAAACAGGAGCGGAGCGACCGGACGCAGTCGCATGGTTTCGTTGGCAACGGCACCGGCAAACGACAAGCGATTGACGTCCTCGATGGAACGCGGCACGGCCTCCTCGCCAAGAACGTCTCCCAGCTCGATCTGCAGTCGCCGCAGATCGGAAGGCGAGTCCATCAGGTGGTGACCACACCACGCCAACGTGTAAGCCGTGGTGTCTTCACCCGCCACGAGCATCGTCATCGCATTGCCGAAGATGGCCTCGTCACTGAAGGGCTGGCCGTGTTCGTCTCGAGAGATCAGCATGGACTCGAGGAACGTGGCCGGATGTTCGGCGCGGTTGGGATCCTCGTGCAGTCGCTGCCGTGCCTCTGCAACCAGCCCGTCGATCCAGGTGCGCAACTCGGCCATGGCGCGATCCAGCTGGCGGTCGTGCGGCAGCCGCACCAGCCGCCACCACGGAATCGCGGCGAACAAGCGGCGATTCAGTGCCGGAAACAGAAGGCCGAGCTTGTCCTGAATGACGTCACGGTCTGTGCCCAGCGTGTTGATGTCGTAGCCGAACACCAGCTGCGATGTCACGTCGACCGTAAAGCGCTTCATCTCCGCAGGCAAGTCGAGGACTTCTCCACGTGCCGCCGCGCGATCCCAACGGTGGCGTAGCCGGTCAGCAACGGTGGCCAGGGTGGGGTAGAAGGACTTGAGGTGACGATGAGACAGCGCCTCCATCGACAGACGTCGTTGTGGGCGCCACGCGGCGCCTTCGGCGGAGAACACGCCGTCGATGCCGATCTCCCGGAACACTGGTGCCATGTTCGAGGCGCGCCGGAACAGCTCGGGCCGTTCCATCAGCACTGGCTTCATGTCGTCCATTTCCCCGAAGACGACCGCCTGCACCGGTCCGAAGGCCACACGATATGGCATGCCATATTCGCGCCCCCAGGCTTCGATCTGCAGGTGGAGGCGGTCGAGTGCCAGTGGTGTGCCCACGACCGGAAACGCGCGAGGGCCTGGCAGCTCGCGGATCTGTCGAGCGCCCGTGATCGACGGATTCAGTGGGGATGCATCGATCGCATCGAGGCGCACGAGGACGTCTGAGCCCTCCTCCTTGATCGGGCACGCGCGAAGGCACTCGGGTCCACCGATGCGCGCACCTGTCTCCGCATCAAAGCGCCAACGGTGATTGCGGCAGACGATCGCACCATCGGACAGTTCGCCCTCGCCCAGCAGCGCCCCCCGATGAGGGCAGCGTCCCTCGAAGGCGCGCAGGCCGCGCGGGGTGCGCACCACGACCAGATCCGTTTCACCCGTCGCGATGGCGTGTGGGCCGTCGCCGCGTAGATCATCACGGTGCGCGGCGCGATGCCAGTGTGCGTCGGTCATGTATGGCAGATCCCCGTCATGTGGGTCACTGTTTCGATCCGCGATGGCCCAAGGTGATCGCTGGACTGGAAGGCGTGAGGGGCGACGTACCTACGAAAGCGGCTGTCCGGATCGTTATCCCGCAAGGGTCCACTCGTCGCCGGGACGACCGTCACTGGTTCCTTGTGGGCCGCCCGACGGCTCTGCACTTTCGAGGCAGTCCCCAAACTGCCGAGGTACACGTGTCACAGGACTCTCCCTATCACGACGGGATGCGGCGTCTGCAGGAGGCGCGAGAGACACGCGCACTCGCCGATCGCCTGGCCGAGAAGACCGCACGTTTCGCCTTCACGGATGACGACCGCGCGTTCATTCACGGCTGCAGCATGTTCTTCCTGGCGACGGCCGATGCCGGCGGGCAGCCGGACTGTTCGTACAAGGGCGGGGCACCGGGGTTCGTACGCGTGGTCGGCGAGGCCTCGCTCGTGTTTCCGGACTACGACGGCAACGGCATGTATCGCTCGCTCGGCAACACGCTGGTCAATCCGCAGGTGGGATTGTTGTTCATCGACTTTGCACAGCCGCGCCGATTGCGTGTGAACGGCACCGCGCGGATCGTGACCGACGATCCGTTGATGGCCGAGTTTCCGGGGGCGGTGATGTTGGTGCGCGTCGAGGCGACGCGGATCTTCCCCAACTGTCCGCGCTATATCCATCACCTGACCATGGATGGGCTGTCGGAGTACACGCCGCGTGAGGAGTACGTCCCGCCCGTTCCGGCGTGGAAGACACGCGAGCACTATCGGGACGTGCTTCCGGCGCGTGACCGCATCGAATCGACCTAACCTCTCAGTCCTTGAAACACCGTGAACGACAGGTGCTCACCCTGCTCGCTGCGGGCCACCCGGCGCCGGAGATTGCCCGCCGGTTGAGCCTCTCGGCGGACACGATCCGTTGGTACATAAAGCAGCTGTATCGGGATCTGGGTGTGTCATCACGTGCCGAGGCGGTTCGCGTGGCGATGTCGCGGGGCCTGCTGGATGTGGCGGTGCCCGCGGTGCCGCTGGCCCCCGTCGCACGATCGGATGTTCGTTACGCGGTGAACGGTGGTGTGCATATCGCCTATCAGGTGGTCGGTGACGGGCCGGTGACACTGCTCTTCCTGCACGGGTTCGTGTCGCACTTGGATCTGGCGTGGGATGAGCCGGGGTACGCGTCGTTTTTCGAGCAGCTTGGCCGCTCGGCCCGCGTCATCCTGTTCGACAAGCGCGGCGTGGGGGTGTCGGATCGTGATGGCGGCCCGTCGACCCTCGAGCAGACGGTAGCCGACGCGCGCTGCGTGCTTGATGCGGCGGGTGCGTCGCATGCGTTCGTCATGGGGACTTCCGAGGGCGGAGCGGCCGCCATCCTGTTGGCCTCGATGTATCCGGAGCGCGTTGATGGACTGATCCTGTATAGCGCGTCGCCGTTCATTGGGGGCCACGGAAGCGAGTTCCCGTGGGCGGGCACGGAGAAGTTCACGCCGCTCGCGCCAGTGCCAGAGCGATGGGGTGAGCCATGGGCGCTGGAACGGTTTGCACCGTCGCGGGCGACCAATTCCCTGTTTCGTGACTGGTGGTCGCGTCTGCTGCGCGCGGCCACCAGTCCCTCGGTTGCGGCGACGGTGCTGATGCACGCGCGCGCGGTGGACATTCGCGCCCTGCTGCCCGCTATCACTACGCGCACGCTGGTCGTGCATCGTGTGGGTGATCGCCTTGTGCCCATCTCGGCGGCGCGGTACATCGCCGATCGCATGCCACACGCTCGCATGGTCGAATTGCCGGGCGTTGATCATATCTACTTCGTGGAGGGGGAACTGCTGGCGCGTACGGTCATCTCGTATCTCCAGCAACCCGACGCGGTGCCCGAGGTGCGTACGTGGATTGCGATCATCTTGTGCATGGCCGGGCGCGGCGCTCGCCTCGACGATGCACGGCGCGCCGTCCTGGAGTCGCACGGTGCCCGCTTTCTGCGGCATTCCGACACGGCGTGGACGGCCTTGTTCGAGGGGCCGAGTGCGGCGTTGCGCTGCGCGCGGCAGTTGCGGGATGAGGGGGCTGGACGCACCGCGGGAATCTCGCTGCATGTGGGCGCCTGCTCCGTCACCGACGGCGTACCGGCCGGGGCGGCGTTGGCACGCGTCCAGGAGACCGCCCTCGCGGCGAACCCCGGACAGATCGTGCTGACGGGCACGCTGCGGGACATACTCGCCGGCGCCGAGGTGACGATGGCCGCGCACTCCGTGGCGGCGCCGGATGCGGACACGCCGGCGTCGGTGACCTGGCTGTTGGTGGACTGACAACGCCTGCCTCGCGCGGGCCTCGCAGTCCACCCCCTGAAATTCACCACCTGATCGGGTGGTGCGCACCACCTGGACGAACGATGAGGTTCTCGCGCACACGGCTCACCTTCGAGCCCCAACCGGGAACTCCCATGCGCTTCTCTCCGTCCACCCTCGTCCGGGTTCTCTTCATGATCACGGCCAGCACGATCGTAGCCGCCTGCAGTGACGACACGACCGCGCCCGACCAGAGCGGTCCTGTCACGATCGCCATCGCACAATCGCTCACCGGTCAGACCACGTCGGCCGGTACCTTTGCCATGTCCGGTGCGCGCGCGGACAGTGGCACCACAACCGAGTCACTGGTCTTCGGCGGACCACTGACGCAGTCGCCCGTGCCGGTGACTTTTGTGCGCACCTTTACTGGAAACCAGGGAACACTGACGATGAGTGGCAGTGCCACCCTCACGTTCACCAGTCAGACCGCGGCGACGCTCGCAGGGGCGTGGACCGTCGACAGCGGCACGGGCGCATACGCGAACACGAAAGGCACCGGCGCCATCACGGGCGCCGCAAACTTCGGTGCGACGCCGCCGACCGGGACGTTGACCTATACCGGGACGTTGGATCGCTGACAGGGCGGCGCGAACTCGCCTGAGACATCAGGCGGGTTCGCGTTCCACCGTGTGGGGAGGTGGGTCTGCTTAAGGCGTCACTGTGACGACGGTCGTCTTTGTGGAGACGATGTACCCGCCGGTCTTGAGCGTCGCGGTAATCGGTACCTGACGCGGCGTCGTGGGCGCCCCCTTGAGTCGGATGGTCACCAGGTTGGACAGTCCTGCGGTCAACACCAAGGGGTCGACGGATGCGAACGTTGTATCGCCGCTGGTGAACTCGAGGCGGTATCGGTCCTGAGAGGGAATGAGGGTGGGCGGCGCGACGTTCAGCAGGGCCGTCGCTTGCAGCGCCGTACCCGATACCGCACTGGCCGGAGACGCGCCGAATGATGACAGCAGCACCGGCTGCGCGGTGATCGACACGCTTCGGGTCTGGCCGCCATACGAAACCGACACCTGAACCTGCCGCTGCTCCAGGAGTCCGCGCCCCGTGACATAACGAACCGAGTTGGGCGGGTCGTTGCGCTCGGGACGATCCGTGCCGGGCACGCCTCCCGTATTGCGCGAGGAGAGCTTCTTCAAAATGGTGTCGGAGGTGGCGAACACTGCCGCCTCGCCGGTCGCGAGGGTTCCATTCAGAACGGCCGTGACGAGCACCTCTTCGTACGGTTTGACCGTCGATGCAGATGCCGTCACTGTCTGCGGTACCGGCAGCACCACCTGGAAAGGCTGCGAAATCGTCACGCCATCAACCGTCGCACTCAGTGACACGCTCGTTGGTTGCGTGCGTGGCGGAACGGTCGCGGTGAACGGCACAAGATCGCGGCTCATCGTCGCTGAGGCTGGCACGTTCACGATGTTGGGATTGGCGCTCGACAGCAACGCGAACAACGTCGAACTAGGGCGCGTGGCCGAGTCGAGCACGACGTCAAGCTGTGGGTTCGAGCCCGCGGTGAGGGGGCCGGTGTTCCTGAAGCGCACGGGGTGCGGAGGGCGCACCGTGACCGCCACCGACCGCGTGGCCGTTGGCTGTCCGCCAAGCGTGTTGGACTCGTGCGCCACGGTCATCGTGAACGGTGTGGCGCTCTGCAACTCACCGGCGCGCAACTTCAGCTTCGTGGGTGCGCCCTTTTCAACGGGAAAGCCATTGACCGGCAGGTCCAGTGCACTGGTGGCTCCGGCCGGCAGCGCGATTCGCAGCGTGCCGAGTGCCTCGGGTGGCGTATTGATCGGAATGTCGAGCGTGGCCTGGAGTTCTGCGTCGCGACCGGAGATGATGGTCAGCGAGGTGGGCGTCACAGCGGTCACGCTGATTGCCGCGACCTGATTGCGTATGGCGAAGGAACCGACGGTAGTTGTCCCGATTGGTGTGACGACTGACAGCACGGCGGACGTGCCGACGAACGTGGTGGGTACCGTGAAGACGATGTTGGTATCGCTGGCATACTGCGGGACGAGGTCGGTGCTGCCCAGCCGAGGTACACCGCGCTTCAGGCTGACGGTGCCGTTGATCGTGCGCGCGAGTGACAGGTGCTGGCCGCGCAGGATGTACGTCATTCCGCGCTGGAGTCCCTGGGCCGCCGTCACCACACGCGTGGTTGCGCCGTCCTGCACGCGCACCTCGGAGACGACGGGCGGCAACGCCATGGTCAGCATCGCCGAGTCTCGGCCCAACGCGTGCGAGACCACCAACCAACCAGTTCCCGGCGTTCCCGGGGCGGCGAACACCAGGCGATCAGCGCCGCCGCCGCTGCCGGACAGCGCCGTCAGCACCCCGGTCGGTTCGTACGAGTGGGCCACCACCGCGAGTGGAGCCCCGTTGAACGTGACCGTGGCCGGTGCACTCTTTCGCAGCCAGCGGCCCTTGATGGTCGCCTGACCGCCCTGCAACGAGAACAACGCGAAGGGGGTGCCAAGGTCGGCCGCTACGGTCGGGCCAGACCACGTGATACTGGGCGGTCCCTGCACGACTACCGGCGTGGGCAGCTGCGGCTCTCGTTTGTGGACACTGATGGCGTTGCGATTGCCCAGTGAGTCATTGAGTGGCGGCTGATAGATCAGCCGCATCGGCGTTTCGCTCGCTGCGGGTGCGTTGAAGCGCAGCTGCGTCAACGATTGCGACGTGAGACTGCTGGTAATCGGTCCGCCCCCATAGCGCGCCACGCCGCGCAAGACCACGGTCCAGCCGATGGGTGGCATGAGACTGGTGCCGGTCAGTGTCAGCGGTTCACCTGCCGTCACGATGGTTGGGGAAACGCTGGAGACGGTAGGCACGGGGGCGCTTTGCGCGACGCCGCGTGTCGGGGCGTACAAAGTGGTCGCGAGAACGGCGACGGCGGAGAGTGAGCAGAAGCGCATGCGGAGGAGTCGATGGGTGCTCCGAAGAGACGCGCCGGTGGCGGGAAATTCTCAGTTCATCCGCACTCCCCGCATTGCGCTCCTGCCGAGCGTACGGTACCGCCGCCATCGACCGTATATTCACGACAGGATCACCATGCCTTATTCCGCCATAACTCTCCTCACCGATTTCGGCACGGCCGACGGCTACGTCGCCGAGCTGAAGGGTGTGCTCACGACGCTCGCGCCTGGTGCGCCGGTGCTGGACATGTCGCACGACATTCCCGCGCACGACATCGAACACGCGCGTCTGACGCTCGCGCGGTACTGGCGACGCTTTCCCGCGGGTACCGTGCATCTCGTCGTCATTGATCCCGGCGTCGGCACATCACGCGCCGCAATCGCGGTGGAAAGTGATGGACGATTCCTGGTCGGTCCGGACAACGGCGTCTTGTCACCCGCGCTGTTTGCCCTCGACGCCATGGTCGTGCAGTTGCCGGTGGATCCGCATGCCTCGGCCACGTTTCACGGACGCGACGTGTTTGCGCCGGCGGCGGCCCAACTCGCGCTCGGCACTCCGCTCGCGGCACTGGGCGATACGTGGCACCAGGCGGTGCGGCGACGCACCCCGCAGCCGCAACGACAAGCCGACGGCAGCCTGCTGGGGGAGATTCTCACCATCGATCGCTTCGGGAACGCACTCACCAACCTCATGGCGCACGGGCTTGCCACACGAAGCGCGGCCGGAGTGGCCCACACGGTCACGGCGGACAGTCACGTGGCTCGTGTGGTTCGTACCTACGGTGAGGCGAACCCGGGCGAGCTGGTGGCGCTCACGGGCTCCAGCGGCTTGGTGGAGCTGGCGGTCCGGGACGGCAGCGCGGCGGCGCAGCGGGGGCTTTATCGCGGGCAGGCCGTTGTTCTTCGCGGTGGGTGACGCGGGCAAACGGGAGCGATTCTGGTGCGGCTCGCAACGGCCTGATGCGTTCGCCTCATTCGCGCGCCGCACCGTGCGCCTCGAGCGCGGCGCCACGGTGCGCTCGGCCGCCGGCGACTTCACTCGCTTTCGTCTCCTTCGCTGGAGAGGTCCGCTTCTCTGCCCTGAGCGAGGCTGCCGGCTACGACGACCGGCGCAACTCGTCGTGTTTTCCGGAGTGTATCGCCGCCGCACGTCGCACGCTGCGCTGAAAACGGAGCGCCCAGAGGGGCATGGCGATCGCGGTGCCGCCCAGGCACAGCGCCATCGCCGCCCACGACACCGCCGATAATCCCTGCTGACGGCCCATCGCGACGCGCCACGAGTCGTAGTGGATCGCGATGAAGAGCACGAGGATCGACGTGCTGAGCAACGTCAGCAGCATGGCGATCTGCTCGAACAGGGGCAACTGCTGCGCCGGTGGCAGTGAGAGCAGCAGGTCTTTCGACGGCACGTTGTAGAGCGCCGGACGTCGTTGCGTCATGTTCGCGAGGCCCAGCAACAGGAGTGTCGTGCTTACCCCAATGGCAGGCAGCGCGAACCATGTCCCAATGGAACGCTCGGCGAAGCTGTCGGCAGCACCGGACGGCCCGAAGTGCATCGGGATCGACGCGGGCAGTCGCTCGAAGACGACGATCGCCATGGTGATCCATGAGATCATCAGGGCGATGTTCAGCAAGGCGAGCAAACGGCGGGATGCGGACATCGAATGGTGATCAGGCAGTTCGTGCGGGCTTGCTCAAGAGCCGCACCGTAAACCGCACGGCTAGAGCTCGCCGGATCCCTGGGAGGCGTTGGTCGCGACGGGTCGACGCGCCGCCACGACGCCTTGAACGGGCGTGGGTGTTTGCCACGAGGGGGCGGCCACTTCGGTCAGCGTGGTGTCCATCCGGATACGGGCGATGCCGCCACGCGACGTGACCACGGCACCCAAGCCGACCGTCGCCACCGCCCACGTAAATCCGACGGCGATCAGGCGCGCGAGGATGCCGGCGACCGGCACACCGGCCAGCAGCGACGCCCCGAACCACACGAGGCTCAACGTGAACAGGCCCACCACGAGACCGCGCAGTGCGGCGGCCCGGGAGCCCGTGCCGCTGCCCTTGCCGGCCAATGCACGGCCAATGACCAGTGCCACTGCCAGCAGTCCCAGCGTGAAGGCCCCAGCGTATGCCAGCGCCCACGCCAAGACAACGATGGGAATCGCGAGGATGCCCAGAATTGTGATGACGCAGGCCAGCACGAGAACGGCGAGCAGCGGGACGGCCAGCGCCTGCCACAGCAGTCCCACCCAGAAATTGCCGCTGATGTCCTTCGCCGCGGCCTTGGCCACGGCGGTGAGCGAGTCTTCAGCCGTCGTCAGGACGATCAAGCCGATCAGCAGCCCGATGCCGAAGATCCCGGCGACGGCGAGCGGACCGGAATCGGCGAGGGATTGCATGCAGCGCCTAGCGGGTGCGGCGTGAGGCGGTTGCGAGCGTACGCAATCCGACCACGGCCAGGCCGGTCACCGCGACGAACCCACCCGTGACGAGCGCCAGCATTTCGGGCGAGCTGCTTTGCATGGCGGCAAGGCCTGGTTGGCCGAGTACGGTGGTGACCAGGTCGCTGGTTGCGGCGCTGACCTGCTCGCGGAACCGCTCCAGGCCAAACTGCGTCATGAGCAGGGCGATGTCGGCGCGGGCCACAGCCCATGTTCCGGCGGCGGTCAGCAGGCCGGCCGAGACCGCGACCCCAACGCCGGCGGCCATTCGGGCCGGGCGCGTGGCCGGGACAAACTGCTGAGCGGTGTTGAGCGCCGCGGCGTGCCACGGCTCGAAGACCTGCACCTGACTCATGACCCGGTCGGCGAACGCCGCCGAGGGCGCAAAGTCGGGCAGGGAGTCGAGCGCCACCATCAGCTCGCGGGCCTTGTCCAACTCGGCGTCACAGGACGCACACTGTCGGACGTGGGCCCGGAGGGGGGCTACGCCGAAGCCTTCTTCTCCGTCGAGAAGCAGCTCGATTTCGTCTGGTCGCAGGTGTCTGTCGTGCATTGGAGCCTCCATGAGGGGCCTACGCGGCCGTCTCGTGGGGAGTTTCAGGGTGTTTCGGGGAGAATGTATCGGGCATCACCGTCACTCGCGAAGGGGTTCGAGGGCCTTTCGCAGCTCATGGCGCGCCCGGTGGATGTACGTCTTGACGGTGCCCAGGGGCAGGTCGAGGGTGGCCGCGATTTCCTCGTACGCGCGACCCTCCACATGACGAAGCATGATGCAGGCGCGATACTCCGGCCGCAGTCGGGCGATCGCCTTTTCGATGGCCGACCCCAGTTCCTTCGCCTCCATCTCGTCGAGGGCGCTTTCCTGCTCCGACTCGAGCTGCAGGGCGGATGATTCGACCTCGGCGGCCGTGGAGGCGTGTGGCGAGCCGTCCATGCTGATGGTGTCGATCCGTCGACGCCGCAGGTGATCGATCGCCACGTTGTTCGCGATCTTGAACAGCCAGCTCGAGAACTTGAACTCGGGGCTGTAGCGGTCGATGTGGTTGAGGACCTTGATGAACGCGTCCTGCGACAGGTCCTCCGCCAATTCGCGGTCGCGGACCATGCGGAAGACGAGCGAGAACACCGGTCGTTCGTAGCGGCGCACAAGCTCGCGGAAAGCCAGCTCGCGCCCCTGCTGGGCGAGACGAACGACGTCGGCGTCTGGAAGTGCGGCCAGCTCGTCGGAGGTCATCATTCAGGAGGACAAGCTAGTCCGCCGTCGCACGTGTGACCAGCCGATGGCATGAATCACGTTCCGGACTGGCGGCCCCGCTTGCTCGCACCCTCCCGTGCCGAGATGTTTCGGCATGCCAGTGGCCACCGACGATCGCGCGCCCTCCACGAGTCCGAGCACGAACACGCACGCGACGTCCTCCGAAGCCACACGCTCGGCTTCCCTCGAGGTGGCCGCCAGCGCCGCGCGAGGCGACGGCAAGCGCGATTACGTGCAGCAGATGTTCTCGGACATCGCGCCGCGGTATGACCTACTGAACCACGTGCTGTCGATGAACATCGACCGGGCGTGGCGGGTGAAGGCCCTGCGCGCCCTGCACTGGCGGGAACGTCCGCAGGGGACCTATCTGGACCTGTGCGCCGGTACGCTGGACGTCGGCGCCATGCTCACGAAGCAGTCGGGGTTCGGAGGCTTCGTTGTCGGCGCCGACTTCGCGGTGCCCATGCTGCGTCACGGCAACGGCAAGGCACCCCGCGAGGTGCTGTCTCCGGTGGGCGCCGACGCCCTCGCGCTGCCCCTCGCCGATTCGAGTGTCGACGGAGCGATTGTCGCTTTCGGCATTCGCAATGTGGCCGATCTGGACGCCGGTCTGCGCGAGGTGCGTCGTGTGGTGCGCTCGGGTGGTCGCTTCGTGATCCTGGAATTCTCGACGCCGTCCAACGCACTCGTGCGCGCCGGCTACCACGCGTACTTCCACAACGTGCTCCCGCTGATCGGCCGCCTCGTGAGCGGGCATCGCTCGGCGTACACGTACCTGCCCATGTCCGTGTCGCACTTTCCGACTGGTGACGATCTGGCCGACCGCATGCGCCTCGCCGGATTCGAGACGGTCACCTGGCAGCCACTCACGCTCGGCATCGCGGCCATTCACGTGGGGCAGGTATCGGCGTGAACGTCGAACTGACTAAGGCGAATCTCGCGAACGAGCGCGAATGGCGCCGTGAGGTGGGCGACCTGGCGCCGCGGAACACCGACGATCCGATGTTTGTTTCTTGTAGCACGCGCCCGCTGGGCCGACTTGTTTCGAACCAACCCCAAAAGGGACCGGCGTTGCGGACGATCGATGTGCCCGCCGCCCGCACGGGGCGATTCGCGCCCGTTCGCGTCATTCGCGTCAGTCAGCTCGGCCGCGCGCTCCAATCCAGCCACACCGCATCCTGATGTCTCTCGACACGCTCGCAGACTTTATTGAAGCCATCGATCGCGCCGGCGAATTGCACCGCATCTCGGCGCCGGTGAAAGTGCATCTCGAGATCACCGAGATCGCCGATCGCGTGTCCAAGATGCCCGGTGGTGGCCAGGCGCTGCTGTTCGAGCATCCAGTGCTCCGCGACGGCACGAAATCGCCGTACCCGGTGGCCATCAACCTGTTTGGCAGCATGCGGCGCATGGCGATCGCGCTGGGTGTCGACGACCTGGATGCCATCGGTGCGCGCATCACGCAGCTGATGGACCTCAAGGTGCCTGACGGATTCCTCGGCAAGCTGTCGCTGCTGCCTCGGTTGCTTGAGGTATCCAAGTTTCCGCCGCGCATCAAGGGCGGCACGCCGTCGTGTCAGGACGTGGTATGGCGCGGCGACGAGATCGATCTCGACAAGCTGCCAGTGCTGCATTGCTGGCCGGAGGATGGTGGCCCATACCTCACCATGACCGCGGTCATCAGCAAGGATCCCGTGCGTGGCATTCGCAACGTGGGCATGTATCGCGTGCAGCAGCTGGGGAAGCGTGAAGTGGCGATGCATTGGCAACGCCACAAAACGGGTGCCGAGCACATGCGGCAGATGGCGGAGCGCGGCGAGAAGATGCCCGTGTGCATCGTGATCGGCAGCGATCCGGCCAGCATGTATTCGGCCAGCGCGCCATTGCCACCCAACATCGACGAGTTCCTCTTCGCCGGATTCCTGCGCAAGGATCCCGTCAAGTTGGCCAAGGCGCTGACGTGTGATCTCGACGTGCCCGCGGATGCCGAGATCGTGTTGGAAGGCTACATCGATCCGTCCGAATCGATGGTGGTGGAAGGGCCGTTCGGTGACCACACCGGCTTCTACTCGGAAGCCGATCTGTACCCGAAGGTGCACCTGACGGCCGTCACCATGCGCAAGCAGGCGGTGTACGCCACGACGATTGTCGGCAGGCCGCCGATGGAAGACTTCTACCTTGGCCACGCGACCGAGCGCATCTTCCTGCCGCTGCTCAAACTCACGACGCCGGAGATTGTGGACTATCATATGCCCGCGGAGGGTGGATTTCACAATCTGGTGTTCGTGTCCATCGACAAGAAGTATCCCGGGCACGCCGACAAGGTGATGCACGCCTTGTGGGGGCAGGGGTTGATGTCGTTGGCCAAGGTGCTGGTGGTCGTGGACAAGGAGATCAACGTGCGTAACCCGGTTGAGGCGTGGTGGGTGGCCCTCAACAACATGGATCCCCAGCGCGACGTGCGGTTCACCATGGGGCCGGTCGATGTGCTGGATCACGCGAGTCGCGCCTTCACGTATGGCAGCAAGATGGGCATCGATGCGACGCGCAAGTGGCCCGAAGAAGGGTTCACCCGGGCGTGGCCGAAGGTGATCGAGATGGATGCGGCGACACGCACACGCGTGGACGCCATGTGGCATACGCTGGGATTGCCGACGGCGGGGCGGCCGTGAGCGCGTCCATGCCTCCGATGGCGCCGGTCACGCCGCCCAAGGGCGCGCGCGATGGCCAGCTGATCGATGGAGGATCGCTGCTGGTGCGGCTGGCCAACTTCGTGAAGTTGCCGCACACGGTGTTTGCGATGCCCTTTGCGTTGGTCGGGGTGATCTTTGCGACTACCGTGGCGCCGATCTCCGGTCGTGTCGTCGGGTGGGTGCTGCTGGCGTTTACCGCCGCGCGCTTCGCGGCGATGGGGTTCAATCGCATCGTTGATCGCGATGTCGATGCGGTGAATCCGCGCACGGCCAATCGCGAGCTGCCGCGCGGCGCGCTGACGGTGGGACAGGCGAAGGCCTCCGTCATCGCCGCCTCTCTTTTGTTCGTGTACGCGTCGTATCAGCTGAATCCGCTCTGTGCTTGGCTGTCGCCGGTCGCACTGTTGTGGGTGCTGGGATACAGCTACACCAAGCGGTTCACCCGTTGGTCACACCTGTGGCTTGGGCTCGGCCTCAGCATCGCGCCCGTGGGCGGCTACCTGGCCGTGACCGGTGCGTGGAGTGATCCGTGGTGGCTGTTGTGCGCGCTGGCCATGGTGGTCGTGACGTGGAGCGGCGGGTTCGACATCCTGTACGCCTTGCAGGATGCAGACTTCGACAAGGCCAACGGGCTGCATTCGATCCCGTCCGCGATCGGCGTGACGGCGGCGATCCGCCTGTCGCGCGCCTTGCACATCCTGTCCGTGTTGTGTCTGGCAACGGTGGTGGCCGCCGCCCCGCTGGGGGTGGGGTCGCCGACCGTGCAGAACATCCTCTGGGTTGGCGTGGTCGGCGTGGCCGCGATGCTGGTATGGGAGCATCGCATGGTGAAGGCCGACGATCTCACGAAATTGGATGCCGCGTTCTTCACCATGAACGGGTTCATTTCCATCGGGTTGTTCGCGGTCGTGCTGGTCGCGCGGCTCGTGGCCGGTAGCGCGTCATGAGCCTGGCGCCGCCAGTGCGCCATCCGCTCGTGCTGGCGATCACGGGTGCCTCCGGCGCGCCGTATGCCGTCCGCTTGCTGCAGCAATTGGCGCAGCATCGAGTGCCCACGTGGTTGATCATCTCGAGCCACGGGTATCGGCTGCTGCAGACTGAATCGCAGATCGGCGATCTAGGCGTCCTGCGTGACCATGTGGGCGCCAGTGCGTTTGACGCCAGTGTGACGGTCTTCGACGACAATGATCGTGGCGCCGCGCCGGCGTCTGGATCGGCCCGCTCCAGTGGCATGGTGATCTGTCCCTGCTCCATGGGGACCATCAGTGCGATCGCGCACGGTTCGTCGCGCTCGTTCAGCACCTCAAGAAGCACGTTCTCGGCGTGC
>CAZMGX010000034.1:0-22466 GCA_964565915.1 uncultured Gemmatimonas sp.
GAATGGTACCCCGTGTCGCGACTTCCACACCGGACCCAGTACATGCAGCAGAAACTCCGTTGTCGAAAAGAACACCAGGTCGAACGAGCGCTCGGCCAGAAGACTCGAGCCACGGCGCAGCAACGGCACCAGCGCGCGCTGTGCAAGCCCTCCCATGCCCCATCCTCGCAACGGCCACGCTCTCACACGATGGATGGGGACGTTAGATGGCAAGCGGGCCTCGAGCCACGGATCGACCGGGCCACCCACGTCGCGCGCATCCACCGCCAGCACTTCCGCCTCGACACCGGCGTCTAGAAAGTGCGGCAACAGCAGCCGAATACGATGCGAGTCTGCGGCGTTGGACGGCGCGAACCGCGGACTGACGACAAGAATCCGCAACGTTATGCGGCGGTCGGATGCAGGTGAGGGGTACCGGGGGCCTGCAGCATCTCCGCGTACACCCGTTCATAGGCGTCGGTGTTGGCCTGGGCCGAGTAGTGGTGCTCGACGCGCTGCCGGCAGCGCGCGCGGTCCAACTGGGTGATTCGTGCGACGGCAGACACCAGACCGTCCACCGTCTGCTCGACAAACCCGCTCACGCCGTGCTCAACCACCTCGGGCGCGGCTCCACGTGCCAA
This sequence comes from uncultured Gemmatimonas sp., assembly GCA_964565915.1. Classification (GTDB taxonomy): domain Bacteria; phylum Gemmatimonadota; class Gemmatimonadetes; order Gemmatimonadales; family Gemmatimonadaceae; genus Gemmatimonas. Next base: position 621 of record CAZMGX010000034.1, read on the forward strand.
CGCCAAGACGGGCGTACCGCACGCCAGCGCCTCTGCCATCACGATGCCGAACGGCTCTTCCCACAGGATGGGCATCAGAAACGCTTTCGCACGACCCAGCAACACGTTCTTGGCCGCATCATCCACGGGGCCAACGTATGTGACCTGCGCACCATCCACATGGCGCAGCACGTGCTCCTGCGCCCAGCCCTCGTGCGCGGCCGGCACATTGCCCGCGATCACCAGACGGCGCCCACTGCGCCGCGCAATCTCGATCGCCAGGTGCGGCCCCTTGATCTCTTCAATCCGCCCCAAAAACACCAGCGGCGCATCCGGTGCGACCTCGCGCACAAAGTCATACCGATCGAGCGAGACACCATTCGGAATCATCCGCCAGGTGCCGATGGTATCGACGCCTCGCATCATCGAGCGACTGATCGCCGAAAACCACAGCGACCCGCGAGAAAGCTGCGTGCCCAGTTGCACCGAGCGCGGCGACACTTCCCGCTGATAGGTCATCAGCTTGGGCACACGCAGCGGCAGCAACGGCAGCAGGTACGCCAGCCGCGAGAACGAATGAATCAGGTCGAAGCGGCCGCCGGCCACCTGCTTGGCCAGCAGCGCCATGTTGCGGACGGTGTCGAGCTTTCTGGTACTCGACTGACCGGGCCACGCGTGCAATGCACCCGCCGAGTGCGAATCGCGATGTGCAAAGAGACTGACCTCGTGTCCCCGTGCCACCAGTTCCTGCGCCAGCAGGTCGATGATCCGTTCAATGCCCCCGTACAACCGCGGCGGCACCGGCAACTCCGGGTCCGCCGTCAGCGCAATGCGCAAAGCCCTCAGGCGACCGCGCCCACTGCCGGCCCACCCACCAGGTTCGCGAAGTCGCGGTTCGTCGTGAGCAAATCCTCCCACGAGCCGATGCCCAACACCCGGCCGGCGTCCATCATCACGATGCGATCACACGCCTCCACCGTCTTCAAACGGTGCGCAATCAGGATCACCGTGTGCTCGCCCGCCAGTTGGCGGATGGCCTTCATCAGCGCCGACTCCGTCAACCCGTCCAACGCACTGGTGGCTTCGTCGAACACGAGAATCGACGGCTGGTGATACAGCGCCCGTGCAATACCCAGGCGCTGTCGCTGACCGCCGGACAAGCGCACGCCGCGCTCGCCCACTACCGATTCGAACTTGTCTGGCAGCTTGCCAATGAACTCCTCGGCCTGCGCCAGCACCGCCGCATGCTTCACCGCCTCATGGTCGATCTCTTCGGGCGGCACCCCGAACGCAATGTTCTCGGCAATCGTGGCATTGGCCAGGAAGACCTGCTGCGGCACATACCCGATGCGACGCTGGAACTCGCCGATTGCCTCACCCGTCAACCGCTTGCCATCCACCGAGAGATACCCCTCGGCCGGTGGATACAAGCCGAGCACCACGTCGATCAGCGTCGTCTTGCCAGACCCGGTCCGCCCCACGATGCCGATGCTCTCACCTGGCTTGATCTCCAGAGACACATGCTGCAGCGCCTGCCGGCCTGCGCCCTCATACGCAAAGCTGACATCGTGCAACGCAACCGTCGGCGGCGGAGCATGGGGCACCCCGACCGCGGCTCGTGCCACTCGCGTCGCCGCGGGAGCCGCCAGATGCTTCACCTGCGGCCACTCGGCGATCGTGGCATCCATGGCCGCCTGCGAAAAGCGGATGGTCAGCGCAGCTTGAAACAACTGCTGCAGCGAGGGCATCAGGCGATACGCCGTAAAGGCGAACAGCGACAGCGTCGGGATCGTGCTGGTGACGCCACCTTCGCGGCTGATCATCATCAGCGTCACGATCACCAGGCCGCCATACGCAATCGATTCCAGAAAGTACCGCGGCATGGCCGCCGCCGTGCCACTTTCTGCGGACGCATCGGCGATGATCCCCATCGCCTCCTTGAAGCGGCGCACCGACTCACCGGTGCGGCCCAGGATGATCAGTTCCTTGATGCCCGACAGCCCTTCCTGCGCCATGCGGCCACGTTCGTCGTACGCCTGCGAGATGTTCTCACCGAGCACCCGCTGGCGACGCCGAGACAACCGATACGCGATGACGTAGCTGCCACCCAGCAGCACGATCGTGGCCAGCGCGATGAGCGGATTCCGCACGATCAGCAACGTGGTCAGCGCCACCAGAATCAGGCAGCGCGACAACAGGATCAGCGCCTGACCGATCACGTTGATCGTCGACTCGAGGTCTTCGTAGATGACCTTGAGCAGCGCCGGCGTATCACGCCGCACATGAAACGCGTACGGGCTGGTCATGTAGGCCGAGAACAGCTCGGTCGACAACTGGCGGCGTGCCCGCGCCACAAAGCGCTGCTGGCAATACAACGAGAAGGCGGAGGTCGCGTTGCCGAGGATGATCGCGAGCAGCGTGAGCAATCCCATCACCCGCAACTGCTGCTCCGGCGTCTCTGCGCCGAAGAGCTGCACGATGCTCTGCAAGATCGGCGTCCGCTGCACCATCGTGTTGTCCAGCACCATGCCCATGAACGGCACGATCGACGCCACGCCCACCGTCTCGAAGACGGCGGCGACAAGCGCCATGACCAGCACGAGGATCAGCCGCCGCCGATCACGCGGCGGAAACACTCCCCAGTAGAACGACAAATACGACTTCACGCTATGCCTGGTCCAGTTGCTGGAAGATTCTCACCGCGCGTTCACGAAACTGGTCGCCACCAAAACGCGCCTGCACTGCACGCCACAACCCATCGGGTTCGCCACGCACGCCGCGCACGGCCCGCTCAAAAGACGGTTCAAAGTCCCCATCCGCCACACACAGCCCCAGCGCGCCGTCCCCCAGGGCATCGGGTGCCCCGCCAACGGCCAACCCGATCGCCGGGGTCCCACTCGCCATCGCCTCGAGAAAGGCGATCCCGAACCCTTCCCCGCGAGACGGCAGGGCAAACAGATCGGCCGCCCGGTACAGATCCGGAAGATCACACCGCGGCACCTTCCCGAGGAACCTTACGTACTCGCTGATCCCATGACGCGCTGCCAGCCCTTCAAGTCTCGGCTGGTCGTCGCCGATCCCGCACACCAGGTACCGCACGTCCATCCCGTCCTGCCGCAGGCGGGCCACCAGGGGGATGATCCGATCATGCCCCTTGTACCCTTCCCGCGCATCCAGCCGGGCGACGGTCAGCACCACAAACTCGCCCGCCAACCCGAATTTCGCGCGCGCGGCCTCCCGGTCTCCCGGCGAAAAATCTCGGCCGACGGTGTTGTTCAGCACCACGACCCGCTCGGGGTCGACCCGCGTTTTCGCCAACACCCGGGCCCGAGTGTCCCGGCTCACGGCCAAGATGAGGTCCGACTGCTCCAGCGCCTCGCGGTGATGCGGCCGCAGCTCTGGCCAGATCTCCGTGCCGTGCAACTGACTGACGAGCTTGGCCCCGATCATCCGCGCCACCCGCAGCGCCAGCGGGCCATGGTAGAGATGCCCGTTGAAGACCACCGATGGACGCAGCCGACGGGCGGCCCGCAACGCCGACGCCGCATAACGAACGCGGCCCGACACCGGCAACGCCTGCTCCACCCCGTGGGGCAGCACTTCCAGTTCACCCGGGGCCAGCCGCGGCAGCACCTGGACACGAGCCATTCGGGGAACCGTGGCCAGGGCCCCGATCAGGTCCCGGTTGTACTGCGCGATGCCCCCGTACCCGCCAAACGCATCGGTCACCAGGCACAACAACCGATGGCCGTCAGACAACGAACTGCGCAAACACGTTCTTGCCCCAGCTGCGCGAGTCGCCACCGGGGGTTGTGGCCGTCGTGCTGACCGGCGAACGGCGGGCCCAACGGGCCGTCGGGATGGTGAAGCCTGTCTTCGCCCGCTGCACTAACAGGTCGGGCAACGGCGTGCGCGGGGCCTTGGCCAACGCCGCCTTGCCCTGCTTCCCGCGCAGCTGCGCCAGATACGGCGCCACCTGCTGCAGCAGCGTGAAGTCGACCAGCGGCGTGCGAATCTCGAGGCTGTGCGCCATACCCGCCCAGTCCGCATCACGCAGCAGCTGATGGCGCATGTACCAACTGGATTCGAGCGCGGTGACGCGGGTCTGGTCATCACCGGAGTCCGGCGTCATGGCCCGCGTGACCCGTTCGATGTTGCGCAACCGCCGAATGCCTTCACGCAGCAGCGTCGGATCGAGTTGCGTCTCGAGCTCGAACGGCAGGAACAGCCCGCGACGCAGGAAATACGCACCGGCGATGGTGCCGCCATACTCGGCCATACCCAGTGCCTGTGGCGCGCCGGCAAACAGGTTCAGCGTGCGGGCCGTGTGTCGGAACGCCCGACCGAGACCGGGCACGGCGCCGGGCACACGCATCCAGCGATGCCAGCGCGGGACGTCGCGAAAGCTGGGATATCCGCCGAACAGTTCGTCGCCACCCAACCCCGACAGCGCGACCTTGAGCCCCGCTTCGGCAGCCGCCTTGGAAACGAACCACGTGTTGATGCCGTCGATCGACGGTTGATCCATCGCCGCGAGAATCTGCGGCAGGTCCTGCAGGAACTCCGCCTCATCCACGCGTCGCACGACATGCTCCGCACCGTACAACGCCGCCATCTGCGCGGCCAGCGGGGCCTCGTCTTCAGGCGACCCCTTGAACTCATCGAAGGCCAGCGTGATGGCGCGGATCTTCTGCTGTCCGGCATCCCGCATCAACCCCAGCAACACGCCCGAATCGATCCCGGCCGACAGAAACACACCAACCTCGACATCGGCCAGCAGGTGCGCGGCAACACTCTCCTGCGTCGCTGCGCGCACGTGTGCCTCGACCTCAGCGCCTGCTGCCGACTGCCGCGCGGCCTTGGCCAACACCGCCGCGATCGATGCATACGGCTTTGGTCCCCGCGGCCCGGCATTGTCTATCCACTGCGTGTGTCCCGCGGGTAGCGCGCGCACGTCCCGATACAACGTGAACGGCTCGGGCACCGACCCCCACAGATGAAAACCCACGATGCCGGCCGGTTCGGGATCGTGACTGACACGACCACCAGCCAGCAGCGCCTTCACCTGGCTCGCAAACCGGAAATGCCATCCGTCGTCGGCGACATACAGCGGCTTGATGCCGTAGGGATCACGAGCGAGAAACAGCGCGTTCGCGCGCCCATCCCAGATGGCGAAGGCGAACATGCCACGCAGCCGGTGCACCATCGCCTCGCCATCACGCTCATACAGGTGCAGCAGCACTTCGGTGTCCGACGTCGTACGAAAGTGCACTCCCGACAACTCGAGTTCCGCGCGCAACGTCGGGTAGTTGTAGATCTCGCCGTTGAACGTGACGGCGAGGGTGCCCGACTCATTCAGCATCGGCTGCGCGGCTCGCTCGGACAAATCGAGGATCGCCAGCCGGCGATGACCGACGGCCACACGTTGCTGCGCATCCCACCAGACTCCATCTCCATCCGGACCACGGGTCCGCATGTAGTCCCGCGTGGCGACCAGTTCCTGCTCGGCCGGTGCTCCTGCCGCCGAGTTGTACGCAAAAATGCCGTTGATCCCGCACATGTCGAGATCGCTGCTCAGGACGTGATGACGCGCAACGTGAGACGTGAACTCAGGCGGCGGTGCCGGATTCGTCGGGCTGCATGTACGACGCGTAGTACTTGTGGTAGTACCGGTCGTACTGGTAGTACGCGCTGCCGAACCGATTGTCGCGCTTCACGTCGAAGTCGTTCAGCACCACGCCGGCCAGTGGCACGTTCACGTTGCGCAACTGCTCGGCGGCCATCGTCAACTCGTCGCGGAAGCTCTTGCCCGCGCGGCCGATCAGGATCAGCGCATCACTGGCCGTCGCCAGCAGCAGCCCGTCGGCAAACATGTTCACGGGCGGTGTGTCGACGATGACGGTGTCGTAGTTGGCCTTCGCCCATGCGTACAGGCTGGCCGCACTGCTGCCACCCAACAGTTCTGCCGGATTCGGCGGCGCGTTGCCGCAGGCGATGAAATCCATCGTCACGCCGTCGGCCAACTGCACCGTGCGCATGGCCTGTTCACCACGCAGCTGTCCGATCAACACATCACTCAACCCGGGCGTCCGCGAGAGGCCAAGCAGCTTGTGCTGCGTGCCGCGCCGCATGTCGCCGTCGATCAGCAGGATCCGCTTGCCCTGCACGGCCAACGTCGCCGCAAAGTTCAGGGCCGTCGTCGACTTGCCGTCGCCCGGGCTGGGCGAGCTGATGGTCAGCACCTGACGCGACTGCTCCGCCGGTGCAAACCGCAGATTCGTACGCAGCATGCGATACGCTTCGGCCGCCACGTGCCGCGGCGCGTTGATCGCGATCAGGTTCTCTCCTGAGACGGGGATGGCCGGACGTGCATACGGACCCGCAAACACCGAGGCGGGAGACAGCGGGGTGGGCTCGATCGCGGTTGCCGACGCACGCGCGGTGGCTTTCGACGACGCCGTCCTGGCCGAGGCGGCACCACGCGCCAGCTTGCGGCGTCCTTTCAAACGTTCCACCGCACTGCGTCCAGTCGAGAACGCCGGGATCAGCCCGATCAACGGCGCACCGGTCGCACGCTCGATGTCTTCGCGGGTGTGGATGGTGCGGTCCATCTTGTCGCGCAGCACCGCGGCCAGCAGCGCCAGCAACACGGCCGCGACACCACCAACAGCGACATACCGCGACAACACCGGTGATACCGGACCACCGGGTGCCACGGCCCGGTCGAGGATCTCGACGTTGGCCTCGTTGGACGCGTTCGTGATCTCGGATTCCTTGAGACGCGTACGCAGCGTACCCTGCAGCGTGGCCAGCACTTCGGCGTTTCGCTGCAGCGTGGTCAGCTCGAGCTCCTGCCCCGGAAAGCGCTCCAGTCGAGAACCGACGCGCCCCAACGCCGATTCATAGCCGCCGATCTCCGTGCGCAGCGCCGACACGTAACTGCCGACGAAGAGCTGTCCCTGGCGCTCGTAGTCGGCGATGGTCTTGTCCAGCACCTGGACTTCACTGTCTTCATCGGTGCGACGCAGCTTGAGTTCCGCGCGCTTCGACTCGAGCTCCAGCAAGGTGGACAAAATCGAATTGCCGGCCGCGGTGCCCTTCATCACCGGTGAGCTGAGTACGGTGCGGAAGCCCTTCTGAATGCGCGCCTGCTCGTTGTTGGCCGTCGCCGCTCCGGGCGCCGTGGCCAGCAGCACTTCGATGTTCGCCAGCTCCTGTCGCCGCTCGTTCACGCGCTCTTCGTACGCCGCACGTTGTGCCACCGCGTTCCCGGCTTCGGCGCCGGGCACGACGACCTTCTGCCTCGCGCGCCAATCGCGCAGTTTGATCTCGGCCTCGATCAACTGTCGGTCGAGCGTGTCCAACTGCGCGCGAATGAACGACACCGTGGTACGACCACCGGCCTGTCGACGGCGCGTCTGGCTGGCGGTGAACACTTCGGCAACGGCATCGGCCACGCGCGCCGCGACCTTCGGGTCACCGTCGCGCACGGTCAGGCGCAGGATCTCGGCATCACGCACCGGCTGTGACACGTTCAACGATCCGCGCACCCCGGACGCTGCCGACTCCTTGTCGATCAGGTCGAAGTGCATCTCTTCGTGCTCGAGCGCCGTCGGCTTCAGCAGCAGACGCAGGCCGTCCGCCACGACCCACTCACCCACCTTGGCCGGTACGGACGTGCCACTGGGGCCGGAGAGCATGAGCGACGCACCGTCGGTGCGCTTCAACACATACGACCCGCGACGCGCCGAATCGGCGAACGCCACGGAATCGACGATCGCCGAACGGGCCATGCGCGGTAGGGTCATGCGCAACGCGTAGTCGGTGCGCGCCGCCACTTCTTCGGCAATCGCGCGCGACTGCAGCACCTGCATCTCGGTGCTCAGTTCGTACGGCGACGTCCAGCCCATCGAGGCGCTGCTCGACATGCCGGGGATGGCTTCCTTCGACTTGTCGATGCGAATGGTCGTGGACGCCTGATACGTCGGCGTTTCCAGCGAGTAGCGCCACCACGTCACGGCCAGCACGGCCACGAACACGGGGACCGCGACGGTCCACCGGCGCAGCACCATGCGCAGAATGTTCGCGACGGTGAGATCGTCGGTCGCGGCGGCGGGCATCGTGCCGCTGCCGCCGGCGACATACGACGGGAGGACGACGTGCGGAGACGGGCGCGACTGAAGACCGTCGGGCGAACGCACGACGGGCGTTTTTCGCGGCGGGTCGTTGTCGGGAGACAAGAACGGGGGGAGTTGGCTCATTGGTTACTGCTTGTGGGACTTTGGACTGGGGACCTGGGACTTTGGACTTTGGCCCAACTGATGGACTGGGGGACCAACAGGAGTTCTGACTTTGGACTTCGGTACAACTGCACCTCGGACTTCCGACTCGGGACCGTGGACCGTAGACCGTGGACCGTAGACCGTGGACCGAGGACCGGCGGTCGACACTCGCCGGTCCTCGGTCTCAGGTCCGAGGTCACAGGTCCCGCAGGTCTACCTTGGTCCCAACTCAAGACTCCTGTTGGTCCCCCGGTCCATTTGTGTCGTAGTTAGTTCGCTCTGAGCAACACTGCCGCCGCCGTCACGAGTGACAGTGAGAGCGAAACGGTCGTGAGCATGTTCCGCCGGATCCACGATTGCTCGGGGACATACAGCTGCCGAATACCACCGGCGCCCGAGTCCCACAGGCGGCGCTCGCCGGCAATCATCACACCCGACTCGGCGCTGGCCAGTCGCAGTTCGATCGCGTTACGCTTGCCGTGCGGCGCGACGCCGCCGGCCAGAATGATCGCGTCGCCGACACTCATCGACGGATCGATCGGATACAGGCCCGGCTTGAGGACGGCACCCGTCACCGCCACACGACGGAACGGCGTGATCTCGATGGCATCGGTCGTGAGATACTTCTTGTACGCCGTGAGCAGCCGCGGCCGCACCGAATCGGCCGACACGCCGCTCATGCTCCACTCGCCGAGCTTGGGCAGCACCACGATGCCGCGCTCGTCGACCAGAAACTCGCCGCTCAGTTCGGGCTCGCGGAAAATGCGCACGCGCAGGCCGTCACCCGGACGCAGCGCCCGCGACGCCGCGGGGACGTCCGCGGCCGATACCTGCGATACCGTTTGTGAAGCGGATTGCGCGGGCAACGACGACGGGACTCCCACGGCCAGCAGCAACGCAGCCAGCAGTGCCGTCGACGTCGCAATGGAACCTGCGTTCGATTTCACGGAGTTCAATGTGCGCCAACCAGTGAGCGGCTTTCGGTCAGGCGATGCAGCAATCCGTCGCAGCAGCGCGCAATGATATCGTAGGCCAGCACGTACTCGGCCCGTGGCAACATGTAGGGATCAGCGATGTCGTTCATGCGGCGTGCTTCGTCGAAGTAGCCGAGGGGGACGATGTTGCGTTCGATTGCGGGGTACAGCACGGAGAGTTCGTGCGCCATGCGGAGTTCCATCGTCAGCACGAGGTCGGCCTGCAGCAGTTCCTGCACGGCGACGGTGCGCGCACGATGGCGTGACAGATCGAGGCCATGCATCGCCGCCGCTTCGATGGCTTCGCCGGGACACTGCGGCCCGCCGTCGATGACGCCGCGCGACATCACGTGGACCCCATGGGGTGCACGGCGCGCGAGATAGAGCTCGGCGAACGGCGAGCGTACGCGATTCGCGGTGCACAACACCACGATCCGATGCACCTCGCCCAGTTCCGGAAGCCGCCGATCGAGGCGACGCTGCAGCGACCAGCGACGAAACGCTTGCCTCAACATGAAACGAACACGACTCCGCAGGCTGGTGGTTGGCAATGCTTCGCCGTCTCAGTCCCATGACGTCTGGAAACGAGCGCGGCGCTGACTGAATTGGCCTTCGACCCGACGGCGCCGCAACCGCTGCGGCGCGCATCATCAGGTCGGTACGTGAACCAGGTTCGTGACGGGCATCGTGACCGAGACCCCCTGCCCCAGCAGCGTCATCCCCAACGACACCTTCATGCGGCCGTCCGTTCGCACCACCGCGGCGCGCACCCCCGCGAACGGACCGTCCACCACCACCGCCAGATCGCCCGGTTCAAACCACGGAATGTACTCCGGCTCGGCCTCCGCGCGCTCCAATCCAAGCGAAAAATCGCGCACGTTCTGCAACGTTTCGGGATCGATCTCGGCCGCACGGCGTCCCACCTTGACCACAGTCTGCACGCCCTGTACGTCCAGCAGCGGATACCAGCCATCGGCGGGAACGCGCGCGAACACATAGCCCGGAAACAGCGGCCAGTGCACGATCTTCTTGCGATCGCTCCACTGACGCTGCAAGGCTGACGTGGCGGCCCAGCATTCCATTCCCCAATTGCTCAGCACGGCGGCCACGCGTTTCTCACTGCGCGCGCGGGTACGCACCGCTATCCACGGCAGGCTGTTGTCCCGCAAAAGCTCGCGACTGAACCAGGCCACGGATCCCACCCTTACATGCTGAAGGTGCGCGACAGCTCGGCGACCCGCTTCAGGGCCTCCTTTGCCGAGCGAAAACGGTCGGGGAAACGTTCTTGGACGGCCAGTGCCAGGTCGCGCACGGTGCGATCCCCGTTCATTCCGGCCAACACGAATTGCGCAACCTCCCCATCACGTCCCAAATGCGGCACGTGGGTGTCGGCCGCTTTCTTCAGTGCTTGAAGATCGATCGGCTTGCTGCGACTCGAACTCTGGTTGAATCGCGCGACGAGTTCGCGTCCCCCGCCCCGCGCGATCCGGGTATTCCAGACCCAGATGTAGTCATCTTCGACCAGGTGAGCGCGCAGGTCCACATCGATCGTGTCGCCCTCGGCCACCACCACCGGCGCGCCGAGTGGAAAGAACGCCCGGCCGTACACCATTTCGGGACGATCGGGAGCATTCGAAAACTCGACCCCGTCTGTCAATACCGCGTCAAACCAGACCCCGATTCCGTGGGCCGTCCCACCCCGATCCACGGTGAATGAGAGCGACCCCGTCACGTTGGATTCGCGATCGGACCGGTAGTCCAGCTCACACCAGAGCTGAGCGGACGTCAGCAGTTGCGCTGCGGTGAATCCGGTGCGGCGCCACTCGTTGGTGACGACGTTCGTGTAAGCATGCGGCTCCAAACCCGCGAGCTCGGCCCATGGGGCGGCGTGGAAGGCGTATGCGTCGGCCGATTCGACCACGGCCGCCCTGATCCGGTCCCGCTGCGGAATCAGGACCCCACCAGGAGCGAGATGCCGGGAACGCGCGTCGTTCAAGGCGTTGATGTGGTGCCCGTACAGCGGCGTCACCCCGCGCAGGTCGGACACGATCACATCGAACCTCTCGGCAAACGTCACGTCGGTCGACAGCCCCTTGATGAACTCGATGCGGTCGGCGTAGCCGTTGTCGGCGGCCAGCTGTCTGGCGACGAGGATGGCGTCGTTCGGCTCGATGGCCACCACGCGTGAGGCACCGTACTGGCAGGCGAGTATGGCCATGACCCCGATGCCGGTGCCGATGTCCAGCACCGAACAGCCCGGCGTGATCGACTGTCGCAGCGCAGCCTCGTAGGCGCGCATACGATTCCGATCATCCAGCATGCTGCCGTAGTCCTGGACACTGTACATGGGCGATTCCGGATCAGGACCAGTTGCACGCCATCAGGACCGCCTTTCGCACCTGCGCGAGGTGTTCGAAGGAGCGGGTGTAGTGCAAGGCATACACGGGTACACGCTGCGCCACGTCGCCGGCGCGTTGTAGCAAACGGGCGGCGCGCTGTGGGTCCGCCGGGTCCAACTGGAACGAGTTCGCGATGATCGCCATGCAGGCATCCCGTGGCGAATAGGGCGACAGTGACGGTCCGGCCTCGGTATCGATCTCCCCGAGCGAGTCTTCGAGCACGAAGATCGCGCCGAGGGAGCGAGGAGTTACATCCGTTGCCGGCGTCGCGAGTTCGACACGGTACTTCGCGGAGTACTGCGTCATCGGCGTGGTCGCCGGCGGCACCTCGAAGAGCCCGTCTACCGACTCTGGCCAGAGCCTCAGCGCAGGATAGAGGGGGGCGGCCAGCGTGGTGCCGGAGTCCGAGGTCAACATGATGGCGTCGTCGGACAGCAGCGCGTGACCGGCCTCGTGAAAGCTGGCGGCCAAGGTTGACTTGCCTTGTCCTGTCTCACCAATGAAGCAGATGACGCGGTCGCCCACCGCAACGGAGGCGCCATGCACGATCAGCCGATCCCGGTGTGCGAGGGCGCGCGGCAGCACCTGATCCAGCAGCAGGTGACGCAACGTGGCGTGTTCGACCGTCGCCGGCGCGCTGGCGCGAATCTGCCGGCCTTCGCGGTCTATGAAAAATTCAGCGACGCCGACGAAGCGGAGCACGAGTCCATCGGCCACCGTCTGCACCACCATCTCTGAGGGTGCGGCGTCGGCCGTCGGCGGCGAGTCGAGGGTTGAAGACTGATGTGTCAGCTGTGTCGGCGCGGCGGTGACGCGAAACGACCAGTCTGCGGCTTGCTGCTCGTGGAGCGCCACGGGAGGCAACTCCGGCAATTCAACGACGCTGGAAAGCGTCAGCCCTGCATAGGAATACCAATGTTCACCGATCATTGCCGCGCCGGCGCCTCGCGGCGCTAGACGCGCTGCTTCATCAAACTCGTCGCCATCATGCCTTCCTGCACACCGGACGACCCGGCCGCGGTCAGCTCGCGCACGGCGCCGTACACGACCAGCTGCGGAGCCTGATACACGCGCAACGTCTTCGGACTGTGCGCTGACGCCGACGACTCGGTGTGGTCTGTCATGAATCCATTCCCCATGCGGTGTTGACGAGCGATCCAAGTGTCGAGTCAGGTGTCGAGCGCACCCTCGGACGATCTGCATTGCTCCGCAGCCACTCTCCCAAGAGCGAAACTTCATTGAGATGTTCGGCGTGCGCAAGCTCACCGCGAATGAAATACGCATCACGAGCCTGTATCAGCGCATCCATGTTCACGAATGGCGCCAACGCGTGGAGATTGGTGTCGAGTCGCTCGCGCAGGACGGCGGTTGTGCCATTCATCAAGGCGCGGGTGAAGTCCCAGCCGAGGTGCTCTTTTCCGCGACGCCAACGGACCGCGTCCGGCAGTTTGCCGGCCATCGCCGAGCGCAAAACGAACTTGGGCCACCCATCCCGCAGTTTCTGCGAACCGGGAAGCCGGAGGGCCAGATCCACCACCCGAACATCCAGAAACGGGTCACGTGCTTCGATGCCCAACGCCGACGCCACTCGGCCGTACCGTTCTCGGCCCACGGTCACCAGCGGGTCCAGTAGTGCCCGTGCACAGTCCAGCCCGTATGATCCTCGCGCCCTTGTCATGGCGCCGTGATCGGAGTCACGGAACCGTCCGGACAGTTGCACGCGTTCGGCCAACTCGCGACCAATGAAGGTGTGTTGCAGCGCGTGCGCCGCACGCTGCGCCGCTCGTCGATCACGCGTCACCTGCGCGCGCTTCGTGCGCATCCAGTCGGTGGTCGCCGCCGACCGGGCCGCGTAGTACAACTCCTGCCACGCCGGATAGCCCCCCCGCCAGAACCGCGCCTGGCCGCGGGCTTCGCGAATGGCCCGGCCCCACCGCAGGGAACGGACGAGCCGCGCGAGATGGGTGGCTTCGCCGAGGACGACGTCGCCCGTCGCCCCGTCGAGCACGACGTTCACACCGGCCCGTTGGGCCATGAGGTACATGAGCCGCGGGATGAGCATCCCGCCGTCGAACGGCTCGTCCAACGCACCATGCAACCGCTCCAGGTCGTCCTGATACTCTCCCAATTGTCCATAGTGCAGCTCGCGGGCGTTCAGGTGCGACATCTGCATCGCGGCGTAAATCGCCTGCGTCTCCACACACTGCGCCGATTGTGGCGACGGTGCAGTGGCCGAAAACGATTGCAGCGCCGGTCGACCCGCGGCGGCCAGCTGTTCGCTCGCGACGGCAACGACCGATCCCGAGTCCATCCCGCCACTCAACATGGAGCCGACGGGACCCGTCGTTCGCAGTCGATCGCGCACCGCGTGTCCGAACACGTCGAGGAATGCTTCCGCATACTCGGCGTCGGATGACAATTGCAGCAGCGGCCCCGGCGTCAGCGACCAATACCGCCGCACCGTGAGGCCACCTCGATCGACGAGCAGCACATGCGCGGGTGGCAGTCTGACCACCTGCTCGAAGAACGTACTGGTCTGATCGATTCCCTCGAGGTCCGCGACCAGATAGTCGGCCACGCGCCCGTCGTTGATGCGATACGGAACCTGATCCAGTACGAGGATGGCCTTGGGTTCGGACGCGAGGGCCAACAGCCGCTGCGCCGCGTAGTGGTAGTACAGCGGGCGGAGTCCGAAGTGGTCACGGGCGGCGAAGAGTCGCTGCACACGCGGGTCCCAGATGGCGAAGGCGAAGTCGCCCAGCAATCGTGACGCACAATCGACGTCCCACCGCAGGTACGCCTCCAGCACCAGCGCCGCATCACTCAGGTCGGACGCGCGATCGCGGCATCCCAGCAGCCCGAGCAGTTCGTCGCGATTGTCGAGGCGAGCGTCGGCGGTGATGAGGCAGCCCGTCGCTGCGTGGGCCAACGGCTGCTGCTCTGTTGCATCAGCGGGGGTCGTTGCGAGCCGCGTGTGGACGAGACCGACGGCATCGCGGACCCGCACTCCGGCGCCATCGGGACCGCGTCGCGTGAGGACCGTGGCCATCGCCTGCAGGTCTGCCGGATCGACGGGTGCGCCATCGAGGAGCAGCAGACCGCCGATCCCACTCACGGGCCACTCACGGCAGCGCCTGCGGCTCCGCGTTGACCGTCTCTACGACGACCAGCCCCGCCTCGGCCAGGCGCCCCACAAATTCGATGATGTCACGCTCGAGGCGCTCGGACTCGACGTCGTACTGCGAAAGGATGGCCGCATGCGCCGACTGCAGTACGCCACCGGCATCGAGCGACTGCCAGATCATGGTGCCGACCTGATCGAGACCGAAATAGGTCTCGCGCGCGAGGTCGAGCAGCACGGCTTCGCCACTCAGCTCCTGGAAGATCACGTCTTTCGAGATGGTGACCCGATCCGATAACGAAATCATCATGTCTCTTCAGACGGTGGTGATCGCCACGTAGGTCGCGGTGACCGCGACATCGTCGTTGACGACCTGGCCGTCCAACTCCGTCCACGCGTGAGCTTCGAATGGTTGTTTGCGCACGCCGATGACCAATTGTGCGGGCATGTCCTGCAGACGAAGCAGGCCCGTGCAGGTCGCGGCAGCCGCCAGGCATTTCACATCGGCCGGGAACAGCCGTCGCGCGCGGCGGACGGCGAGGCTCGTGGCCGCGATGACCGCGTCGCGATCCGCACCGTGGACGCCCCACCCCGTCGGGATTCGCGCCATCAGCCGCTGCAAGCGGGAGATGTGCGCAAAACGGACGAGCGCGTGAGCGACCGCCATGACGCACGTGGCGAGAAGGAAGAGGAAGAGACCCCTCAAGGACGGATCCGTGCAGGCATCAGAGAAATAAACACTACGAAACAGATGGACTGGGGGAGTTTTGAGTTGCGAGTTTGGACCAGGGTAGCACTGCGGGACTTCGGACCGGAGACTCACGACCGTGGACCTCGGAGTGTTGACGGGCGTCCTCAGTCGCTGGTCCAACGTCCTAGGTCCGCAGTCCCCGGTGTTGTACCGAAGTCCATCGGTCCAGCGTCCCCACTCCCTCGGTCCATTTGTTGGGCCAAAGTCCCGAGTCCCCGGTCCCTCGTCCCAAGTCCCTCACGTTTCAAGGGGTCAGCGTCCTTGAAAGTTTTCAAGGCCGCTGACCCCTCGAACTCGCAAAGCGCCGACTCGTCGGCGCTTTGCGAACTCAGTTCAGGCGACGACGCCGCGCGGCAAACGCCAGGCCGACGAGTCCGACCGGGATCAGCAGGAACGACGCCGGCTCGGGCACGGCCGTGGCGCCCCACACCGACCCGCCGATGGCCGGTACGTCGAGCGTGTTCTGGTCCTGGCCGGCCGCCCACGAGTTCATGTTGATCGACAGGTCGACGGCATAAAATCCGTTCGACGTCGGATCATCGAGGCTGTAGTTGTAAAACAAGCCGCGGAAGAAGCCCGACGCGGTGGCCGGATCGGAATTCGACTCGAACACACCCGTGATCGGGTTGAACGTGGCCGGCGCCAGACCACCGACGGTCAGCGAGAACTGATAATTGATGAACGCGCCGGTCGTGGTTTCCCCGCTGCCGAGGGGGCTGCCGGCATTCCAGAGGCGGGCGCAGTCTTCGACGATCGTCGGGTTGTAGGGCCCGCATCCGGGCGTGGTGGCCCCACCGGTCGCCGTATATGTGAACGACGTCAACGCGGGGTCATTCCACTTGCCGTCGGCAACGATCACCGATCCGCCGTCTTCATCGTTCAGCTGGACGAAGCCGAGGTTGGTGTTCGACGGCGCCGAGCCATCAGCCTTGGAGTACCAGAACGTCAGGAAGTCGAATGCGCTGGGCGGGTAACCGGCGCCTGAGAACGCCTGGTTGTTGTCGATCATGAACATGCCCAGATCCCGCTGAGGCACGATGAACGGCGAGCCGGCGACTGCGTTGAAGCCGAACAGGGCGTCGACGAAGCTGTTGTAGCGCGTGATGGTGCCGGTGTATCCGAGTCGGTTCGACGTCAGATACGCCTGCGCTTCAACCGTGCCCGCCGTCAGACTGAGAGCGAGGGTCGCCGTGGTGAGTGCCGAGGTCAAGAAACTGCGCATTTGCTGATCACCCTGGTTTGGCTGATGGAGAGGTGGTCGCTCAAGACAAGCTCGCACTCGGTCGCGTCCGGGTGCCAACCGGGCGCAACTATCCATAGTGTGAGCGGGCAAGAATCGGGCCACCGCAGAAACGGATCCAGAGCGGAAACTGCCCTGCCAATCCCCCTCTGACGGACTCGACGATTCGCAAACTTCCGCAATTGGTGCGACGAAAATTGCTGTAACCGGGCCACACCGCTGTTGCGGACACGCATCACATTTGTGCTCTCGCGCACCCTCGCACGGCTGCACATACCGTGCGTCCCTCGGCATCTTTCCGCGATGTCATCTCCCGCCATCGATATACAAGGCATCGTCAAACGCTACGATCACCACGTCGCGGTCCGATCCCTGTCACTCAACGTCCCGCGGGGCGCGGTCTACGGATTACTCGGCCCCAACGGGGCCGGCAAGACCACCACCATCCGCATGATGCTCGGCATCATCGCCCCGGACGAAGGATCGATCCAGATCCTCGGTGTCCCACACACCGACACCTCACTCGTCAACCGCATCGGCTACCTCCCCGAAGAACGCGGGCTGTACCGGAAGATGCAGGTACGCCGAGTCCTGCGGTTCCTCGGCGAACTGAAGGGACTGGGCGGCAAGGACCTCGACACCCGCATCGATGCCTGGCTCGAACGTCTGTCCCTCAAGACCGCCGGCGGTGAAGACTGGGGCAACGCCAAGGTCGACGAACTCTCCCGCGGCATGCAGCAGAAGGTGCAGTTCATCGGCTCCCTCCTGCACGATCCGGAACTCGTCATTCTCGATGAACCGTTCTCCGGTCTCGACCCCATCAACGCACAGGCGCTGAAGGACACCGTCACCGACCTCCGCAAGCGCGGGCGCACGGTGATCTTCAGTACCCACATCATGGACAACGCCGAACGCATGTGCGACTCGGTCTGCATCATCGCGAATGGCGAGAAGGTGCTGGACGGCGGCGTCGCCGCGGTGCGAGACGCCCACGGGGCGCGGTTGATCGCGCTGTCGCTGGACGGCGCGTCCTCGGCCGAAGTCGACACGGTGTTGCAGGACAGGCGACTCATCGCCCGCATCGACGACTCCAATCGGTACCTCGAATTGGAATTGGCCGACGGGGCCAAGGCGCCCGACGTCTTGACGGCCCTCGTCGGCGCCGGCGCACGCATCGAACACTTCGAACTGGTCCGCCCTTCCTTGCATCGCATCTTCCTCGAGAAGGTCGGTGCCACACATGTCGACGCGGGGATGAGCGGCCATGGGTAAGCTGATGGCGGTCATCCGCCGCGAGTATCTCGAGCGCGTGCGCTCCCGCTGGTTCGTGATCGCGACCCTGTTCGGGCCGATCCTCTTCGGGGCCCTGATGTTCCTGCCGGCCCTGATCTCGGCCCGCAACAAGACCGCCGCGGATGCCTCGAAGATCATCATCATCGATGCGACCGGCGCCGGACTTGGTGAACGCGTGGCCACGAGACTTGTCGGTGGCGTCAGCGGTGGCGGCGGTGCGGTCCCGCGCGTCGTACCCGTCGAACCCGCCGGCATCGTGGCCGCCGAAGCCTCCGCCGAAGCCGAGGTGAAGGGCGAGCGCATGAAGGGCTATCTCGTGCTCGACTCGACGTCCCTGGCAGGCAGGAAGGCGCGCTACGCCGGCAGCAACACCACCGCCCTGTTCGACATGCAGAAGCTCGAGCGCGCGATCCAGCGCGAGGTGCTGACGATCCGCATGGAGAAGCTCGGCATCGACCCCGAGGTCGGCCAGTCACTGATGGATGTGAACGTCAGCGTCGCCACCGAACGACTCACCAAGCAGGGACGTGGTGGTTCCGGGCAGCTGAATTTCTTCTTCGGCCTCGCCGTCGCGATGCTGCTGTACATGACGATCTTCATCTACGGCCTGAACGTCTTGCGCGGCGTACTGGAGGAAAAGCAGTCGCGTGTGGCGGAGGTGGTCATCTCCAGCCTGCCCGCGTCACGACTGTTGGCCGGCAAGGTGCTGGGCGTCGGCGGCGTTGGTCTCACGCAGATGTTGCTGTGGCTGGGCATGAGCTTCGCGATGTACAAGATCCGCACGCCGATCCTGGCGAAGTTCGGTGCAGCCTCGGCACCACTGGCCATGCCCGAGATGTCCTGGGGTGTGGGCGCGGTGGTGGTCGGTTTCTTCGTGCTCGGCTTCATGTTCTACGCCGGCCTGTTCGCCGCGGTCGGTGCCACCGTGAACAGCGAGCAGGAAGCGCAGCAGGCGCAGATGCCCGTGGTGCTGCTGCTGGTCAGCAGCATCATGTTCGCGCAGAACATCCTGCTGCAGCCCGATGGTGCGCTGTCTCGCGTGCTGAGCATGCTGCCCTTCAGCGCACCGATCGTGATGCCGCTGCGCATGACGGTGGCGCCGGTGCCGACGAGTGAGATCACGATCGCGCTGCTGTCGGTCGCGCTGGGCGCGTGCGGCGCCGTCTGGCTGGCGTCGCGGATCTATCGCGTGGGGCTGCTGATGTACGGCAAGCGGCCGAGTGTCAGGGAGGTATTTCGCTGGGTGGGGCAGAAGTAGAGAAGCTGCCACGGCGATATAAGGACATGAGATATCAGATGTCGAAGATCTGATATCCAATATCCTTATATCGCGGTGGCAATGACTCTACGCTCGCAAACGCGGCATCACCAGTTCAGTCAGGTCGGGCACGCCACCGTCGGATTGAACGGCGCGAAGACCCCGTTCGGATTGTCCTTGTGCACCCAGACGTGCAGCGACCAGTGTGGCACGGGCACCGGCGTGCCGCCAATGTCCATCGGATAGTCGCCGAAGCTGGGTCGCGGTTGACCGACGTCGATGACGATATACTCGACCGCGACGAGCTTCATGTTGCCATGCTTGTCGGGCGCATACAGCAGCACCTCCGGCTCGGTCGGGTTGAAGACGGGATCCTCCGCGGCTCGTGGGTGGTGGACCGGGCAATTGGGCGCCCGCATCGTCAGAGATACGGGCAGCGCGGAGAGAGGCAAGCTCGACGGCAGCTGGCGGCCTCGGGTGTTGCGTGCACGGGAAACACGAGCGGCCGCGAGGATAACCGCCCTCTGGTCATCGATCGTGGATGACAGCGCCGTGCTTCGTTACCCTCTCGCTCGCTGTACCACCCGCTGCAACAACGACCGCAGCTCCGCATCGCGTTTCTTGACCGTGCGCTGATACAGGAGGCGCGATGCCGCGTACCCGGCGCCGAGCACTCCGAGCAGCGACGCAATGATGATCGGCGCGCTGTGGGTTGCATTGCCCACGAGCTCCGCCACCAGTACACCGACGCCCACGCCGCCGCCGACGCCCAGGCCCGCGAACAAGCCACCGGCCACCTGACCCAGGTTCTCGAACACCCGCACGTGGGTCTTGCCGTTTCGTGACGCAACATGCACCTGCACGAGCCGCATCGATCCGCCTTGTTGCGCCGACGTCATCCCGGTGTTCACCGTCAGCGTGCGTCCCACCGCGCTGACCGTCACCATCTCGCCCAGCGCCTTGCGTACCTCATCAGCGATCTCCTCGAAGGCATCGCCGTTCAGTTCCCCATCGAACCCGGCGCTGTACTCCAGCTTGGTCGTCGCGCCGAGAAACCAATTGGGCGGCTTCGCCATCAACTCGCCGCGCTCGATGACGGCCGGGGTGGCATCGCCGACAGCCACCGCCTGCTGCCGCTCCATCATCGCACGCGCCACGTACTTTTCATCGATCCCCGCCTCTACGGCGGACGCCTTCACCAACGCCGCGTCGTAGCCCTGCGTGACGCGAGGTTCCGCACCACGTGGCGAGAACACCGGTGGGGGCAACACCACGCCCGTGTTGGCCTGAAGATCGGCGGCACGCGACCAGACCTCGGCCGCCTCGCGACTCGTGAGGATCACGGGTTCGCTGCGATTGGTGCCCGGCACGCCCACGTCACGCACTTCGGGCAGGCGATGGCGGTGAAAGTCCGGCGATTGCAGCGCCGAGCGTAGCGCGTCCGCGTCGGGATACCGATCGCCCGGTGACTTGGACAGCAACTTGGCCACCAATGCATCCAGCACCGGCGGGCAGTGGCTGACCAGCGACGACACGCGCGGTGCCGGTGCGTTGACATGCGCGATCACGACCGCCGACGCGGTGCTGCGTTCGAACGGAAAGCGACCCGTCAGCGCAAAGAACGCCAGCACGCCCAGCGAATACAGGTCACTGCGTCCATCGAGCGGGTCGCCAGACACTTGCTCGGGACTCATGTAGTGCACGGTGCCCAGCACTGTGCCCGTCGCCGTCAGTGGCTGCATCTCCGTGACGCGCGCGATGCCGAAATCGGTGACCATCGCGCGGCCGGTCTGTGCGTCCAGCAACACGTTCTCGGCCTTCACATCGCGATGCACCACGCCGCGCGCGTGCGCCGCACCCAATGCGGCCGCCAACTGATCCAGCAGGGCGACCACATCGTCGGGCGACAATGGTCCGCCGCGCGCAATCCGCTCGGCCAGCGATTCGCCGTCCACGTAGCCCATCGAGAAGTACACGACCCCGTCGCGTTCGGCCGCCGAATAAATGGGGACGATGTTGGGGTGCGACAGCGCTGCGGCCGTGCGGGCCTCTCGGAGGAAGCGACTGCGCACCTGCGCATCACCCGCCAGATGTGGCGGCAACGTCTTGATGGCGACGTCGCGCAGGAGGTGTTCGTCGCGTGCGAGATAGACCACACCCATGCCACCACGACCGATCTGGCGCTTGAGTACGAACTCGCCGTTGACCGCGCGCGTGAGCGCGTCGGCGGTCGGGTCGTCAGCGGGGAGGGTGCTCGTCGACATCAGCTAAGCATGGTGAGGGTCAGCTGGCCTGTCCACCGCGAGGGGCGGGTCGAGGGGCGGGAGAGGCGAGACTCGTGTGGCGCTTGCCACTGCTCCTCACGGACGTCCAAGCGGTTCCGCTGGTTGGTGCCCGTGAGATCGCAGAAGCCGCGCCACACGAGCCTCGCCCCTCCCGCCGCCGCGCCCACGCCGACGCGGAGGACTGGCAGCGACTAGCTGGTCGTCGTCGATGTCGGCGACCATGATCGTACGTCACGCTGCCGGTGACTACTAGCCGCTGCGGCC
>CAZMGX010000035.1:0-18141 GCA_964565915.1 uncultured Gemmatimonas sp.
TCGATCGCGGCGGCGACACGTGGGACCGTCCGGGTGACACCCTTCTGGCTTCGGCCCTGTCGCGGCCGGTGCCCGACGAAGATGATGGGGCCGTCATCGGCCGACGGATCGGGGTCTACGAGATCACGCGGCTGATCGGCTACGGGGGCATGGGCGCCGTCTACGAAGGCGCGCGCGCCGACGATGAGTACCACAAGCGCGTCGCCATCAAGTTCCTGCGTCGCGGAATGGAAGGGGATCTGGCCATTCGCCGCTTCCGGTACGAGCGGCAGATCCTGGCCAATCTCAATCACCGGAACATCGCCGCACTGCTCGACGGCGGCGTCACGCCCGATGGGCAACCGTACTTCGTGATGGAGTACGTGGACGGTGAGCCGATCACGCTGTACTGCGATCGCCAAACCCTGTCGGTTGCCGCGCGCGTGCGATTGCTGCGACAGGTATGCGCGGCCGTTCAGCATGCCCACCAGAATCTGGTCGTGCATCGCGATCTCAAGCCGGGCAACATCCTGGTCACGGCCGACGGCACCGTCAAGCTGCTGGATTTCGGCATCGCGCGGTTACTGCGAGAGGGTGAGGGCAGCGAGCAGCTGCCGGCGACGCAAGGCGGCCTCATGGCCTTCACACCCGACTATGCCAGTCCCGAGCAACTGCGCGGGTTGCCCGTGGCGCCGGCGTCCGACATCTACGCCTTGGGTGTGATTGCCTGCGAACTGCTGTCAGGCCACCGTCCCTTTGCGCTGGATGGGGCATTGTTCATGGAGTTGCAGCGGATCGTGTGCGAGCAGGTGCCACCGCTGCCGTCGACGCTGGTGACCGCTGACGATGCGATAAGGTTTGGTGAACGAAGCGCCGCGCGGGTGCACGGCCAGCTTCGCGGAGACCTCGACGCGATCATCTTGCAGGCGCTCCGCAAGGAGCCCGAGCGTCGTTACGGCTCCGCCGAGGCATTCAGTGCCGATCTGCTGCGTCATCTCGAAGGCTTGCCGGTCGCGGCGCAGCGAGACCGCATCGGCTATCGGCTCGGCAAGTTCCTCCGCCGTCGGCGAATCGAAGTCGTCGCCGCGTCGGCTGTGGTCGCCACGCTCGTGTGGGGCATCGTGGCCACGTCACGCCAGGCCACGCGCGCGGAGTTGGAGCGATCCAAGACCGAGCAGGTGAATGAGTTCATGGCCAACATGCTCGCCGCGGTCGATCCCGGCGAGCAGGGATTGAACGTCACGGTGGCGCAGGTGCTGTCGCAGGCCGCCCGCGATATCGACTCGACGACACTCGATCCGGAAATCGAGGCCCAGATCCGACACACACTGGGGCAGACCTACTATGGACTCGGGCTCTACGATTCGGCCGCACCGCACGCGCAGCGGGCGTTCGACCTCCGGCTGAAGCATCTCGGTCCACGCAATCAGCGGACGGTCTTCTCGCTCTCGTGGGTGGCGGCGTTGGCCGAAGAGCGTGGTGAATTGGTCGAGGCCGAGGCACTGGTTCGCAAGATGCTGGTGATGCAGCGCGAGGTCCCCGGAGCGTCCGATGGCGAGATCGCGACGTCGATCGACCACCTGGCACGTGTCGTGTCCGCTCAGGGGCGCCTCGATGAGTCGATGGCCCTGACGCTGGAGTCGATCACCCTGCGTCGCCAATCGAAAGACTCGGCGACCCGCGCCGATTTGCCGTACACGCTCAACTCGCTCGCCGTGTCGCATCAGTATCGCGAGGAGTACCGCGAGGCCGACACGTTGATCGGCGAAGCGATCCAGATCCATCGACAAACGCAGAAAGGCCCGTCCGTCATCTATGGCGATCTGCTGCGTTCGCGGGCGTCCATTGCCGTCGAGCTGGGACGCGACGGCTTCGCCGACTCGTTGGTCAAGGAATCGATCGCCGTCCTGCGCGATGTGGTGGGTGCTGCCCACCCCAACTATCTCCGGTCCGTGTACCTGGATGCCGAGTTGCGCTACGGTCGAGGGGACGTGACCGGCGCGGGCACTGGCGCGGCCGAAGTGGTGCGCCAGATCGGAACGGGGTTGCCGGAGGCCAATCAGGTCGCCGCGCAGGCCCTGTCTTTGCTGGGTCAGGTGCGCGATTCCCTGGGCGATTACGCGGCCGCAGACTCGTTGCTGCAACGCGCAATCGCCGTACGCAAGAAGTACCTGCCGGCCGATCATTGGGTGCACGCCTCGACGAACGGCGCGTGGGCGACGCACCTCAGTCGCGTGGGTCGCGAACAGGAAGCCGAGCGTCTGATGCGGCGTTCGTATGAACAGCTCGTCGCCTCACGGGGGGAGAAGGCCTTTCCGACCAAGCTGCTGGCTCGGCGTATGAGCGACCTCATGCGCCGCATGCGGCGTCCCGATGAGGCGGAACGCTGGCGGTTGAAGGGGTAGCGGAACGACGCGGCGAGAGGGATGAGCCGACTTGGCGAGGACTTGCGCGTGTAAGGGTGAGCAGTACGCCGGCCTGAGTGGGCCGGTCCCGTCGCCGGACGTTTCCGGCGCGCCGCTCATACGGCACCCTCAGGAGACATCCCCATGGAACGCGTCATTCTCCGCCACCTCAAGGGCTCGAAAGCCAGCCAGCTCGAGGAGTTCCCGCTGCAACAGTTCGCCGAGCTGATCCTCGGCCGCGACCCCAATTCCGGCATTCGCTTCGATCCGGACAAGGACGACCTCGTGGGTCGACAGCACGCGAAGATCTCGCGTGATGCGTCCGATGCGTATCGCTTCAAGTTGACGGACATGAACAGCCGCAACGGCACGTTCCTCAACAAGCTGCGCGTGGTCGGCGACATGCCGCTCCAACCCGGCGATGTGATCCAGCTTGGTGCCGGCGGCCCGGAGATGCAGTTCGACATCGATCCGCTGCCCGCGATGTACGTGAAGGCGACGCGCCTGGGCTCAGCGGGCGCCGGCGGCGCAACGGCGCAGGGAATGGCGGAGACCAAGGTCAGCGGGACCGGTGCGCTCGCTGGGGCGTCGGCGTCGGCGCCGCCACCGAATGCGATCGGCAAGGCGACGGTGGAGCGGATGATCGGCGACACCCGCAAGCAGACGCGTCGCAACATGTTCGCGGGTATGGGCGCACTGCTGGTGGTAGTCGCGGCCGGCATTGCGTACAACAAGTCGCGCCTGAGTGCGCAGGATGCGGCCGACTCGGCTCGCGCCGACAGCCTGCGCGCTGCGCAGGGTCGCGGCCTCGACTCGCTGAGCGCGTCCGTTGGCCGCGCGAACGAACTCGCGAAGCAGTTGCAGCCGTCGGAGATTGCCGCGAAGTACGGGTCGGCGGTCGTGCAGGTAGACTTCAGCTGGAAGCTGACCTATCGCGGGTCGGGCGGCCAGGTCTATCACCGCATGGTCGAGAACGCGTACAAGGCGAAGGGTGGCAAAATCTTTCCGATCGTCGACAACGGTCGTCGCTTCATTCCGGCGTACGTGCAGGTGCAGGGCGACATCGAACCCGCGCTCACGCTCGACCAGAACTCAGGGCGTGCGATCGGCGTGAGCTCACGCGGCTCGGGTTTCGTGGTGACGTCGAACGGCTTCATCCTGACGAATCGCCACGTGGCCTACAACTGGCAGACGTGGTATCGCTTCGACCCGAACGATGTCGGTCCGGTGCTGGACCCGAACACGGGTGGCTTGATGGTGGATGCGTCGGGTGCTCCGGTGCTCACGCGGCCGCCGCAGCAGTGGATTCCGGCGGAAACGAAGCAGGCCGGCCCGAAGGGTGACATCGGTGACTTCCAGGCACGCGTCGAGTACCTGTATGTGCGGTTCCCGAAGGATCCCACGCCGTTCGAAGCGGCCAACGTCCGTCCGTCACAACGCCACGACGTGGCCCTGATCAAGGTCGATGCGCCGCAGACGCTCTCGTATGTGAACATGGTGGACACGTATGATCGCACGAAGCAGGGTGACGCCGTGACGGTGATGGGGTATCCGGGCGTGTCGGAAGAGGTGATCACGCTGATCAAGTCGCGCGACATGTTCAACCGTGAGAACCAGCAGCGCATTCTGCCCGAGCCGACGCTGTCGACGGGCAACGTGGGCAAGATCATCCGCGCGGCGGACACCGAGGTGCGTGACGGCTTCATGACGTTCGCGCCGAGTGGCGATACGTACCAGCTGACGATCAACTCGACGGGTGGTGGCAACAGCGGTGGCCCGATGTTCGACGCGTTCGGCAACGTCATCGGCATCTACTTTGCCGGCAAGACCACCGATGCGCAGATCTCTTTCTCGATCCCGATCCGCTATGGCATGGAACTGCTGAAGATCGGCGATCCGACGGCTCGCTGACCAGAGGATTGCGCCATGTCCGCCGGCTCCGAACGGCCCCCGCCGAGCGGCCCGGACCGGGTGAGCGACTTCAGGGGGGCGGGGGGCTGGGGTGGGGTGCACGGGGGGTGACCCCGCACGACGGGACAGATCGCGGCCGCCAAGGTGCTCAGTGCCTCGGCGGTCGGCAAGACGGGCCTCGAGCGATTTCGGAATGAAGCGCGCATTCATCGCACGCTGACACACCCGAACATCGCCAGGGTGCATGAGTACCTCGAGCTCGACAATGCGCCATGCCTGGTCATGGACTTCGTGGACGGGGTCACGCTCGAGGAGCGGTTGCGACGTGAGGGGCCGTTGGCGCTGGCCGAGGCGGTGCGGGTCTTCTCGGCGTTGGCGGATGCCGTCAGCTATGTGCATCAGCGCGGCATCGTACATCGCGATCTCAAGCCGAACAACGTGAAGCTGGATTCGTCGGGCAACGTGAAGCTGCTGGATTTCGGCATCGCGATGGCGCCGGGCGGCCCGCGCCTGACGAGCACGGGCAATGTGGTGGGCACGCTGCAATCGCTCGCACCGGAGCAGCTGACGACGGGTCGTGCCGAGCCGCGCTCCGATGTGTGGGCACTCGGCATCGTGTTCTACGAGATGCTCACGGGCGTCCCGCCGTTCTCTGCGAACGCGCCGGGTCTGCTTGGTGAGAAGATCCTCAAGGGCGCCTACGTGCCGCCGTCGCAATATCGTCCCGAGTTGCACAAGGATGTTGACCGCATCATCGCGCGGTGTCTGCGGGTGCGG
Organism: uncultured Gemmatimonas sp.; assembly: GCA_964565915.1. GTDB lineage: Bacteria > Gemmatimonadota > Gemmatimonadetes > Gemmatimonadales > Gemmatimonadaceae > Gemmatimonas. The sequence goes on from CAZMGX010000035.1 coordinate 5,073, forward strand.
CCGGAAGATCGCTACGCCTCAGCCGAAGCCCTGTTGACCGACTTGCGGACGCTGCCGGTCAGTGGCGAAGGCACGGCGCCCATTCGCTGGGTGCAAGGTTCGTCATCGTCCCTGTTGAATACCAGCGGCGAGATGGCGCGCACGATGGCGCGTCAGTGGCGTCTCGTGCTGTCTGGCGGTGCGGCGGTTGTGGCGCTGGCATTCCTGCTGTGGAGCCTCGGTTCCTCGCCTGAACCCACGCCACCAGCGGGCGGCGAGGTGCCGCGGAAACCCACGGTCGAGTCGCTTGCCGGCCCCGTGGGTCCCGTCGATCGGCCTCCCGCGCAAAATCCGACGGATCCGATGAGCCTGCGGCGCGTGGATATCCGCGTGTTGGAAGGAGAGGCCGAAGTGCTGCGCGACGGCAAGCGGGTCGGCGTCACGCCGTACACGCTGGAGGCGGCGGTGGGTTCGGAAGTGACACTCGTGTTGCGTCGGGCCGGCTGTGACGACACCCCCATCCGCTTGCGGATGGCCGAAGGGATGGACGCGATCATGGAAAGCATGCGGCACTGCCGCAATCAGTAACACCGACGTGATACCGACGTGACACCGACCTGAGACCCCACGATGTCGATCCTGAACAGACTGCGCGAGTGGTTCACCGGCGACGACCCGATGCCCGACGCCTTCGGGGCAAGCGCCCCGGAGCTTCGCGCCACGAACGTCGCGGGCCGCATGATCTCGCCCGAGTTGCGGGTGGAGGCCGGTGTCGCGACCGACACGGGATGTGTCCGGACGGTGAACGAGGACGCACTGCGCGTGGTCCGTCCGACCGACGCCGAGGTGATGACCCAACGTGGTGTCATCGCCGTGGTGTGTGATGGCATGGGCGGCCATGAAGCGGGCGAAGTGGCGAGTGCCCTCGCGCTCGAGACCATCGTCAAGCGGCTGGACCAGGATGAGCGGGAGTTGCCGGCCGATCTGGTGCGGGCCGTGCAGGCCGCCAATCGTGCGATCTACGAGGCCTCGCGCGAGAATCCGCGTCTCCAGGGAATGGGCACGACGTGCTGTGTGTTGCTCATGCGCGGAGGCCAGGCCTACTGTGCGCACGTCGGTGATTCGCGCTGCTATCTCGTGCGCGGGGAGGGGCTGTTCCTGATGACGGAGGATCATTCAGCGGTGATGGACCTCGTGCGCCGCGGCCTCATCACGCTGGACGACGCGCGTCATCATCCCGACAAGAACGTCATCTCGCGCGCCCTCGGAAGCCATCGTGAAGTCGAGGTCAGTACGTGGACCCATCCATTCATCGTGCAGCCCGGCGACACGTTCCTGCTGTGCTCGGATGGCCTCTATGACCTCGTGGAGGACGAGGAGATTCGCGTCACGGTCGGGACGGGCGACGTGCATGCACAGGTCGCGTGCGACCGGCTGGTGGCGCTGGCGCGCGAGCGCGGGGGCCATGACAATATCTCCGTGGCCATTCTGCGCATGCGTTCGGCCGACTCCGCCGCCGTGGATGTCGGTGCCACCCGCGCCATCGAGACCGTGTCATGATCGGGCAAGTCGTGGGGAACTATCGCATCGTCGATCGACTCGGCGACGGTGGCATGGGCAGTGTGTATCGTGCCGTCGATCGTATGCTGGATCGCGAGGTGGCGATCAAGGTGCTGCGCCCCGAACTGGCGCGGCAGACGGCACTGGTCGAGCGCTTCCGGCAGGAGGCGATCGCGCTGGCGCGACTGAGCCATCCCAACATCGCCACGTTGCACGGGCTGGAACAGCACGGTGACCAGCTGCTGATGATCATGGAGTATGTGCGCGGCGATACTCTCGAGGCGATCGTGCAGCGCTCAGGCCGGGTGGCGTGGGGACGTGCGTGCGAGTTGTGCGTCGACGTGTTGCACGCGCTCGATCACGCACACGACCAGGGCGTGGTCCATCGCGACATCAAGCCGGCCAACATCATGCTCTCGTCGCGCGGTGCCGTGAAGGTGATGGACTTCGGCATCGCCCGGCTGATGGGGCGCAATCGGCAGACACAGTTCGGGCACGCGGTGGGCACACCGATGTACATGGCGCCCGAGCAACTGCGCGGTCATGAGGTGGACGGTCGCACCGACCTGTATGCCGTGGCCGCGGTGCTGTTCGAGCTGGTGACTGGCCGCATGGCGTTCGAGGCAGACTCGGACTACAGCCTGATGATGAAGCAGCTGAACGAGCCGGCGCCGCCGCCGAGTCATTTCGTGCCGGAGATTCCCAGCGCGCTGGACGAGATCGTCCTCAAGGCGATGTCGAAGTCGCCGGATGATCGCCATCCGAACGCGATGGCGTTTGCGAATCGGCTGCAGGCGCTCACGCGCGCGATCAGCAACCCGGCGCGTGAAGTGGTGTCGCCGCCGACTCGACTCGCCGACGAGCCATCGCGGCAGGTGGTGTCCACGCCGCCGAAGGCAGTTGCTGCTGCGTCGGTGGCGGCTACCGCGGAGACGGCTGAGCGTCCGCTGATGGAAACGCGGCTCGCCTCCGATCTCGCCGAGACACGTTTGGCGGGTGGTTCTCCGGCGCGTGATGTGGAGGTTGCGGCGACGCGGCTGGCCGATGTGGCCCCGGCGACGTCGGAGTTTACGCCCACCCGAATTGCACCGCAGCAGACCGATTGGGCGCGTGACTGGCGTTCATACGCGGCGGTTGGTGCGCTGTGCGTCATTGCCGCGATCGGCATCCGGAAGATCCGGACGCCGGACATCCCGGTGAAGCCCGTTGGTGGCGAGGTGGTGGATACGACGGCAGTCGCCGGCATCGCCGATTCGTTGGCGAACGTCGCGGCGGGCGGGTTGTCTTCCGGCGAAAATGCCAGCTCGCTGATCATTCCGTCGGGTGGACCGCCGGTGGAAGATGCGGGCAAAACGGGTGGTGGTGGGACGGGGCCTGTCGACTCGGCGGCGTCAACGCCGCCGGCCGGTCGGAAGCGGACGCCCGCTCCGACGCCCGCTCCGCCGGCGAAGACGGAGCCGGTGAAGACCGGTGGTGGCGACTCGCGTGAGAAGGAGAGTGGCGGTTCGGGCGCAACCGGCGGCGCAGGTGGCTCAGGCACCACTCCCGCGCCGGAGGTGGTTCGCACGCCGGATCGCGCCGAGACCGCTGCGGCGGCTCGTGAAGCGATTCGTGAAGCGATCCGTGACGTGCTGTCGGGGCTAAGTGATCGCAACGGCGCGGTGGCGCAGGCCGTGCTCGAGGGTGGTTTGACGTCCCAGTGGATCTCGCTGGCGCGTGAGGGTCGGGTGTCGGTCAGCAGCTCGGGTGCCCCGGACATCGATCTGCAAGGCACCCGCGCCTCGGCGACGTTTGATGCGTCGGTGAACGTGCGCTCGCCGTTCGGCGCCAACAAGCGTCGCCCGGCGCGCTTCTCAGCCGAACTGCAACGGTCGGGCGCGGGGTGGAGAGTGACTAGTATTCGGCCGATCGGCTCGCTGTCGCGGGACTGAGACTTCGCAACCTCGATCTAGCCGGCTGCGCGCGCCGCCGCATCGATGACATCGGCCACCGCGGCCGGCTGCGACATATACACCATGTGACTGCCGCGCACGCGCGTGATCGCGGCCTTGGCCCGCTGCGCCATCTGCTCCTGCGCGGCGGGCGGAATGACGCGGTCTTCAGTCGAGAGCACGTACCAACTGCGCCGCGTCTTCGCGAAGCCACCAGCAATGCGCTCCGTCATGCGCAGGCCCGCCGCATCGTCGTCCAACTCACCTATGAGCCGCAGCGGGTATCTCTCGAAGTGGTGGACGATGGACGCGGTGCCGACGCGAAGTTGCTTGCACAGGCGATGCAGAGCGGACATTGGGGCGTGGTCGGCATGCGCGATCGTGCCCGTGTCGCCGAGGGTACGTTCAGCGTGACGACGGAGCCGGGTGCCGGCATGCGCATCGAGGTGTCATTTCCGGCGCCGACCCCTCGCGCCGAAGAGCCGGTGCGGGGAACGTAGGCCTCAGCGCGAGGAGTTGGCCGCCGGTCCGCGTGCCCCGAGCACACATTCCACAAACGCCGGAACGGTCAGGGCGAGCAAGACACCCCATACAATGGGCATGTCGCGCGCGGTGATCGCGGCTCGAGGGTTGCGGCAGGGCAGGCGCGGGGCGCGCGGTCCGGCGAGGGAGGTGGCAATCTCATATCCGCCATTGTCCAGCGCGTTGATTCGAAGCACACCATAGGTCGACGTGTCCGCAGTAGGTAGGGCGGACTTGGCTACGACGCACTGTGTGCGGGTGGTGGCGGCCAATTGAATTGCCTGCCACATCTCGCGACGATTTTCGCCGTCGTAGATCAGGTCGATGGCCACGCGCTCCCGATACGGCGCACTCAGCGTATCGGCGCACGCATCGGCTAGCGGCCGCGAAGTCTGCGCGAGCAACGGAACGGCCGCCAGTGCGAAGCAGGCCTGCACGGACGTCAACACCACGAATCGACTGATCGACATGTGATCCTCAGACGTCAAACGCCGAAGCCGACGTTGTCATGGTGGGCGCTCAGCGCGACGGCGGCAATCCCGAACGATCCGCGAGCAGGCGTTCCGTGAATTGCTGTCCCTCAGCGAGCCGACGGAGTTCCGCACTCTGCGTATCGAGCTGCTGCTCCAGTTGCTCGACGCGTTCCTGTAATGCCACCACGTCGGCGGCCGGCGTGGTGCGCCGTTCGAGGGCGCGAACCGCCCGCCACGCCAGGTAGCCGCCCCCGCCCAGCATGCTGAGCAGAAAGAGTGGCCAGATCAGGACCAGAAGAAACGGCAGGAATTCAGGCACAAAACATTCCGATGAAGGACGATGAGCGATTCCTCACGCCAGAGCATACGCGGCCCCGGCGGTCGCGCACCCCTGGCAGTGTCCGGAGCGCCTTCATTGTACGACCTGCGGGCGACCGACGACGGTGAAGGCCCACACCAGCCAGATGAGTGGGAGGGCGTAGCACACCAGAATCGGAGCATGTGGCCCTGACGACCAATAGTCGAGGTAGGCAGCGATCGCGAGTATCGGAGGGATGACGACGACGAGGGCCGCGAGCGCGCCCTGTGTCCGAAGCGCACTCGGGGTCCCTGCTGGCCGGGGTAGTCGGGCAATGACGAGCCAGAGTACCACCGCCAGATAAAGGCCACCAACAAGCGTGAGCAACCACGCACCAAGTATCGGAATGACCACGGCGTCCGCGATCCCATCCACGCCTGCCCGGGCGTTTCGCTCTACCGTCCGTGCCACCACGAAGGGGCCGGCGAACCAAGGGACGACCAATGAGACCGTTGCTGCGAGTCTCGCCACTGTCATGGTCTGCATGCGCATGATCCGAAATCTGGCAACGGTTGGCTACGTCCCATGGCTTGCGTCGGAGTACACGCTGCAGTTGGGTGAGGCCGTCATCACGGTGCCGGCAGGGTCACCGACTGCTTGCGGCAGGTTGGACCGCACGTCGGACCGTTGGGATAGGATAGGGTTACTGTCGGACTGACAACATGGCGAGCCGTGCGCGCGCCAATGGTGACCGTGATCGTCAACGGTGCTGGAAAGTACCCGGCAAAGTTTGCTGTCTCACATCGAGCGCCGCTCGCGCACGTGAATCGCTTCGTCATCGTGTCGGCCACTGCGTCGACCGTCCATGGCCCCATGGGCGCGTCCGTCAGAGTGACGGCGAGAAGCTCTCCACAGCCCGCGACCGTGCAATCGGGCGACGGCACGACCGGCTGATCGTGGTCCCGACAGGATGCGAGCAACAAGAGCGCCGCCAATGACATCAGATTTGCACGCATTTGTTCCTCCGTGGGATTCGCAGGGTCGCACGAACGTGATGTGGATCGACCGAGCTGGCGCCTCAGCCAGCGCCTCAGCCAGCGCGCCAACCCGCGAGCCAGCCGCACGGGCCGCCCTTCACGTTCGGACCTTGCAAGGGGCCGCGCAAGTAGCGGCCTCGTCATCACATGGGCGCCTTGTCCCAACAGCCGAGCGTGCGGAGGTGTTCATCCAGCGCCCGGTTGTGCTGCGGCGTTTCATGGTCCGCCCAGCAGGATCGCGAGCTTCGCGAGCGACTGCCGCCACCCCTCCTCGTTGTCGGCAGGCACCACTCCGCTCGGCAGTCCTTCGTGCACCGCCTGCAGTTCGGTCGCGCCGCCGACCGCGGTCAAGGTGGTGGTGATCCGCATCTCGCCCTGGAGTGCCGGATCGGAGGTCTCGAACTCCAACACCTCCACGATGCGGGTGTCCGGTTCGATCTCGGCGAAGTGTCCATGGTACGTGTCCGTGTGCGCGCTGGATTTCCCGGTCTCACTGGGAGCGTCATAGGTAAGCGACACCCGGAAACGGCCCCCAGTGCGCGGCTCGAACTCGTGGACGTGGCAACGCATCCCTGCCGGAACTCGCCACTGTGGAATCAGTTCTGGATCGAGCAGCGCGCGAAAGACGCGATCCACGGGGGCGTGAATGCGCTGTGTCGATCGTGTCGTTGCTCCGCGACCGATCGGGAGCCACAGCCGCTCCTGCATGTGTACGAACCCGCAGTGGCGGTAGAAAGCACGGGCACCTTCGTTGAAGGCCCAGACATTCAGCCGAAGCTCCGCGGCGCCAAGCGCTGCCGCGGCGTCACGCGCTGCCGCCACGAGAGCCGACCCGACGCCGCAGCGGCGGTGCCGCGACGCGACGCTCATCGCGTCCAACGTGACTGCCGTCGTCGCATAGCGCCACGCGGTCTCCGGCTCCGCCTGCACGACGACGTGCGCGTAGCCCGCGATCGCCCCGTCGCGAACGGCGACCCACCAGCGGTGACTGTCCGCCATCATCTGCTTGCGGACGACCTCCGGCGGCAGGGTGGCCGGGCCCGCGGGCTTGAAGATGGCAGGGTGGGCGGCGGCGTGCAGCGCCTGCACTTCCACGGCCAGCTCGGAAATCGCGGGGGCATCGCCGCGATTGGCGAGACGAATCTCAATCACAGAACCGTGCATGCGCGTCCTATCGTCTGATCTCGCCCGTCGGCTTGCCTAGTGCCTCAAAGTCTTCGGATGCACGGCTGGCCGGTTGAGTGCGAGCACACAACGAGGTCGTTGGCATGGTGAGCTGACCTCCGACATATGCATAGATGAGGTAGTCCTGGCCGACTTCGAATAGATAGCCGCAGTCGGCGGTGTCGAAACTTGTGGCGATATGCACGACGGAATCGACCGGTGCTTGCTTCCAGTTGGCAGCAACGCGAACATGGGCAACCATGACGCGGCCTGCTCGACTCCCCAATGGCAGAATCGAATCACGAAACGCGATAACGGTACCGCGAACTACGACGGAAGCCGCCTCCGCGGCCACAGCGGGTTGCACTTGTCGTCTGCAGCTGCACCTCGGCGAGCTGTTCCCGGGGCAAACGTGAACGGAGTGCGCTATCGATCCGCTCGTTGACTGAGGCAGAAACGACAGTGCCAGCAGCATCAGCAGCGTGGTTGCCATGACGTTCCTTACGGTGTGCGTACAACGTGGGCGTCAGACAGTGCGGTCCTTCTCCAAGGCGGCTTTGTAGAGACGCATTTCCTCCAGTACCTCCTCCCTCGGCCATACGTGGAATCGCGCATGTGGATCTTTTCGACGCAGCCAGGCGAGGTATGCTGGCCCCGGCAGCGGGAAACCCCGCTCGAATCGTCGCCCGGCGGCTTCTATTGTCGCGTGTGTGCCAACGAGACAAACATCTGTCTCCATCGGAGGAAAATCGACCCGAAGCTGCGCCATAGTCAGAATTCCAGATTCGAACCCCCGATCGGTGAGAATGCGGTGAAACGTCTCCCGCAGAGATCCAAGATCGCGCTCCAGTTCCGGGTTCGCCGGCAACTCACTTGGATAGGTCGCCGAGGACCGGAGATCGAGCGTGACGGACACCATGCCGACTTCGCGGCACACACGATACAACGTGCCTGTGAGCGGGCTAAACGAGCTTGCCGCATGATGCGCAATATCGTGAGCGACGGCTTTCATGTGTGCGATTTTCATATGCACTGATTGCGAGATGAACTAGCCGCCGCTGCACACTACCGACGGCGCACGACGATACAGCGCAATCGCCAGAACTTGCGCATCCGGCTGGGCACGCGCAAGCTCGAACGTGAAGGGCAACGTGGCGCTGTAGGCGCGCAGCCCCTCTTCATGGCTGATGGTCACCGGATGTTCTCGCTGTACTTCCGCCAGTGTAGACCCCACATGCAGGCCACTCGCCGTGCGATACCGCGGGTCATACACCTCTATCCTTCCCACTCGCGCACCGCACGCCGAGAAGAGCACTTCTACGATCATCGTCGGAGCCGACGCCGGCGAGCTCATGCGAATTTCGAGCGCTGGGTCAAACAGCCCTTCACGAAACCGATCGATGAGGCGCGTCCGCTCGCGACCCACCGCGAGATAGAGCGAATCGATGCTCATGCCCATGACTACATTCTCCACGCGATCCTCTCGAATCCGTAGCGAGTCTGTTTGCGCAATCAGCGAATCGGGAAAAGCCACGAGCGCAGCGGTTGTACTCAGCAGGCCCAGCAAGGCGGAAAGCTTCATTGAAGACTCGTGATGGTTTGCCGTCAAAGTAATCGGCGCGCGAGCATCCTACGGTCCTCCGGGGTCCGGTCGCCGGTCGCCGTACCACATGTCCAATCCCTCGCGCCGACGCACCGAGTTCGGACCCGTGAAGGTTAGCCGCGCCAACACCCCGAGGAGTTCTCGGGCTGAATACGACCGCAGCTTTCGCCCCGACGTCGTCACGTGCTCGCGCAGGACGACGAACCGTCCTTGACGGGCGAGCGAACGACTCATGGCGACCTCTTCCGCCCCGAACATCGTTTCATCGAACCCGCCGGTCGCGAGGAAGGCGCTTCGGGTGCAGAAGAGAAAACACCCCGCCGCGAACCCCATCAGACGGTAGAGCGGAATGGCCGTCGCCAGAAGGACGCGGGCATAAACAGGGATGCGGCCGTCGAAGCGGGTGGCGCATCCGCCGCCGGCAGCACCCTGGCGCATCGCCGCGACCGCCGCGCGAACGGCGGCTTCGGTGACCACCGTATCGGCGTCAACGAAGATGAGCAGCTCACCGGCTGCGGCTTTCGCTCCGGAATTCCTCGTCGCGGCGATCTGGCGGTGGTTGACCGAGACCACTCGGGCACCGTGCTGCCGCGCGATCTCGGCGGTCCGGTCGGTCGACGCGTCATCCGCGACCACAACCTCGAAGCGCTCGCCCAGCGCGTGCGCCGCGGCATTCAGCGCGCTAACGGTGCGGCCGAGCATCTGCTCTTCGTTAAACGCCGGAACGACGAACGATATCACTCAGTCTCCCGCGGCCGGACGCTTCGCTCTGCTGCGCCGCTCAACGTGAAACGGCGCGCACAACGTGCGTTCCGCCACGCGCCGTCAGATGTCACAGCACAACGCCGGACGAATCCAGCCCTTGCCGGCAGCGATGGCGTCAATGCTATCCGCAAGCGTGAGCAAGCGTCGAACCAGAAGTTGCGCAGTCGTGTCCTGCGCTGATTCGCCGAGGCAGCCGGTATAGTAGGCACGTGAGCGGACATCGGCTGCGCGGAATACACTGACCGAAATGGTGGGTGAATCAGTAGCGGCAACTCGGCAATACGGTGCACGCCCCATCGTGATCACGGGCAGCGTCTGAAACTGTGTACGTTCCAGCTGACCTTGGATGCGCCGCATGATCTCGGGGCCTCGAGTGTGTGACTCCACCCGTCCTTGATCGCCGCGATTGTGCGACACAAACGAGACGAATCCATCCCCGCGAACGCTTAGGCGATAGGCTGGGCAGGTGCCCAAACATCCGGTGCGCTGCAGGACGACGCTGTCCACATCAAGTCTGGCAACGCGGCCAGGTGATTGCGCGAACAGCGCATCGTTGGCGCTGAGCGTCATCATCATCGCAAGACATATCGCGCGCATCGGCAGTCCCTCCTCGAGTCGCTAGCGTTGCTTCTGCTGCGGACAATTCATCTTAATCAATCTGCGTCGGCGCAGCCCGCGTTACCATGGTGTGGCCGTCTGCAGCAAGCGACGCTATCCGGCCGCATGCGGCAGCAGAAGCGCGGTGACGAGTACGAGCCCGCCGACGAGCGATCCTACGCCGATGAGGCCCATGCGCTGCATCGCCTGCGGCAGAACCCAGGCGGCAAAGCGCTGATGGAAGCGCCAGGGTAGGATGGCAAGCACAAGCGAGGTGGCGATGAGCATCCAGCCGAAGAGTGCGATGCCCGGTGTGAATGCCATAGTCGGTGCACTGTGCACGAGCGCCGCGCCCGCGACGACTCGCAGGGTCAACTCCAGGAAGTGAGCTCGCGGCGTGCTCGCGAAGCCACCGAGGAATCGCTTCGCGCTCTCGGGCCGGAGGAGCGCGCCGCCGCCAAGCGCAAGGAGATACGCCGTCGCCCCGACGACGACGGCGAGTGCAAGCGTGGCGACCAGGCTCACCATCGGACGCACGCACTCATGTTGGAGGGGTGCGGCGCCGCGCGAACTCCTCGACGGCGGCCTTGGACAGCGCTACGTAGCGCTCGGGATCCTCGACGGCATACCACGTGAAGCCGTGCTTCTTGCTGAACAAGACGTGCCCGGCCAGGCCCGCTCCTTGATGCGCCCACGCCAGCGGGACACTCCAGTGGCTGATGATGAGCGCGAGTGCGAAATACAGGACCGGGTGCAGCAGGAGCTTCCCGACGAGCTTCCATCGCGGCCAGACGACGCGCCACGTCACAGCGGCGAGAATCAGCGCCGGTACGGTAGCGAGTGCGGCATCGAGTAGCGCAGCCCTCATTGCAAGCCTCCTGGTTGAAGTCCCCGGAATCCGTCGGTGTCCGGATACGCCTCAATGCTCCTCTGCGGCCAGCGTAGCGGGCCGACAGGTGCAACGACTTTGTTAGACGACTGGGAGCGCGAGCACCGTGCGCGCGAGTGAACTGAGTCTGTCGCGCGTCTTGGGTTGCATACGCGCGCCGAAGTCGGTCGCAGCCTTCCCTCCACGAGGAATGAACGCACCTTGGATGGACCGGCGCTGCCCGCTCGATGTGTTCGCGGTGTGGCCGTGCCAGGTGGACCCATTGAAGACGAGAAGCGAGCCAGCAGAGCCGCATGCGAGCACTTCCGCGTGGTGTGTTGCGCGTACATCCGCGATGGAATCCTCTGGCGCTCCTGACCACCGCTGCGAGCCAGGAACAAACCGGGTGGCGCCGTTGTCGGGCCGAAAGTCATCCACCATCAGAATGAATCCGAGAAGCGGCCAGTCGGCGGAGTGCCGTGGAACGTCCACGTGGAGTTCCTGCGCGTGCGCGCCGGGCCGCACCGCTCTCGCTTGGAACGAACTCAGTTTGAAGGGGCCGCCGATCACTTGGCAGCATGCCTCGAGGAGTGGCGGAAACACATAGAGGTCGTCGAACGACGCTCCGCGATTCACGAAGTCGCTCACCTTCGTCGACGTACTACCGACTCTGAGATCGTCGCCTGTCGCTGATGCCACCGCCTCGTCGTACGCAGAGATCAAACGCTGCAGGCCCTCTCCGGCCAGCACAGCCGGCAACACCACAAAGCCGCGCTCCCAGAGTTCCGAGGCGGCGGCGGCTGGGAGTGAATTCCCCGCCGCCAGAGTGCTGAACCAGCTGGACATGGTTGGCACCTAATCTCTCAGGCTGCAACGTTGGGCTAGTCGGCCACTGCGCACGCGCCGGATGGTACGGCTCAAGGACTTGCCGCCCCAGGCAGCTGCGTTCGATGATGGTGGATATGGGCCGTGCTCAACCCAAGTCCTTCCAGCAGGTTCAACTTGCCCAGAAATGGGTGTGTCAGTGTCACATCGCGATCCGCTTGAAGCGCCTCGAGCTGACCCAGCAGCGACTCGCCCTCTGCACGGAGTGCCTGCAATAGGTCCTGTTGTACGTACGGTCCACCACTCGGTCTGATCTCGCGCGTTGCGGGAACGCCCGCTGGCATCCGGCCCTGTCGAAGAATTTGCGGAAGATAGAGCCACCGCATGAGCCGCTGCCGCCACCAGCTGGTACGCACGCGAAACCCCCCGCTACCCGCCAGCTCAGCGCGGACGGTCACGTACGACAGTCGCAGGTGTTCGGTGATCTGCGCCGGCGTCCATTTGTCGGCGTGACTCGACGCATTCCACGCGGCCGCTGGGACGCTCTCCGCCGCCGCTATGAACGCGCTCAGCGCCGCGCGATGCGCCGCGGCCGCCGCCGCAAAGGTGGAGTCGCCCTGCTGGCCTCGAGTCACAGGTTGGTCCGATGCCTACTTCCGAGGTTCGGTGCTGGCGCGCCGACTAACATGTCTGGGGTTGATCAAGCTCTCGCTAGCTGGTTCAACCGCGCCTTACTACGTTCGGAGCGCGTCCTCGGGCGCGCAAGTACTTGTCCCGTCACCGCCGGCCCTCTACCAACGGCCGCGCCTGGCAGTGCCCGCCGCGCGATAGACTGACCTACCTCACGCGCCGCTCGCGCGACGGGTTAGCTTCATCGCGACGACGTGGGGTGGCCGGGTACCACCCACCGACCCAGGTAGTCGCGCCGAAACGCCTCGTGCTGCACGGCGACCTTCGGCGGTCCGAGTTCGTAGGTCGTGCCGCTCGTACACCACGTGATGTGATCGGCGGCGTCCATGAGCGTGGGCACCTCGTGTCCGGTGACAAGCACCGCCACACCCTCGGCCGCGAGCGCACGCAAGACGGTCGTGAGGACTTCGGCGTCGTGCGGGGCGAGTCCACGATACGGCTCGTCGGCCAGGACACACGTGGGCCGACGCACGAGCACCGCCGCCAACTCTGCGCGCCGCCGCTCTCCGCCCGACAACGTGTCGGGACGCTGATCCAGGCGGGCACCAATGCCCACTCGCGCCGCCGCTTCGTCGATTGGGCCGCCGCCGTACTGGGCCTGAAAGAGCGTGAGCTGCTGTCGCACCGTGAAGGCCGACGACAAGAGGTCTGCATCCGGGAGATAGAACAACCCTGCCGTCGCCAGCGTGTGGAGGCGCGCGTTCAAGTAGGACTGCTCCCCGAAATGTACGGTGCCCCCGTCCGGCGCGATCGACAC
>CAZMGX010000035.1:18151-22372 GCA_964565915.1 uncultured Gemmatimonas sp.
CCGGCCGCGATCTTGAGCAGCGTGGACTTCCCGATGCCATTGCGACCAAAGAGCACACGCAGTTCGCCCGGTATCGCGCGAAGAGAGGCTGATGACAGCACGCGATGACCCTTGAAGGATTTGGCGACGCTCTCGACACGGAGGAGCGCGGTCATCCGCGGACGGCACTCAGGCCGCCGAGCACGAGTTCCCCGACAAGCGGCGGTGCAATCAGCAGCATCCCAAGCGCCATTGAGTTCACGCCCAGATTGCCGAGGAGTGCGCGCTCGTGCCGTATGCGGAGTTCGACGCCACTGACGGCGGCGCAGAGCGCGACCACGGCGCACATGGTCCCCGGCGTCACGGGAAGCGGATCGATCCTGGCCAGCAGGAAGACGCCGCTCAGTCCGACGCGGAGCAGCGCCCAGAGGCGGAAGTGACGCCGCATGTATATGAAGACCAGCGCGCGATTCGGCAGCATGCGATCGAGCCGTACCCCAGGTGCCGTCGTGAGTGCCATCCAGCATGGGGCCGTGCTGGCGGCTCATGAAATCCAGATGGGTGGCCAGGCGCGATCGACGCGCGCCGACGATAGTTTCGTGCGTGTCCAGACAACGCGTCGTACAACAGCGAGACCGGGAAGAGATGGAAGATACGACGGGCCAGAGGAAGGCAGGACTGCTGCGACACGACGGCATGATTGTCGCCAACGAACTGCGTTCGGCCCTCTCGTCATGGAGCGACCGGCTGATTGCGATCGCGGTTCTGGTGTGCGCGCTGGTGGCGGCACGATCGGCGTTGTCCCATCGGCCATTCCTCTTCGCGGCGACCGCCATTGCGGCGCTGGCCACGGCCGTTGGTGCACGTGCTGCATGGATGATCGAGAGCCGGGTGGATTTTCACGCCGAGGACGGCGTCCTTGCCGCCGATGCGCGGGCGGAACCCGTGAGGCGGCACTACGCCCTGTCCATTCATGCGTCGGTCTGCGCCATCGTGACCCTGTGTGCGCTGATTGGTCGACCGACCGCCGCCGTGCTCGCGCCGATCGGCTATCTCATCGGGGCCGGCATCAGCCACGTCGTGCGTCGCGTGGTGCCCGCCGGTGAGTCACCACGCCGGTCATCCCCCTTTCGAGGCATCGGGCCACGATTGCAACGGCCGATCGCTGGCGCCGTGGCCGCAGTCCCGGTCGTGCTGGTCCTGCTGCTGTCCAGATCGATTGAACCCGACAGAATGGCGATCCTCATGCTGCCGCTCAGTGTGGTGGCCGTCCTGATCGTCACCATGCTGGACTACCACGTCGTCCGCTTCATGACCGAGTCCGGCTATTCGGCCGGGCGGACCATCGGCCTGCACGCCCGGTCCCTGCTGACATTTCTCATCCCGACCCTTGTCGCGTCCCTGATATGGTCGGACAGGCTGGTCACCATTGTCATCTTCGGCGTTGTCCTGACGGCACTGGCACTCATGATGAGCAGAATCTTCGCCTATCGCATCCACTCGAAGCGCACCGCCGACACACTCGTCAGCCTCGGCGCCGGCCTCATCGCCCTCACGGCCTTTGCGATGCCGATGTTCCTACCTTTCGTCGTCGTGGCGAGCCTTTGGCAACTGCACCGCCGCGCCCGCCCGGTCACGTGGCTGCTCGCGTGACCGTCGCGATTCAGCTGGCTGGCGCATCGGTGGATCGATCCGGCACCCGCGTCATCCGTGATGTTGACCTCATCGTGCCGGCGGGACGTTGGTTCGGCGTGATCGGCGCGAACGGATCGGGGAAGACGAGTCTCCTGCGTGCGCTGGCCGGACGCCTGTCATTCGCGGCGGGAACGTGCCTCATCGATGGCGTCGACGTCATCGAAAACCGTCTCGTGCGCGCGCAGCGCTTCGGATTCGCACCGCCGGCAGATCGTTTGCCGGACGCGTTGCGCGTTCGCGATCTGCTCGAACTCGTGAGTGGCAACGTCGACGTCGCGAGCGAACGTCTTGGTCCGGTTCGCGCGGCGCTCGGTATCGATCAGATGCTGCACCAATGGGTCGGTGACTGTTCCGCCGGGATGCGGCAGCGGGTGGCCATCGCACTGGCGTTTGCGGGCGGGCAATCGCTGGTGGTGCTGGACGAACCCTTCACGTGGCTCGACCCCGTCGCGGCATTCGACCTACGACAAGCCCTCCGCACGCTGGTCGATAGCGGGCTGACACTCGTCACCGCCCTTCACGACCTCGGCACACTCTCAACGGCTTGCGACGAGGGCATGATGCTCGCTGATGGTCGCGTGGCGTTGGTGATGGATCGTGCAACCCTCGCGCAAGCGGCCCAATCACCGCAGGAGTTCGAACGGAGGACCATCGACCTGTTGCGGTCCGGAGCGGAGCGGGCTTGAGGCCCGCCAAGGTCAGCCTGCGCGCTCGCGTGCTTGGATGACGTTGCCTTCCGGGTCATGCCCATCGCAGGCTCGGAAGCCACGGGCTTCCCATTCGTGTGCGGCTGGCTTGACGAATCCGCCCAGTGCTTCAGCCCGGGTGCGCGCGGCATCGATGCTGAGCACGGGAAGACACAGCTTCATGTAGGAGTCTTCGCGAACGATGACCTTCCCTGCAGCGTCCTTGGGCGGATCCGGCTCTCCGCGCAGGCGGTGAATGACCAGTTGGAATCCCTCGAGCTGCAGGACCTCATGGTCGGCATCACCATCGATGCGTTCCATGCCGAAGACCCCTCGATAGAAGTCGGCGACATGCCGTACGTCGGCGACGAAGAGCACGGCACTCGGGGTAGGGGCGGTAGTCATAGAAATACTCGCGAAGGGTGAGGGGGGCGGTCAGCGTGAATTGGGCCGCGATCCCATGCGGAGGCGAAGCACAAGCGCCCCGGCGATCGCTCCGAGCAGGGCACCAACGACGCTACGTGAGGGATTCCCGTCCCACAAAAAGAAGGCGATCCCTCCGACCATTGCACCGCCTGCCGTATATGCGAACGTTCGCCACACGGGCACCGCTCGCGGCGCGGTCCACACGACAAGCGGGCCGAGCAGGCCGCCCACGGTCGAGCCAACGATACTCGCCAGCACTTCCGCGTCCCGGGAGTACGAAAGCATGCCCAGCGGGTCGATGAAGAACGTCACGATTCCGAGAGCGGCCACGCCGAATTTGCCACCGAGGACGGACCCGCCCAGAAAAAGCCCCGCCGTGACTGCGGCGGCTCGCGCAATCTTTGTCATTCGTGTGGGAGTGCCTTTGGGGGGATTGCCTAGAACCCAACCATTTCGGCCCGCTACCTCTGCGTAACGACGACCGTATGGCTAGTGCGCTTGCGTCCAACCTGCACGGAGCTCTCCGTACTTCCAACGGCCCGCGCAGTAATCGTGCCGCCTGTATCGACGTGAGCCACCCCGGTATCGCTTGAACTCCACTTCACTTTCGCCGCCGCGGGCAAGTCACACTCATTCAGCATGTCGAGCGCGCCAGCGCGCAGCGTCATCTGTTGCCCGACCCGCAGGGGCGCCTTGGGCAGTGCGCGACCGGTAGGGCCACGGAGACATGGCGTGGGTCCGCAGGCGACCGTTAGGACGAGTAGCAGGGACGTTGTGACCTTGAAATGCATTTGCCTTGCCTGGGAAATCGATCGGACAATGCGCCGAACGTAGGAACGTTGGACCAGTCTGTCATCTCGGTTCGGGGCCACGCTGCACAACGATAGGGTCCGAGAGCACGGTCGTCACGAGTGGTCAAGTGGGGCGGCGCGCGATGTCCCGCGACGACGCCACGCGAGTACCAGTAGCGCGGGGATGAGATCGAGCAGCGTCACGCCCACGCGTGCGAGCACCACGACGACCAGAATATCGCTCGCGGGCAGCGCGGCGCGGGCCAGGACCGCCTGCATGACCCCTTCGCGCGCACCCAGCCCGGCGGGCGCAATGACGAGAAGGAGCCCGGCCAGAAAGGAGCCCGTCCACGCGGTCACGCTCGTGACCAGCGACAGGCCGTCCAGCGACAGGACCGCGCGACCGAGTGCGTACAGCGCGACGCCCCACAGCAGCCAGCTGGCCGTCGCCGTCCAGAGCAGCGTCCACATCGTGCGCGCCGTGACGGTGGTGATGCCCGGGACGCGTCGCTCGATCCTGGCCGCCAGCTGCGGGAGTGCGCGAACGGACGCGGGTGCCAGCAGCAGCGCCACCACGCCCGCCAGTGAAAACACCAACCAGATCGGCGACACACCCAGCGCAGAGCCACCCGCGGCAACGAGGA
>CAZMGX010000036.1:0-10383 GCA_964565915.1 uncultured Gemmatimonas sp.
GCCCCGCGGACCTGCAACCAGTCTCCGCGCCCATCCATGACGGTCAGGACATCGCCGGCCAGCAGTTGTGAGGTCAGCGGCGCAGAAATGCGCGCATCGGCAAGGAGTGGGGCGATGGCGCTTCGTACGGTCTTCTGTTGCGCGTCCGTCATGAGCCTCTCGTGAGGTGAGTGCACACCGATAGAATCGGTGGGCAAGCGACCGCTACGCAAGGAGCTCGGCGACGCGACGATCGAGTTCAGCGAGCTGGAACGGTTTGGCGATCACCGGTCTTCCCGTGTCGCGAATGAAGTCCGCGGCGGCCGGTCGACTGAGGTCGCCGGTCATGAACAACACGCGCTGCGCCAGCGCCGGGACGCGCTGCTCGAGTGCCCGAAACACGTCATCTCCCGACATGTCCTGCAGTCGCAGGTCGAGCAGGACGAGGTCGAATGTGCGTTGGGAAAGCAGGGCCAACGCCTCGTCACCGCGCGCGACGGTTTCGACCTCGTAGCCGTGCCTGCGAAGATACCGGCTGATTGCCGATCGCAGCATCTCCTCGTCTTCGACGATCAGCAGCGAGCCACGGCGCCGGCCGTCGGCAGGCGCCGGCGGCAGAACCGGTTCCGCCACGACATCCACGGCGACCTGGGCAGACGGCAGGACGATCGAGAAGGTCGTGCCTTCGCCCAGGGTCGAACGTACACTCAACGTGCCACCCAAAGCCTCGACCAGGCGGCGCGCGATGGACAGACCATAGCCCTGTCGCCCGCGCTGGAACCGGGTCGTGTACATGGGTTCGAACACCCGTGACAAGTCGGCGGGCGCAATCCCGTGTCCACTGTCCGACACGTCGATGTGCACCTCGTGTGAGGCTGCGGAGGTCGTGACGTGGACACGTTTCTGTCCGCGCGTCTCGGCCACGGCCTCCTCGGCGTTCGCGATCAGGTTGGTGAGCGCCTGCTGCAGGCGGTCAGCGTCGCCGGGAACCACCGGCAGCGCGCCGTGCAACGATGCCGTGATGGTCACGCCACCCTCGCGGCGGCCAAGCCCCCGCAACTCGATCGCACGTTGCACGGTCCGATCGACATCGATGACCTGCCCCGCGGTCTTGCCGTCGCCCGTGGCATCCAGCAGTTGTGCGAGAATGCGCGAGACCCTTCGGGCCTCGTCGCCGATCTGGGCCAGCAGGCTCGCGTTCGCGTCACCGGATGCAACGGGCTCCGTGTCCGGATTCGTCAACGCGAGCAACGTGGTGAGCGGGTTGTTCAACTCGTTTGCTACGCCCTGCAACAGCTCGCCCGCCGCGGCCAGTCGAGACCGTTGAGCGTTCGACTCGCGCAGCAGTTCCTCGTCGGTGATGTCGCGCATGATGCCGAGCACGCCGACGACGGCGTCGCCCTCGAGAATCGGGGCGGTGATGAGGGCACCGACGCGGGGTGCACCCTGGGCCCCCATGTAGCGCAGCTGCACGCGCTGGCGACTGCCGGCGAAGGTCTTGGCCAGACAGGAGTCGGCCAGCGCCTGATCGCGCGGATCCACCACGGCCGCGTATGTGCGTCCCATCAGTTCGTTTCGCGCCTTGCCGGCGGCGATCAGCAGGCCGCGATTGACGGACGTGAAGCGACCGCGCTCATCGACCGTGAAGATCGCATCACTGGCCGACTCGAACAGGCGCTCGTAGCGCGCCTCCGAACGAGCGAGCGCCTCGGCGCCGGCCCGCTGGTCGGTGACGTCGCGCAAGCACGCGACGGTGCCCGTCACCTGGCCGACTTCGAACAACGGTGCGCTGCTGACGGCCACCGTGCGAAGTTCACCGCCGGCGCACACGACCCGACATTCGTACCACTGCTGTGCGCCCTCGCGCGCGTCGCGCTCCCGACGCGTGACCTCGGCGAGGGAGTCGGGCGCCGTCAGATCCGAGACATGGTGGCCCACGAGTTCCTCGAGCCCGAAGAGCGTGTTGGCCGCCGCGTTGGCGAAGGAGATCCGCCCATCCAAGCCGGTGATGACGATCGCATCGGTCATCGTCTCCAGGACGCGTCGATGCCGTTCGGCGAGGCGATGCACCGACGTCACGTCGTCGAACGTCACGACACAGCCGCCATCCGGATGCGGCCCGACGAGAACCTCGTACAATCCCTCGACGAACTCGCCGCGCACGATCTCTCGCACCGACGCCCCCTCGGCCACCGATCGCTGCACCAGGGCGGTCAGCGTCGCCACCTGCGGGGCACCGATGCCCATCAGGGAGGGCCCGAACGGACGCTTGAGCAACTCGCTGATCGTGGTGCCGCACAGTTCGGCCGCCCGGGCATTGCACCGCCGCACGTTCAGCGCGTCATCCAGCACCACCATCCCGCTCGCGATGGCATCGAACGCGACCTTCCATTCCCGGGTGGCGCGCTCGACTTCCTCGAACAGCCGCGCATTCACGATGGCGACGGCCACGTGATCCGCGAGACGCTGGAGGACCCGCGCATCTTCGTTGGTGAACGGCTGCTCCCGGTTGATGACGGCAATCGCGCCGATCGTCCCACGCGCGGTCATCAACGGCGCGATCGCCGTGCGTTGGATCTGCGCGAGACGCTGCACGGCGCGCGAGGAGCGCGGATCGTGCAGGAAATCGTTCGACACCATCAGCTCGTCATCCGTGACGGCCCGCCCCAGCAGACTCGAGGCCACCGGCACGTGCACGCCAGCCAGGACATCGGCGGCACCAACGGCCGCCACGATGTGCATGTAGTCGTCGTGACGCAGCGCGACACACGCGCCCTCGACGCCCAGCAGGGACACGGAGTGACGAAGAATCAGGCGCAGTACTTCACCCAGTCGCAGGGACTCGCCTACGGCCCGCGCGACGTCCGCCAAGGCCTCGGTTTGCCGACGCTCACGTTCGCTCTCGGCGTAGCGCCGCGCATTCGCGATCGCCGTCGCGGCCTGCGAGCTCATGGTGGCGAGAACCTCCTCATCCTCCTCGCTGAACACGTCCGTGGACGCGGCGTGCACGGCGAGGACACCCACCAGGTGAATGCCGGCCAATAGCGGAACGGCCATCAGGGACGCCGCCGGTCCGGCATCACCGACCACATCGTAGGTCGACAGCGGCGGCACCAGGCCGGCCTTCTCGCGGGCGCGATCCGCCGCACGATCGCCCACCCGCACCGGACGCCCGCTGCGTGCCACTTCGGCGATGATGCCGTCGCCCAGGCGAACGACGCCGCGCGGTCGCTCGGTGCCGCGCATCATGCGGAAGGCGGTGACGAGCAGGTCCTGATCGAGATCGGGTTGGCCGATCATCACGCCATCGGCTTGCGTGGCACGCATCGCCTGTCGCGCCAGCTCACGCATGATTTCGTGTTCATCGAGCGAACGCGCCATCGCGGCGCCCGCCTCCTGCAGTCGTTGCAGACGCTCGGCGCGACGCTGCGCCAGATGTCGCAGCGCGTCGTATGCGAGTCGAGCCGCAAGATGGCGGATCAGGCTCGCGATGTCTCGACGCTTGGCGTCGGTCGGGCGCCGGCCGTCGCGCGGCGTGGCCAGCTTCACGATGCCCAGCAGTTCCTGGTCCGCGCCCTGCAACAGCCCCAGGATGAGGTCCGTCGGCAGCCAGGCCGTACCCTCACCGCGGGGCGAGGGCTCGGCCGCGAAGAACTCGCGCGCGACCCACGGATCACTGCCGTCCAGCAGAAACAACTCACCCGCGCGAAAGCGCTCGAGGTGCCCCAGACGTCGACGCCACACCGCACCCGGCAGCGGCTGCAGCGCATACCGCGTAATGCCGGCGTCCGGCTGACCGGCTGACACCGCCATCGTCACGTTCAGAGACGCATCCCGCAACGTGATGAAGACCCGATCGAAGCCCATCGCATGCAGCGAATCGGCGGCCGACCGGACGCGCGCCGCCGGCGAGTCCGCCCGATCGAGGGCGTCCAGAGCGTCAGAGAGGGTCTGACCGGCGGGGATGGGCGGAAATACGAGAGAATGCGACATGCGGTCACTGGAGACGAACGGGCGGGCATCGGGGAAACACCCCTCGGCATGCGATAGGCAGTGCCGACGGGCCGCCGTCGTTCAGAAGGTCCAGGCCCGGAAGAAGTCGACGCCAACCTGTGGTGACGTCTGCTGGAACGTCCGCGAGATGCCGAGGCGACCACAGGCCTGGGCACTGGAGGCAGGTTCGAGGCCAAGCGAGGCCGAAAATCCTCGATCAAATCGCCGTTCGACCTTGACGCCAAGGCCCTGTGCAAACAGCGAGAGCGCGTCACCACCACCCGACGTCTGTGCGGACAAACCGCAGAGTCCCGTCGTGAACGCAAAGTAGGTATTGCGAGCCAACTGTCCCCCGACGCCGACGCGCGTGGACGCCAGGATGCCGCCGACATTCGCGCGCAGGTTCGCCGCGTCACCGGGCCCCAGGGCGGTCGGCTCGACCTGCACCACATCGAAGCGCCCGCCGGCGAGACGACTGGAGAGGAAACTGCCGGCAAAGCGGAGCGCGAGGGTGGCGCCCTGCTCGGCGTAAGCACTGCCCAGCAGCGCGTACGCCGGTTCGCCGGTGACGAGGTAGCTGAGCATGTCGCTCTCCGGCAGCGGCGGGTTGTCGGCACTCGACAGCGCCAGCGTGGGACGATCCAGCGTGCCGCCGATACTCACGCGAATGCGGACATCCTGCCGGTTCGAGTTGGCGCGCAGCTCACGCACCGTATGCAGGGCGGTGATGTCGAGCGCGGGTTGCAAGTCGGCGTCGCCGTAGAAGCGCACGACGCCTCGCTCGACCTCGAAGCTTGGCCGCGCGATGCCGAGGTTCAGCTGGTAGGTGCCGCGATCGACGACGAGGGAATCGGAGAGCGCCAGCTGCGCCCGGCGATCATCGCGCCCCAGTGATCGCGTCACTCGCAGCGAACCACCGAGCTTCAGGTTGGCCTCAGGCGATCGCAGCCAGACGTCGTCTCCGATGTTCAGGCGCACGTTGTCCAGCACGAGATTCTGCACGAGCGCGTTCGGGGCACTCGGCAGCAGGGCGTTGAATCCGAGAAACGTCGTGTCGATGACGTCGAAGTTGTCCGTCAGGTCGAGACCACGGCGCTGCGCGAGGGCGCGGATGTACACCTTGCCCCGGTCGATGCGAACGGCGCCACGGACACGCGCCGCGTCCTGACTGCCCACCAACGTGATCGGTGAGGTCGTCGTCAGGACCAGTGACGCGGTGCGCGGTTTGTCGATAGCGAGAAAGTTGTTGGCGGTCAGGCGCAGGTCGAAGCGTGGCGTGCGCGGCTCCACGAGGCTGATCGTGCCGCTGATACCGAGCGAGTCGGCGGGGGCACCGCTCGACGCCCCGAATCGCCGGATGAACACGGTGTCACCCGCGAGGCCGATGTCGGCCGTCGCCTGCTCCAGTCGGATGCCCAGATTCTCCAGCGTCAGCGCAGCGCTGTCCATCAGCACCTGGCCACGCAGGCGCGGGCGTTCCCAGGAGCCCGTCAACCGCACATCGGTCGAAAAGCGGCCGCGTGCACTGGTGACGTCAGGGAAGAGTGACTCCAGCAGCGCGAGGTCGGCGCGGGTGCTCACGATGCGCCCGGTCAACGATTCGTCGCGCTGCCTCACCCGACCGGGCACGAGCGCCAGATCGAGGGGCAGCGATGCCTCGGCGGACAGCGCTTGCCGCCCGTCGACGACCAGGGTGGCGTCAACGCCAAGCCGCAGTGAATCGTAGCGCGCCTTGGCATCGAGCGCGCCGAGCCGCATACGCCCCATCATCGCGTCTCGCAGCGTGAGGCGCGCGTCGAACACCGGGCGCTCGCGCGTTCTCGAGATGGAGGCCGATCCGCTGGCCGTGCCGCCTGCAAGCCCCGACGATGCGAGCAGTCGTCCGACATCCGCCAGCGGAATCCGATCCAGGTCGAACCGTCCGCGCACGGCGCCCGAGTCGCCAATCGCACCGCGCAGTGCCAGTCGTCCGGTGTCGCTATGCACCAGCACGAGTGAATCCAGTGTGCCCGTGCGGTTCGGCATCACCTGCACGACGGCCGGCGCGGCGAGCGCGAACCCGCGCGCTCGCGCCGCCCCGCTGTCGACGCGTATCGACAAGGTATCGAGAGTGACGGTCGTGGTATCCTGATTCCGCGCGACGCCGCCGGTTATCGCCACGCGTGATTCACTGAGGGTCCGGAGCTCGGCGGCGAACCGTTCGGCGAGGCCGCGACGCACGGTCGATCGCCCCGCCGCCGCCGAGATGTCGATACCCGCCGCGCGGGCCGAGTCCATCGTGAACTGGACCAGCCCATCGCCGCCATGCATCACATCGCGCACCGCGAGCGACGCATTGGCGCGCTCTGCGCGCGAGGTCCCGAAGGCCAGTCCGTTCGCATCCGCGCGAGCGTCCAGCGACAAGCCACGCGCGTCGAGCGTGTCGAGTGTGCCCGCGAGGCGACCGCGGACCTCGATCGTGCCTCGCAGCGTATCGCTCGGATTCACGAGTCGCCGAAGCGAATCGCCGGACTGGAGCCATGGCCGCAGTCCTCCGAGCGAGTCCACGGCGGCCGTGAACTGCAGTGAGTCCCAACGTCCGGCCACGAGCCCCAGACCACCACGCGCGGTCAGGCGGAACGCCGAGCTCTCCACCATCATGGTATCGACGCGGACCAGTCCCGAGTCAAACGTCGCGTGCGCCGTGCCGCCGAACACCCGCACGTCGGCGATGCGCGAGAACTGATCGACGGTGGCGCGCACCGGGCCGCGCATCGAGCCGAGGTCGGCGCCACGCATGTCGATGTCGCCCACCAGCGAGAGGTTCGAGCGCGGAAAGCGGGAGTCGCCGAACAACGCCTGCAGGTTCGCACTTTGTACGCGGAACTGTCCGTTGGCACTGAACACCGGTTCGAATCCGTCCGCGCGCCCACTGTACGCGATCTCGCCCCCCTCACCGGCCAGCGTCATCTGCAGCGAGAAGTCTTCGGCCATGCCGCTGGCGCGGATGCTGCCGACCGCACTCCCGCGCAGCGGCATCGTCGGGTACGACCGCGACATGGTCGTATACGACAATGGCGACGCCTGCATCTCAACGTCGAATCGCACCCCTTCGGGCAGCAGGGTGTAATTGCCACGACCCGTCAGGTGCGATGGCAGTCCCGGGCCGTCGACATGTTCGAGATCGGCGTCGGTGAAGTGCGCGTCGTACCAGAGTGAATCCAGGCGCATCGAGCCACGCACGATGCCATTCAGTTCGACAAACAGCGGATTGACGAATCGCGGAGTGCGCAGGTCGAGCTGCTCGATGCGCAGGTCCACCCCCTTCAGGATGGCCTCCGACGGCGTGAAGATGTTCAGCATCCCGGTGACCGCGCCGCGCGACTGCGCCCCGGGTACGTGCGCATCATCGAATGTGAAGGTCGCCTGATCCAGCTGGAAATCGGTCACCGGGCCGCCGCGCGCGACCACGCGTCCACTCAGGTCACCCTGCCAGTCGTACGGGAACGGCTCCTGATTGAATTGTCGCAGCAAGTCCGTGTTGGCCGGCTTGAGATCGAGCGCGACGTCGGTCACGCGCAGCACCGGGCCACCGACCCCGAAGGTCATGCGACCTGTGAGGTGCGAACGCATAGACCGCGCATCCATGTTGCGCAGCTGATACTCGATGACGCTCAGATTTTTCGGATCATTCCTGATCGTGAGCGCGGTACTGCCGCCCCCGGTGCGTGGAAGTGTCTCGTCGATCCACGCCACATCGGACATCGCCACCGTGTCGCCCTGAATCCGGATGTCGTACCGCACCGGCAGGCCACCGCCCCACACGATCTTGGCATCCCCGCGACCACTCGACTTCGCCAACTGGAACTGCGCGCCGTCCATCCACAGACTGTCACCGAGCTGGCGGACGGTCCCGCGCATGTTCCGAAACCAGAATGGCGGATAGACCCAGACGACATCCAGTTTCTGCAAGGCGAGGCGCGCGCCCGCCGAATCCGGATCGGCAATGCGTGAACGCCCGAGTGCAAGATCACCGCGCGCAAACCGCCAGACGCGGAAGTACTTGTCGCCGTCCTGCCGCACTTCGCCGTCGAGGCGCGTGAGGTTGTAGTGGAGTGTCGAGTCGCGTTTGGCACCCTTGAGCGTGTCCGAGAGTGTCCAGGGCTGACGCACCACGAGGTTGACGTCGTGCAGCGTCGCGGTGTCCAGCACGACATATTCACCGAAATCACCGCGGCGCCGAGGGCGCGACGGGCCGCCACGCAGCAACGCCCGTTTCCAGTTCCAGTCGTCGGCGCCGTAGTCGACCACCGTCAGGCGTGGTCGCTGAATATCGAGCGACTTGATGACGATGCGCCGGTCCAGCAGGTCGCGCGGGTCGTAGGTGACACGAATCGGACCGGTCGCCACGAACGGCCGGCCATTCGGCTCGCGAATTTCGAGCGAGTCGATGGTGATGTCGGTGAACAGCGTGCCGCCGACGCGTCCCACGTACAGGTAGCCGGGCACCGCCGCCCGCAACGTAGGCACGAGTGCCCGCATGATCATCGCCCGCCCACGATCGGTCTGCGTCACCGCCACCACGGCCGACACGCTCAGTGCCACGATCCCCAGCAACACGGCCGCCGTGGCCAGCACGATCGTACGTCGGCGCGGCGCCATCAGAACGCCTGCCCGATCCAGATGCTCGGGTTCAATCGGCCGAGAAATCCCTGACTGCGCGCGGGGCGAAAACTCGCCGGGCACGGACCAGCGTCCTGCACGGGCGGTGCCCCGGCGTCGGCCGGCGGACGCACCGCAAGTGTGTTTCCCGGGCTGACGCAGTACAGCGGTGCGATGTTCTGCTGCAGGGGCGCGTTGAAGTACGCCGCGCCGGCCGGCAGCCGATAGGGATTGTATCCGAGATCGACGCGGATGGCGCCGAATGGCGAAACGATGCGCACGCCGAAGCCGGGCGTGACCTTGATGGACGGCCCGTCATCGGGCAGCGCACGGGAAGTGCCGCCCGCCCCACGATTCCACAGACGACCGCCATCCGCGAACACGGCCAGTTGCAGCAGACGCGGTGCCACCGGACTGGGGACCTGCACTTCCACATTCCCGACGACCAGCGTGTTGCCGCCGGTCGGCACGACGCGCTCGGCGATGGTGCCACTGTCGACGCGAAAAAACGTGGTGCTGTCGACCGTGTTCTGATACCCCGTGTAGTTCACGATGTAGACGGCGGGACCCAGTTCATTCTGTCGGAAGCCGCGGACGGTGGTCGGCCCGCCGGCATACAGTCGCTCCTGCGGCGGGATGAACGCGTCGAGCATTGGCGACGTCCCACCGCCGAACACCACGCCACCGCGCAGGTGCGTGGTCAGCGTGACACCGGCCCCCAAGGCGCGGTACCACGTGGCGTCGCCAGTGGCGCGATTGAACTGCTGCGAGCGGTCCGACCCGACGAGCGTCGAGGCATGCCGAAAACTGAAGCGCAGCGACGTCCCGCCGGTCGGGCGCAGCGGATCATTGGCGCGCTCACGAACCAGCGAATACTCGATGGCGGCCAATCGATTGTTGCGCTGGAGGAAGTTGCGTGCGTCGGTGTCACACGCGTTGAACACCGCGCAGAAGAACGCCGGCTCCGCTTCCGTGCGCCCGAGTTCGACCTGATATGACAACGTGCTGTTGATGCGTGACTGCAGCGGGTTGGCGATCGAGAGGGCACCACCAATCGGCGTCCGACGCAGGAACGCTTTGTACTCCGCAAGGATGGAGCTGAACACGGTGATCGTCGGCACGCGCGACTGCGTCGCCCGCACCGGTTGGCGCACGGTCATCGCGGTGTAGTAGTTCAGCGTGCTGCTGTACGGGTCGGAGCGCGCCTGCCCATTGCACAGCCTCGGCGCCCCGTCCAGCGGCGCGCCGATGCCGATCTTGCTGACGCGTGCCGTCAACTCGAGTCGCTGCGCATACGGCAGGAAGTCCCGATCCGTCAGCGCGCCTTGCATGCGAAAGCAGTCGAGCGTCGCCCACCCGAATCCGGCGCGGGCGGCCCAGCGATCGCCTTCCTGAAGCAGAACGACCAGGTTGACGATCGAGTCGCCCGGTGGCTGGAGGCTGTCGGGCTGGAGATCGACCCGCGTGAAGGCGTCGGTCTGGTAGAGATTGCGCTGGGCATCGATGATGGCGCGCGCCGAGTACCAGTCGCCGGTGCGCAAGGCCAGGGTACGGCGAATGGTGGCATCCGAGACCCGACGCGGACCGCTGTCGGGCGTATCGACCCGCAAGGCGATGCGCCCCAGTCGGGCACGCACGCCCGGCACGACGGTGACCTCGACATCGGCGGTGTGCGCGACGGTGTTCGTCGTATACGCCAGCAACGCCTCGGCCTGCGGCCAGCCACGGTTCCGCAGCCGCCGCACGAGCGTGTCCCGACCGGCCTCCAGG
>CAZMGX010000036.1:10393-22359 GCA_964565915.1 uncultured Gemmatimonas sp.
TCGAACACCCCGCCGACGGTCAGCGGGAAATCGCGTGAGGCCTCACGCACCTCGGGGTCGCTCTCGGCGCCACGCAGCGAGAATGCGGTCAACCGCATCGGCTCGCCTTCGACGATCGAAAAGGTGATTTCGATCACACCCGGCCGCCGCGTGACGACCGTGGTGTCGACCTGCACATCGGGGAACCCACGACGGCGATACAGCGTCTCCAGGCGCTGCACGTCGCGCGCGAACTCGATGGGGTCGAGACACCGGCGTTCGCCGAACACCGGCAGCCCCGCCAGCGACGACGGCAAGGTGGCGATGCTGGCCGCGAGTGTGGCCGCCGGAAACTCCCGATTCCCCGAAAAGCGAAGGGCGCGCACTTCGCGGTCACCACGATCACAGGACAGGTCCTGTGCGGCCGCGGGAATGGCGACCGACGTGGCGACGATGGCGAGGAGGCGATGGACGAACGCTGTGGCTCCGCGCACGCGACGGGAGGAATTTCTCAGTAGTTTCAGAGGAGGAAGTTCTCCCGGCACTCGCTCTCCGTCAACACCGTCATGACACGCATTGCCACATCGATCATCAGTTCCATCACGTTGCTTGTCGGACTTGCTGCCTGCCGGCGCGCCGAGCCCGCGGCCGAGCGGCACACCTTGGTCGATTCGCGTGACTGGTACGACCCGCGTTCGCTGGACCCGGCGCGGGCGACCGACGTGCCCACCGGCCGAGCCGTGGCCTACCTGTTCGACGGGCTGACGCGCTTCACGCCAGACGCGCGGCTGGAGCCGGGACTCGCGACCCGCTGGGATGTGAGCGACGATGGACTGCGCTACACGTTTCACTTGCGGACCAATGTGACGTTCCACGATGGGACGCCCTTTCACGCTCGGCATGTCCTTCAGTCGTTCCGCCGCGTGCTCGACCCCGCGACCAAGGCCGGATCGGTCTGGCCGCTGTACCCGATCAAGGGCGCTCGCGCGTTCACGGGCAAGGCGAGCGATGCGCTGGGTGTGGAGGTCGTCGACGATTCGACTGTCGTGATCACACTCGACGAGCCCTTCGCGATCTTTCCGAAGTTGCTGGCGATGCCGATCACGTCGATCGTGCCGGATAGCGTCGGCGCCGACTTCAGTGAGAAGCCGGTCGGGACCGGTCCCTGGCGCCTGGTCGAGTGGAAACACGACGACTACCTCAAGTTCGCGCGGAATCCCGGATACTTTGGTGGCGCGCCAACAATCGACACGCTGGTTGCCCGCATCATCCCCGAGCCATCCACGGCGGTCGCGGAGTTCGAGAGTGGAACCGTCGACATCCTCTATGTCCCCGAGGACCAGACGCGCGCCTGGGAAGACACCGACACACGTTCCGCGCGCTTGACCAGCGCGCCCGCGCTGCGACTGTGGTACATCGGCGTCAACACCACGCGCGGACCCCTGACCGACGTGCGAGTGCGCCGTGCGATCGCGACCGCACTCGATGTCCCGACCCTGCTTTCGCAACTGCTGGCAGGGCGCGGGCGGGTCGCCGCCGGCGTGATTCCACCGTCGCTGGAGGGTGCGGACACCACGCGCAAGGCACTGGCGTACGACTCCACCGCAGCGCGCGCCCTGCTCGCCGCCGCGGGCTTTCCGAATGGCATCGACGTCGAGTTGTGGTGCTCGCAGTCGGCACCGTTTCCGCGACTGGCGCAGAGCATCCAGGCGTATCTCGCGTCGGCCAACATCCGCGTGAAGATCGTACAGCGCGATGCCAGCTCGATGCGCGCCGCGGCGCGCGCCGGACAGACGGATCTCGTGCTGAAGGACTGGTACGCCGACTATCCGGACGCGGAGAACTTTCTCTATCCGCTGCTGCACAGCGCCAAC
Organism: uncultured Gemmatimonas sp.; assembly: GCA_964565915.1. Lineage (GTDB taxonomy): Bacteria > Gemmatimonadota > Gemmatimonadetes > Gemmatimonadales > Gemmatimonadaceae > Gemmatimonas. The sequence continues at coordinate 12,247 of CAZMGX010000036.1, forward strand.
AAAGGCGCCGGTGGGAACGTTTCGTTCTTCAGCAACAAGGACTTCGACGCACTGGTCGATGCGTCGCGACGCGAAGCGGATGCGGCACGTCGCACGACGCTCTATCGTCAGGCGGATTCCCTGGCGTACGAGCAGATGGGGCTCGTACCGCTGTTCTTCTACAACGAGCTGTATGCCGTGCAGCCGTGGGTGCAGGGGTTTCAGGTGCCGGTGATCTTCAACGGGCAGCGGTGGACCGGGGTGAGGCTCGAGCGGTGAGGTTGAACAGCGATACACGATATGGGATGTCTGATATCTGATAACCCATATCGTTGTATCGGAATAGAGCGCCCCCTCAGGCTCCTCAGGCTTGGACCCGAGGATCCACCCGCCGATACGCCGCATCGGTCAGCACATTCACCACCACGAAGACCACACTCAGGAACAGCACCGATCCCTGCACCGCCGGCAGGTCGCGTCGCGAGATCGCCATCACCACGTAGCGACCGATGCCGGGCCAACTGAAGATCGTTTCCGTGAGGATGCTGCCGGTCAGATATGCGCCGAAGTCGAGTCCGATGACCGTGACGACCGGAATGAGCGCGTTGCGCAGGGCATGCCGGGTGATGACAGCGGCATCCGTGAGCCCCTTCGCGCGCGCCGTCCGGATGAAGTCGGCGTTCATGACCTCGAGCATCGCCGAGCGTGACACGCGGGCCAGATAAGCGATGGATCGTGAGCCCAGCGCGAGCGCCGGCAACACGAGGAACTGCCAGCCACCGTAGCCGGACGGCGGCAGCCACCGCAGGGTCACCGCGAAGACAACGATCAGCAGCAGCCCAATCCAATAGACGGGGAACGAGATTCCGAGATACGTGAGTGCCAGTGCGGCACGATCGAACCAGCCGTTGGGTCGTACCGCGGCCAGCACGCCGATCGTGACGCCCGTGAGCGTCGCGAGCAGCATCGCAGTCGTGGCCAGAAGCAACGTTCGCGGGAATCGTTCGGCGATGTCGTCGATGATCGGACGGTTGGTGATGTACGAGCGGCCGAAATCGCCGCGCAGAATGCCGCTGGCATAGTGCACAAACTGAACGGGCAACGGTTCGTCCAATCGCAGCTCGGCGCGCAAGCGCGCAATCGTGGCGGCGTCGGCGCGCTCGCCGACCATGGCTTGCACCGGATCACCGGGCGCGACGTACAGCAGCAGAAACACCACGACGAGGACCCCGAACAGCGTCGGGATCGACAACAGCAGGCGTCGGGCGAGGAGCGGCAGCATGCGGGGTAATGTAGCCCCGTGCAATGAAGCGGTGACGGTGGGGGCGGATCCATGGCGCTATGCTGGGGGCATGCCTGACTATCGCAAGGACCGAGCAGGGCCGCCCGCTGAGCGACTGAGTGTCGACGTGCATTTGCTGGCACGACAACTGCCATCACGAGATTTCCCCGGCGTCGCATCACAGCTTTGCCGAGCCGCAGCGTCCGTACCAGCGAATATCGTCGAGGGTGCGAGTCGCGACACCCAGGCCGACTTCGCAAAATTTCTCGTGATTGCCCGGGCCTCCGCAGGCGAGCTCGCCGTCCATCTGCGTCTCGTGGCCTCACTGGATTCTCGATACCGATCCCAAGCCCTCAAGCTCGAGGAACGGGCGAATCACATCGCGGCCATGATCGCCAGTCTCATCGCGCACATCCGGGAGGCCGAGGCGCGACGTGAGAACCGGCGGCGCAGCACCCGCGGGCGACGATCGGCGAAGCCGAAAAGGGCGCAGAACAACGATATCCGTTATCCATTGTCAGATAATCGATAACGGATATCGTAGTTCCTCACGCCTCACACCCTCTCATCCTAGTCATCCTTCTGCCCAAAGACCGCCAGATTCGATGAATGCCCCGGATTCACCTTCTTCTCCGGGTATACCCAATGCACGGCCTGATTCACGGCGACGGCCGCCTCACCAAACCCCGTCGCGATCAACTTCAGCTTCCCTGGATACGTATTGATATCGCCCGCCGCGTAGATGCCCGGTCGCCCGGTTTCCATCTGGCTGTTCACCACGATCTCATCCTTCTCCACATTCAGCCCCCACTCGAGCAGGGCGCCCAGATCGCTCTGGTAGCCGAGCATCGGGAGCACCACATCGGCCGGAAGATTGTGTGTGTCTTTGGTCTTCACGTCGCGCAACCGAATCCCCGCGAGCTTCTCCTCGCCATGAATGGCGTCCAGCTCGTGGAAGGTGTAGATCGCGACGCGACCATCACCGGCGGCCGCCGCGGCCTGGACCTCGGCCACCGTGGCGGCGTGCGCGCGGAATCGATCGCTGCGATGCACCAACGTCACCGATTTCGCCTTGTCGCGAAGCTGGGCACACCAATCGAACGCCGAGTCACCGCCGCCGATGATCACGACGTGTTGATCCCGATACGTCTCGGGTGGCTGGACCAGCGCGTGAATGCCCCGACCGTACCACGCTTCGGCAAACGCCTGCGGCAGGCGCCGCGGCCGAAACGCGCCGATGCCCGCAGCGATCACGACGGATCGCGTCGGGAAGCGATCCGTTTCCGTAACCAGCACGAAATGCCCGTCGACTTCCTCGAGGCCGATGACGCGCTGACCCAGGTGCGCGGGCAGTCCGGACTCGCGGTGAAACTGGGAGGCCTGTTCCGTCAACGAGCGGACCAGGTCCTTGGCCAGCACCTTCGGATAGCCGGCGACGTCGAAGATGTACTTCTCCGGATAGAGAGCGGTCAGTTGCCCTCCCAGTTCGGGCAGGGCGTCGACGAGTTGCGCCGTCGCGCCGCGCATGCCGGCGTAAAAGAGCGCGAACAGCCCCGTTGGGCCACCGCCGATGATCGTCAGGTCGCGGATGTCGTGAGTGCGCATCTGTCAAAATAGCCGTGGCGAGGTGAGGTGACAGGGTCCGCGATGGGTCGGCTATAATTCGGCATGAAGATTTATACCCGGACCGGCGATGAAGGCGCGACCGCTCTGTTTGGCGGAGGTCGTGTCGACAAGGATCACCCGCGTGTCGAAGCCTATGGCGACGTCGACGAGCTGAATGCCGCACTCGGCCTCGCCAGGTCGATCGACATGATGCCCCGCATCGATGAAGTCCTCGTGCCCGTGCAGCGCGACCTGTTTGCGATTGGGGCGCTGCTCGCGACACCCGATCACGAGAAGATGAAGGAACAGCTGCGCAAGGCTCGTATTGATGAACAGCGCATCGACGAACTTGAACGTGCCATCGATGCCTGCGAGCAGGAGCTCGAACCCCTGCGCAGTTTCATCATCCCAGGCGGCACCCCGAAGGCGGCCGCCCTGCACGTCGCGCGCACCGTGTGTCGCCGCGCGGAACGGCGCGTGGTGCGTTTGGCGCACGAGATCGAGCTGCCCACGCTGGTCGTCATTTACCTGAATCGACTGTCCGACCTCTTGTTCATGCTGGCACGGGTCGCGAACAATCGGGCCGGTGCGGGAGAGGTGACCTGGTAGTGTCGCTACCGCTGCCGCTCGACTATCCGGTGTACTGCCGTGAGAAGGTGTTGCTCGAGCTGGGAGACATCGTGGCGCAGGTCGCGCCGGCGCATCGCTATGCCGTCATCACCGACGAGACCGTCGGCGACCTCTACGGCCACCGCATCATTGAACGCCTGCCGGTCGGGCGCGCTCGCGTGTTTGCGATTCCACCCGGCGAGCGCCACAAGACGCGCGAACAGTGGATCGAGCTGACCGACGCCCTGTCGCACTGGGGCGCTGGACGGGACACGACCGTGATTGCGCTTGGCGGCGGTGTCATCGGTGATCTCGCGGGCTTCGTGGCCGCCACGTTCATGCGCGGCATCCCGGTCGTCCAGGTGCCCACGACGCTGCTGGCGATGGTCGACGCATCGGTTGGTGGCAAGACGGCGGTCGACACGCCGCTCGGGAAGAACCTCGTCGGGGTGTTCCACCATCCGAGTGCGGTCCTGATGGACACGGACGTGCTCAGCTCCCTGCCCCCGGAACTGCTGCGCGCCGGTTTGGCCGAGATGATCAAGCACGGGGTCGTCGCGGACGCCGCCTATTTCGACGCCGTGCTGCACACCCTGCCGGACATCCGGACGCGCGGGGCCTCCGCACCCGGGCTCGGCGTCCTGATTGCCGGCAGCGTTCGGATCAAGGCGGCGGTCGTCGCGGAAGACACCCGGGAAGGAGGTCTGCGACAGATCCTCAATTTCGGACACACCATCGCCCACGCGATCGAGCGCGAGCTCGACTTTCGGATCGCCCACGGCGAAGCCGTCGCGATCGGCATGGTCGTCGAGGCGCGTATGGCTGAATGGTTGGGTTTGGCGTCGGCCGGACTCCATGCCACGATCCGTCGCGCGGTCCAGAGCGCGGCGCTTCCGTCAGACGTGCCGCCGGAGCTCGATCGCGACCGACTGATCGCCGCGACCCACGGCGACAAAAAGGCGCGATCAGGCGCCGTCCGATACGCCCTGCCGCGCGGGATCGGTGAGATGGAAGCCGCGGAGGGACGCTGGTCCGTGCCGGTCGAAGACGAGGTGGTGCGCTCAGTACTGATCAGCTTGGCGGGCGCGTAGACAGTTCATCGTGTAATGTCCGTATACTGTTCTAATGATGATCTGATACTTACCGAAGTTAATCACATTCCTGCTCGTCGCAAAGTTTTCATTGACCGCGCACTATTCGGCCATTATCGTGGCCTTCCCACCCACAAGGCTGGTTCGTCCGGACCAGCTCACCGGTACCATTCGGCGAGGGCGTGTATGCAGGCAGCAGCCGCTACCAGAACGTCCGAAGCTCGCACGTCGCGAGGCTTCTTCCGCTCCTCCCCTTCCACCGCCTTCGATCAGTACCTCCACGACATCCAAAAACTCCCCCTGATCACGGACGCTGCCGAAGAACGGCGTCTGGCCCGACTGGCCCAGAAAGGGGACGAAGCCGCCGCCGAGCGACTCGTCACGGCCAACCTCCGATTCGTCATCTCGTATGTAAAGAAGTATCAGGGACACGGTCTCGACCTGTCCGAGCTCGTGGCGATCGGCAACGAGGGCCTGCTCAAGGCAGTCCGGAAGTTCGACCCGGACCAGGGCGTCAAGTTCATCTCCTACGCGGTCTGGTGGGTGCGTCAGGCCGTACTCAAGGCGCTGGCGGAGCAGACCCGCAGTGTGCGCATCCCGCTGAATCAGAACTCCCAGCTGATCCGGATGGCGCGGGCCGAAATGGTGTTGTCGCAGGTGCTGAATCGGGAACCGACCGACGAGGAGATCTCGCGGGTCCTGCAAGAGCCCATCGAGCAGGTGCGCAACGCCCGGCAGATCACCAGCACCGAAGTCTCGCTCGATGCCCCCATCGATCGACAGGACCGCGAAGCGTCCACGCTCGGTGAGCGATTCGCCGGCCAGACGCACGCCGACATCGAAGACGGCACGGACTTCCGTCTGATGCGTGAGTTCATCGATCGCGTCTTCCGCAAGTATCTGACGCCGCGGGAACGCAAGATCCTCTACCTGTACTACGGACTCGACGAGGGGGCAGAAGCCATGACCCTCGAGCGGATTGGTGCGCTGATGGGTGTCACCCGCGAGCGTATTCGGCAGATCCGCGAGCGGGCCTTCGAGAAGCTGCGCGAATCACCGGACGGTCGCGCGTTGGCCGGGTTTTGGGGCGCCGCCTGAGTCACGGCTCACGGTCCTGCGAAACCACGGCATCACGGGGTAACCAAAACGGGCGGGTGGCCGCATCTTGCGGCTGTCCGCCCGTCTCGCGTGCAGGCTTCGCGCCCGACCAGTCGTCGGGCCAATCTCCAGTAGACCCCTTATGCCCCGAGTCCTGATCATCGATGACGAGCCGGGGATACGCCTTGCCCTCCGCCGGTGGTTCGAGCGTCAGGGCTACGCCGTCGATGATGCCGCGAACGGCGAGGATGCGTGGACCCATCTGCAGCGAGTGACCACCGAGGACCATCTCTCCCCGTCGGTCATCATCTGTGACGTCAACCTGCCGGGGATCTCGGGCTCTGAGGTGCTGACGCGCCTGCGCGCGTTCGGGTCGCCGCTGGTTGATCGCGTCATCCTCACCACCGGCGACGCTGTCGACGACCAGTCTCAGGACAGCGTGCTGGCACAGCACCCGTTCGTGCTTCCGAAGCCGTTCGATCTGGCTACGCTGCGCGTCATGATGGAGCGCGTGCTCGATCGGGCGTGATGGGTGAGCGTGGCGTGAAGCGAAAGCCCGCCGGCACCGATTAGCTTTCGGTCGGTCAGCCGACGTGCTTCCCTGTCCCTGGACTGCTTGCTCGCCACCCTTCTTGCATCGATCGTCGGAAGCCGCTGGGTCAAGGTACGCGCCGCCGAACTGGCGGCCTTCGAGACCGACGCCCTGCCTGGTTACCGGGCACGCCCACGGGTGGCGGTCTTTCCGGCGGATCGCAACGAGTTGATCGCGGTCGTCAAGCTGCTCGCACGTGAAGGCGTCCCCTTTGTCGCGCGGGGGGCAGGCACCGGGCTCTCCGGCGGTTCGCTGGCTGACGACACCGTGCTGCTCTGCCTCAATCGTCTTTCGCGCATTCACGCCGTCGACGCCGCCAATCGTGTCGCGCACGTCGAACCGGGCGTGGTCAATGCGCGCCTCTCCCGCGCGGTCGCCCCATTCGGCCTGCAGTATGCGCCGGACCCGTCAAGCCAGACGGTCTGCACCATCGGCGGCAACGTGGCGGAGAATGCGGGCGGGCCCCACTGCCTGAAGTACGGTGTCACCCTCAATCACATCGTCGCCCTCGAGGTGGTGCTGCCCAGCGGAGAGGTGCAGCGCTTCGGGGATCCACACCGTGAGTTGGATGGGTTGGACCTGCTCGGCCTCTTCGTCGGCTCGGAAGGCTGCTTCGGCGTCGCGACCGATGTCTGGGTGCGCCTGGTGCCGTTGCCGCAGTCGGTCCGCACGATGCTGGCAGACTTTCCGACCGTCCACGACGCGGCCCGCGCGGTGTCCAGCATCGTGGCGACGGGCATCGTCCCCGCGGCGCTCGAGATGATGGACAACGCGACCATTCGCGCCGTGGAAGCCTCGATCTACGCCGCTGGCTATCCGGTGGACGCGGCGGCCATCCTCTTGTGCGAAGTCGACGGCCTCGAGGCCGGGATCGACGACGACGTGACCACGATCCGCCACTGCTGCATGGCACACTCGGCGCGCGACGTGCGTATTGCACACACGGCCGACGAGCGCGCACGGCTCTGGCAAGGTCGAAAGAAAGCATTCGGTGCGATGGGGCGTGTGGCACCGGCACTGGTCGTACAAGACGCCGTCGTGCCGCGCACGCGGCTTCCCGAAGCGCTCGCCGCGATCGCCGACATCGGTCGGCGACATGGCGTCAACGTGTGCAATGTCTTTCATGCGGGTGATGGCAACCTGCATCCGAACATTCCGTACGATCCGCGAGAGCCGGGCGCGGAGGCGCGGGTACACGCGGCCATGTCGGAGATCATGCGGGCCTGCATCGACATCGGCGGCACCATCACCGGAGAACATGGGGTCGGCCTGGACAAGCTCGACTACATGACATCGCTGTTCAGCGATGATTCTCTCTCTCTGATGTGCGCGGTTCGCGACGTGTTCGATCCGGATCGGCGCTCGAATCCGGGCAAGGTGATTCCCGTGAAGTCATGCCGTGAATGGCACGGCAGCACCCATGTCCGCTGACCCGCTGCAGCGCCGATGCGCCCCGTGATGGTGGCGGCGACCTCGCCTCACGCGGAGCACCCCGAGTCGCCTGCGCGCCTGCAGTCGCTGGTCGCGGCGGCGTGCGCAGACGGTACTCCGGTGCGCATCGTCGGTGGTGGCACGTGGCTTGACGCGGGTCGGCCTTGTCCATCAACACACATGGTGTGTACCACCGCGCTGTCCGATGTCGTCGAGTATGTTCCGGGAGACCTCGTCATCACGGTCGGCGCGGGCATGCCTCTCGCGGAGTTGGCGTCGATCACGGCACAGCATGGTCAACAGCTCGCCCTCGATCCCTTCACATCATCGCAGGGATTGACCCGGGGGACGATCGGTGCGACGATCGCCACGGCATCACAGGGCCCACTGTCGCTGGGCTATGGGCGCGCACGGGATCTGGTGCTCGGTCTCACGTTCGTCACCGGCACCGGTGTGTTGGCAACGGCCGGCGGACGCGTCGTCAAGAACGTGGCCGGCTTCGATCTGGTCCGGCTCATGACGGGCGCGTGGGGAACACTTGGCGTGCTCACCGAGATCAGCCTGCGGTTGCACGCGCGACCGACGGTGGATGAGACGTTCGCGATTGCCGTCGAGCTGCCGGCGAATGCCGCCGCGCGCCACCAGGCGCTGACCGAGCTGGTGTCACGTCTGAACAGTGCCCCACTGCTGGCCACCACGTTGTCGCTGTCGGCGATGATCATGATCACGGCCGACATGAGCACCGATCTGGCAACCTCGCGGCGATTGCCATCAGCGGACGTCCTGTTGCTGGCGCGCGCCTCCGGCAACCGCGCGCGGGTCGACGCCATGCGTCATGCGCTCGCGGCGCTGGGTGATCTCACGGTCGTCGACACCGACGTCTGGCAGGTGGTTCGTACGTTCGAGCGCGGAAACACCTCGTGGCGTGTATCGGATGCACCGATGCGCACCGCCGACACGCTGCGGCAGGTCGCGACGTGGCAGTCCACGTCCGGTGTGGCTGACCTCTGCGCGCTCGTGGAGCCGCTACGTGGCGTCGTGCGTGTCTCCGGTGCAGTGCCCCCGTCATCATCCGGCGTGACGTGGCGACTGCCTCAGGGAGCGATCGCGGAACGACTGGACAGCTACGCGTGGCTCCATCGGCCAGCGTCGGCCTCCGATGGACTTTCACGACAGATCCGTGAACGATTCGATCCTCACCGAGTGCTGAATCCGGGCATCTTTGGCGACGATGCCGGCGCCTCGTACGTGCCGGCGCAGCCACCTCATGCGTGACGATGACATGAGCCGCGCGCCGCACCACAGCGAGCCCGCCTGTGCGCTGCCGGGCACACCGTTGGCCGCTGCCGCTGCGGGTCTCGATGCCTGCGTACATTGCGGCTTCTGCCTGCAAGCCTGCCCGACCTACGTCAATCTCGAAGACGAGAACGACAGTCCGCGTGGCCGGCTGGTGATCATGCGACGATTGCTGGAGGGCGACATCGCCCTCGATGATGCCGACGCCGGCCGACATCTGGATCGCTGCCTGGGCTGTCGTGCCTGCGAGACGGCGTGCCCGTCCGGCGTGCCGTACGGCGAGCTGTTGGAGGCCACACGCGCCACGATGGCGTCCCGCCGCGGATTACCCTTGGTGGCCCGCATCGTACTCGCGGTGTTCAGACGCACCGCGCTGCTGCGCTTCATCCTCGGTGCGGCCCGCGCCTTTCGTGCGACCGGACTTCCGCGCTGGCTGGCCACGGTGCTGCCCGACCGACTCGCGTTTCCGATGGCCATGCTGGCGTCGACCACACCCGTGCCGTTGCCATCGCCGGCGCCAACAACAGCACTGCCGCCCACATCGCCGGACGGCTCGCGGAAAGGGCCTGTCGTGACGACACTCTCCGGTTGCGTCATGGACGGCCTCTTCGCGCATGTCCATCGGGCCACTGAACGCGTACTCGCGCACAACGGCTACACGCTGCGTGCGACCGCTGCCCAGCACTGTTGCGGCGCGCTGCATGCGCACGCTGGTGATCTCGACGGCGCGCGAGTCCTGGCACGTCGCAACATCGTCGCGTTCGAGGCCGGCGCCGCCGATCTCATCGCCGTGAATTCCGCCGGTTGCGGCGCGATGCTGAAGCAGTACGGACATCTCCTGCACGATGATCCTGCATGGTCGGCGCGTGCGGCCGGACTCGCCGCGAAGGTGCGCGATGTCTCGGAGGTGTTGGCGGCGGCGGGGCCGCGTCGCGGCGGCGCGCTGCCGGTCAGGGTCACGCATGATCCGCCCTGCCACCAGATGCATGCGCAACGCGTGGTTTCGCCACCGCTCGCCATGCTCGCGGCGATTCCGTCGCTCGATGTGGTGCCACTCGAGGACGCCGACCAATGTTGCGGGAGTGCGGGCATTTACAATCTCATCGAGCCCGAAACCTCCAACGCGGTGC
>CAZMGX010000037.1:0-22317 GCA_964565915.1 uncultured Gemmatimonas sp.
CCGTCGGTCCGTTCGCGGCAACACGCAACGCGGGGTCCGAATTGCCTTTCCGTAACGCGGCCTCAACACCGTTTGCCAATGCATCACGGAACTCCGCGTCCGTCTTCACCTCGCCGCGTTTGGCCAACCGCTCCACCTCCGCCACCAACGCCAGCGACGTGGGCACGCCGAAGTCGGACTCGATCAGCAGCGTCTCGAGCGCCTCGAGCGACCCCTGATCGACGCCGCCGCGCAGCAGCACGCCGAAGTCGGTGCGGACGACATCCTTGACGCGCTGCCACAACGAGCGCTTCGGAAGGTCATCCTTCTTTCTGAACAGACGCGACATTGAGTAAGGAGTAGGGAGAACGAGTACCGAGTAGAGAGCAGAAGAGTAAGCGGGGGTCGCTCCATGCTCACTACTCTGCCTCGTTACTCTAATTTATCGGAGGCCTACGAGTCGTCGCGCGATCCATTCGGCGCTGAGCAGCACCAGGGCGGCGAGGAACGGCCACCAGCGGTCGGCCAGACGCGGGGCGTCCGTCGAAAGAGCGCCGCGCGACAGCGGCCCGTCGCGTACCGACGGCGCGCGCGGGACCCACTCGCGTGAGGCGTTGACGACCAGGACGGCGCTGCCGCCGGTCGTCCGCGCATCGTATACACCGGCGGGCAATGCTGGGCTGGTGGCGGAGACCGTGCCTGGCGCAAAGCGCAGGCGCACGGTATCGGCGATGGGAGGCGTCGAAGCGGCAGTGGCCGTGGGTCCGGGGCGCCGCGTAACCACGACACTCACCAGCGAGTCCGTTCCGCCGCGGCGCCACTGCACGGCGTCCCCTTCGCGCATCCACGACGAGGCCGGTCGCGCGGCGCGCAGGTCGCCGCGCCCGACGGCGAGCCAATCGAACATCGTGCCCCACAGCGCCGTGAACGCCTCGGCGCTGCGTCCCCCACGAAGCGACCATCCCGCATAGCCCGATCCCGAGATCACGAGCGTGCGCATGCCGCCATCTTCGCGCGCGGCGATCGCCGGGACGGCCTCGCCACGCCGGCCGAGTTGCGCGGACAGCACGGTGATCGCACCGCGCGGCAATCCGGCCAACGTGAGCGGCGGCAAGCTGTCCCACGGCAAGCCAGAGAGCGCCGCCGACAGCGGCGACGGCGGCGCCGAGCTCGCATACCACTCCGCGGCGCGCGTGACCTCACCGGCGCGGGCCAACGCCGTTGGGGGGGCCGGTGTCCACAGCGCCCGTGCGCCACGAGCTCGGCCGGCCGACGGCGGTGCCCAGGACGTATCGCCGTGCACGATCAGCAAGCCAGCCGCAGCCGCACGGGCTCGCACATCGTCCTCACGAATCGGCGCCAGGTTCCCTTCTTCGCGCCAGACACCGGGCGCAATACGCAAATAGGCGCGGGTCGGCAACGCGAGCGCCCCGCGCAATACCACGAGCACCTCGCGCACATCGAGGTCAGGGGCCGTCGATACGAACACTGCTGGTGGACGGTCGCCGATTTCGATCGACGCGGACAGCGTATCATTTCGTGGCTCGACGTCGCCGGCCACCTCGAGCGTCGCGCGCAGCAGCGCCGTGCGCGAGCCGCGCGGCAACGGCAACGGCAGCGTCACGCGTGTCGTCGAGAACGCGCCGAGTGTGGGAATGGCGACGTTGCCCGCGGCGACGCCGTCCAATGTGAGCAGGAGCCGCCCCTCACCGGACGTCGTGGCCCCGGAGGCAATCAGCGCGGCCACCTGCAGGGTGTCACCAGCACTCGCGTCTGATGGCACCGTAAGGTCGGAGAGTGCGACATCCTGTCTGGCCTCGCGCACCGGCACTTGGACCAATGAGCCGATCGGCGCTTCGGAGAGGGATTCGGGATCGTCCACTTCGCCGTCGGTGACCAGCAACAGCGGACGTCCCAGCGAGGCGGCCCGATCGATGGCGGGTCTGATACGTGAGGCCGCGTCGGCTGGCACCACACGCGCAAGCTCCCCGCTGCCGACCTCGCGCAGGGAGTCTCCCAGCAGCATCACGAGGTTGTCGGCGGCGCCGCCAGATTGGAGGGCGCGCTGCCACTGCGCACGCACCGAATCCACGCGTGAGGAGTCGTCACCGCCGGCGCGTCGCCAACTCGACGAGACGTCGATCGCTACCAGCGGCGCGGCGGGCGTCGGCGGCGCCGACGGCGCGCCAAGCACCATCGCGGCCACTAGCAGCACGGCGGCAAACCGGATGGCCGCGAGCAACGCGACCTTTCCTCGCTGGCCCGGCGTGGCGGAACGTGCATACGCCAACCACGCCACGAGCAGCGCAATGGCGGCGGCAAGGGCCCAGCGGGTCACGTCGCCCTCAACAACCGCTCAGCGGACACCCAGAACGATCGCGGACGACGACGAGCAGACGCGGCGACTATTCTTCGTCGCCGGCAAAGCGCGCGGACTCCCCACGCGCGCCCGACTCAGACTGCGCGATGACCGGCGTGCCGTTCACCGGGCTATCCAGTCGCGCGAACAACATTGCCTTCAGATTGGCGAAGGCGGCGCGGTCGGAGGCCGCGAGCGCCCGACCACTTTCGTTGGTCTTGAGCGCCTTGCTCGGATCGCGGTGCACGCCGTTGACCAGGACTTCGAAGTGCAAGTGCGGCGCAGTCGCCAAGCCCGTCGCGCCCACGTAGCCGATCGTGTTGGAGATCCCGACGCCAGCGCCTCGACGAATACCCGCGCCGAACTTGCTGAGGTGTCCATAGCGCGACACGTAGCCATTCCGATGTCGAATCTCGACGACGCGACCGTAGCCGCCCTTCCAACCGGCGTAGATCACCGTGCCATCGCCGACCGATCTCACTGGCGTTCCCGAGCCGGCGGCGTAGTCGATGCCCTGATGGGCACGCCAGATGCCGAGAATCGGATGCTTCCGGCGTCCGAATACGCTCGAGATGCGACGGTACTGCAGCGGAGCCTTGAGGAACGCCGCCTGCATCGTCTTGCCTTCGCCGTCCAGATAGCGGGGCTTTCGGTCGGCGTCGGCGAAGCGCACGGTTTCGACACGGCGGCCAGCCACGGTGATCCGCGCCGCGAGAATGCCACCAGCCTGCACCGCGCCAGTGGGAGCGACCTTGCGCTCCACCAACACGCGGATGGAGTCGCCCTTTTGCAGGTCGCGACTGAAGTCGACACGATATTCGAGGATGTCGGCGAGCAGGTTCGCGACGGCGATGCGCGCGCCGGCCGGAAATGCCTCTGCGCCGCGAACCAGCGCATCGGTGAGTGAGGAACTGACCTCGCCGCCCACGACCACGGTGTCCGTCTTCCAAGGCAGCAATTCTTCCGTTTCCACCCATCCCGCCGATTCGGAGCGGCGCAGTCGCACGAGCCGATCGATGGCGAGGTGGAACACGATTTCAGAGGCGCCGGAATCGGCGCTGGTGCGGGTGACGATCTTGGTGCCGGCGGGGATCTTTCGGGCGTCGAGCGCCGATGCCGACAACAGGGCCCGCGAGGCTTCTTCGCGTGAGATACCCGCCCGTTCGAGGACGGCGACCACCTGCTCATTTCTGTTCACGGTATCCACGCGTGTGAACCAACGCGGGGCTACCGAAGCGCGCGACCCCGCGTCGAGTACACTCGCCGCGGGGCGTTCACGGACCGGACGTCCGAGAGAGATCGCTACTGCGCCGATCGCCGAGCAGAGCGCGGCGACGAACAGTCTGAGCGGCGTCCGATTCAATCCATCTGTCTCCGTATGAACGTCGGGATTTCCATGTCGTCCAGCTCGTTGCTGGACAGCGGCGAAGTCGACGTCGGGGGAACACGAGATTGGCGCGGCGGCGCGCCTTCCCATGCAGGACGAGCGGGGGGGCTGGCAGGTCTCGAAACTTGGCGCTCCCGGGTCGGGAACGGAAGGACCGAGGGCGGCGAGTTTGCGGGCTGCTGGTTGGCCGGCGCCTGGGGATGGCCATGAGCGCCTCCCTGCGCGCCGCCAAGGCCGCCACTGAATGGGGCGCCGCCGCCGTACGACGGGCTGCCGCCAGTCGGCCGGCTGAAGGAGCTACCGGCTGAGCCCGCCATGCCATTGTCCAAACGGCTGTGCACGTGCCCGAGACCACCCTGCTGGATGATGCGATCGAATCCGGTCGCAATGACCGTTACCCGGATCTCGCCCATCATGGCCGGCTCGTGCACGGCGCCGAAGATGATTTCGGCGTCATCGCCCACCGCGTCATGCACGATGTCGTTGATTTGGTGCACTTCACCGAGCGTGAGGTCTTCGCCGCCGGTGATGTTGACCAGCACGCCGGTCGCACCCGAGATGGAGACGTTGTCGAGCAGCGGCGAGGCGATGGCCTGCTGGGCGGCTTCCATCGCGCGGTTCTCGCCGCGACCGATGCCGGTGCCCATGAGCGCCGAGCCACCGTTCTGCATGACCGTGCGCACGTCGGCAAAGTCGACGTTCACGAGGCCGGTCTCGCTGATGAGCACGGAGATGCCTTGCGTCGCGTGCAGCAGGACTTCGTCGGCCTTCTTGAGGGCTTCGTGGAACGGGATCCCCTTGCCGACGACAGCCAGCAGCCGCTCGTTCGGCACGATGATCATCGTGTCGACGTTCTTGCGCATTTCGGCGATGCCTTCTTCGGCCTGCCGCATCCGCTTGCGCCCTTCAAACAGGAACGGGCGCGTCACGATACCTACCGTGAGCGCGCCCGCTTCGCGTGCCTGTTGGCAGATGACCGGCGCCGCGCCAGTCCCGGTGCCACCGCCCATACCGCAGGTGACGAACACCAGGTCGGCGTTGCCGATCACGCGCTTGACGTCCTCGCGATTCTCTTCGATGGCCTGACGACCGATCTCCGGTCGCGCGCCGGCACCCAAGCCGCGCGTCAGCTTCTTGCCGATCTGGATCTTGACGTCGGCCTTGGAATTGAGCAGCGCCTGCGCGTCGGTGTTGACGGAGATGAACTCGACGCCTTCGAGCTGCTCTTCGATCATGCGGTTGACCGCATTCCCGCCGCCGCCGCCGACACCAACCACCTTCATCCGGGCGTTCTGCGTGGCGCTCTCTTCGAACTCGAAGGTCATCCGTGGTAGCTCCATACTGGGCTTGGCGGGCAGAGGATGGGAGAATCGAAACGCAGCGAACGCCGTCGTCATCGACGGACCGCGCGGCTTGTGAACAAGTAGTCTGTGGAGCTTAGAATACACATTCGCCGTGCGAGCGCAACCCGTGAATTGTATTGGAGTTGGGTCATTCCATCACGGACCGCGACGGTCGCGTTTTTTCCACAATTCATGCGTCGCCGTATGCGTGTGATCCGCGACACGAACTCGTGTGGTCGGCGGCGGCGTGTGTGCGTCGGTGACATCACCGATTGTGCAGCGGATGTGGTTCTCCACGCGCGAACAGGGACGGATCGGTGTGGGGTATCGACCCGCATCGCGTGTATCAAAGCACGAACGCTGAACACCAACCCTGAGCACGAATCTGACATCGGAGGCCACGTGCGTTTTCGCAGACTGTTGCTGGTAGCCCTGCCCTCGGCGGTCATCGCGATGAGCTGGTCGGCGCCGAGTGGCGACGCGCAAGCGCGGCGGTCGGGCTCACTCTCAGGCACCGTGACGTCGGTCGAGGGCACGCCGATTCCCGATGCGCTCGTGCAGGTGCGACGTGAGGGGGTGATGTACATGGCCCGCAGCGACGATGACGGCGCCTTCCTCATTCCCTCGATGCCAGCGGGTGACTACACCATCGTGGGCAAACGCATCGGCTTCGATTCGACTGCCCTGTCGGTGCACGTGGGCGACGGTCGTGTGCGCCGCGAACTGGTGCTCGTCGCACGCGGGTACGGGGCGGACACTATCCGGGTCCGGGCGCGCTTCGCGGGCGTGACCGGGGTCGTCGGCGATTTCGCGGAGATGGCCCCGATGTCCGGCGCTGCGGTGCGCGTGCTGGGGGGTGACCCGCCGCTCACGACCGACAGCAGCGGGCGCTTCGCCATCGAGCTGGCCCCTGGCCGCCGCTACGCCCTGCGCGTCGAGCGTCGCGGGTTTGCGCCGCAACTGGTGGCGTTCGAACTGGAACCCGAGCAACGCGTCGAGCTCGCGGTGTTGCTCGATTCGTCCAGTCGCGACGTGAAGGACGGATGGAAGTGGGCCGAGTTGGATCAGCGGCAGCGTGTGAATCGCTACGGCAGTGCGCAGGTGACGCGTGCCGAACTGCGCGCCACCGAGGCCACCAACCTGCACATCGCACTGCAGTATGCGGCGGCGTCCACCGAACAAGGGCTCGTGATTCCACGGGCGCCGTGTCTCTTTGTAGACGGGGTCGCCAAACCCACCCTCACTCTCGATGCGATCGCGGTGCCGCGCGTCGAGTTCATCGAGGTGTACACCCGCGCGGGCGATGTGTCAGGGACGTTGGCTACACGCTGGCCCATCGGTTTTCCGTGTGGCGACGGCACGGCGTCGTCAGGCCGTTCGGTCGTGGCGACAGCGCGGGGGAACTCCAACCAAGCGCTGTACGTCGCGATTTGGACGCGAGCGCCGTAGCCGCCGACGTCATCGCCGCTGTCGTCGCTGGTGGTGTGAGCGGCCGTGGCCGGCAGCGCTCAGTACCGCCCCCCACACTCATGCTCCACGACAGCCGCGACCCCTACGGTTGCAGTCGCTCCACGAAGCCGCTACCGACGCGCGTGCAGCACCAGTAGCCCACACGTCGCGAGCCCGCGAAACACCGGCGGGATCTCGCGATCGTTGGCGTACCACTCGAGCGACTCGAATTGCTCGGGCGCGAACAGATTGAGATCGATGAGATCGCCGACGCCGAAATACAGTGGACGCGAATCCAGAAACACCGCCGACGGACAACGAAACGTTGTCGCGCCACTGCGCAGCACCACGCCCTGTAGCACCGCACTCGAGACGTCCGCGGAAGGCGTGGCGCCGCTGAGTGTTATGGCCGGCGTGATCGCCGCATCGCGCAGCGTGCGCAGTAGATCGCCGAATGGCTTGCCTTCCGCGCGCGCCAATCGATCGCGCAACACGAATTGACCGGGGCCCTTTCGACGTGCCTCGAAGGCGGCCAACTGTGCCGCCTCGGCCGCGCGATCGTCGACGGTGCTACCGTTCGCGGCACTACCATCGGTTGAAGGCGGCGCGGCGCCGAGTCGTGGCAGTGCCGTGAGTACCAGATTGAGCGTTGAGTCGGCACCCGCCGCAAGCATGATCGCGGTATCCAACGGCGCGAACCCCACGCGCCGCACGCTCAGCACCACACGCCCCGCACCCACTCGCGGCATGCGCCACGCACCAGACATGTCGGTGACGGAGCGCCGCAGCAACGAATCGATCGACACCAGCGCCCCCGACACGAGTCGCCGCTGTCCGTCGCGCACCACGCCGTGCAGCGCGCCTTCACCAGCACCGCGCGGTTGCACGTCGTGATGCTTCACACCGTACGGACTCGTGCCATTAAGCTGCACGCGCACCGGCATCGAAGACCGCGCGCCGCGCTCGGCGTGCAGATCCAACGGGATGCCGGGCGGCAACCCACACAATCGATACCGGCCGCTCGGCTCCGCCTGCGTCGAGAATTGCATCGGCATGCCGGTGTATGGATCCATCCACACGGCACGAACAAACGTCGGCTGCGAATCGCTCGCACTCGTGGTGGTTCCACTCGTGGTGGTTCCACTCGTGGTGGTTCCACTCGTGGTGGTTCCACTCGCAGTGGTTGCAGTCGAGATGTTCGTCTGCGCTGGCGAATCGGCCGGGCGGGCGGTTACCACTCCGTGAATGAGCGACGGTACGCTCGACCTCGAAAACGTCACATCGCGCACGCACATGCCGGCGAGTGCATCTCGTAGCGACGGAACGGCTAGTCGCGAGGCCGACAGCGAATCGGCCACGGGGAGGCGCTTGACGCGCGCGGCACCGAGGGAATCGAGCGAACTCGTGTTGATCTGCAGCGTGTGAACGCCAGGGCGCACGCTGCCGATCGTGAACGCGCCCACGCTATCGGTGACCGCAACGCGCCCGGACTCACGCAGGAACAGTTGCGCGTTGGGCACGGGCCGAGCCGTCACGGAATCATGCAGCACACCGCTCAGCGTTGGGAACGGTTGCACAAACACGGTATCATCGCCGCGCCGCGCGTTGTAGACACGCCCACCCCATTGCTCGGCGTACGCAATCGCACGGGGTTCCCGCTCCGGCCGACGCGGCGTACTATCGACGACCGGGACGCGGATAAACCAGTCGGTGACGAGCCAGGAGCCGTCGCGTGCGCGCGCGAACTTCATGCGTCCGCCGGCGTCGGCGTTCACGGCGGCCGAGTCGACATTGGTGTAACGGAACGACAGTTCGCGCAGTTCGGCGGTATGACGGTCCACGGAGATTCGGCCGGTGATGTCGATGATCCCCCGGCGCTCGCGGAGTGGCTCGAACGCCAGCACGACCAACGCCGGATCGCTGGCGTCTTCGAGTCGTGCGCAGTGCTCGGCCGAGAACTCACGCGAGCTAAGGACCTCGAGACTGGGCGCCCAGAACTGCATGGTGGTCGGCGTGAGCCAGTGGGCGTAGCCCTTGTCGCGCATCTCGCGCGGTGACGGGGCGTGCCACGGCGCGCTACCGGAGTCGGCGTCCTGCACGTCGACCGTGCGCACCGTGACCGCGCCAGCGCGATCCGTCTGCTGATAGCGCATGAGCATTGTCGACAGCGGACGCGACGACGTGGTGGCATCGGTAGCGAGCAGCGCGGTCTTGGTCTGTTCCCACACCGTCGCGACAGGCGAGTTGGCGCGCGACAGCGCGATGCACGTGGCCGCGCGAATGCGAATCGTATCGAGGGCGACGGCGAGACTGGAGAGTTCGATGGGCATATCGCGCGCGATGCCCGTCGTCAGGACGAACGTTGGTGTGCGATGCGGCGCAAACCCGATGCGGCGCGCGAGCACGTGAAAGGTGCCGGCGCGCGGCGCGAGGATGCGATAGATGCCGCGCTCGTCGGAGATGCTGGCGCCGGACGGGGCGTCGGTGCTGTCCAGCAACTGGACGACGACCCCGGGCATCGGCACGCCGGCTCTGGTGACGACCCCGCGCACCGTTTGCGCGTGCGCCGCACTGCCCGCGAGGAGTGCAAACAGCGCGAGTACGCGCCGCATAACGCCGTGATCACTTGGGCGCGCGCGTGAAAATGAGACAGTCGGCGCGAGCAGCGTCTTCCTTAGGGAAAACCGACGATAGCTATTCACAAGTTCACCGTCGTTGGCGCCCTATGACCACTCAAATAGTCCATTGTCTTCGTAACGCGTCGTCTGTTTTCGGTTGCGGCAGAGCGGCTCCGCCGCCGTTCGCCTTGCTTCAGTGTTTTGGTCTGGCAGCCCATGGCACCGGCGCGCCGGTGCCTCCGTCGTCGCGAACGCCTACTCCGGAACGCTACACTAACCATCACGACCACGTCAGAAGTACCCAACACGTACTTCCCGTGAAGACGCTCTCGAAGACGACACACTCACGCCCGGAAAACCTGGAGCACAATCTGACTTCGATCCCGCACAACGCCAAGCGGCAACCGGCCCCGTGCCTGGACACGAGACCGGCATTCACACATCGGGCGACTCGTCTAGGGACGAATCGCTGTTGACGCCGACGACGCCCCCGCGTCATTCCAGTTGATCACCGAGTTGAACACCATGTTGAACTCGCCATGGTTCTGCCAACGATAGATCGGGTTGTTGGAGAACATGATCACGCGGCCCTTGCCCTTGTATGCGTTCGGCACGTCCACCGCAAACGGCCGCGAGCGCAATGAATCGGCGCCGGTCATGAGGCCCGAGATCACCGACTTCTCGCCACCGACATACCGCGCCAACACGTTCGCCTCGTCGGCAATCCCGACCTTGAATGGCGTGCCGCCCACGTATTTGACCGGCAACGTCTTCTTGTCGTAGCCGTAAAAAGCCGGGTGCTCGGGGCGCACGATCTCGCCTTCCACCAGCGGCCGCTGCGCTGTGAGTCCCGGCACAGGCGTCTTGTCGACCGTACGCGCCCAGCCGAACTCGATCGGCAGCCGCGCCGACTCGCCAACCGCGATCAGCGTGCCACCTGCCTCAAGGAACGCGGCGAACGCGTCGACACCGGCCTGACCAAAACCACCGGTCATGTCATCGGTCTCGCCGTACCAGCCGAGGAACTTGAACTTGTCGCTCTTCTTGTAGGGCTGCGGACGCGCCGCCGGCGCCTGCATCACGGTCGTCTTGCTGAGATTCTGCTCGGCGATCAGGATCACGTCGTACTGGTCCTTCAGCTTGCCCTGCGCGACGCGCTCCTTGTAGATCAGGTCGAACGGCACGCCGAACTCGTCGAACGTGAGGCGATACCAGCCAAGGTTCTGCGTACCACTCCACTGTGAGTAGATCGCCACACGCGGCACGTCGGCGTCGTGCATCGGCACCGTCGGTGCGGCCGACAGCGCGGCGGCCTTGAGCCCGAGCGCGTCCACCGCCGAACGAACCGCAGCGGCCTGGCTCATGTCGGTGATCACGAACGAGCCGGCCGGAAACTCCACGCCGTCGGCGGTGAACTTCTGTTCGGCCACCCGCATGGGCACGTTCTTCAGGCGATAACGGAACGCCACCATGTTGTTGGAGCCGAGGTGTGCGACGGCGATGCCGGCGTTACCGCTGCCGGTGACGGTGCCCTTGAGCACGACCTTGTCCACCGGCTTGACCTTGGCTTTCAGGATCGCTGAATCGGCGATCTCGACGACGTCCACGTTCATCGCGAAGCCGGTGGACCAGCCGCTGTCGTCATACGTTTGCAGACGCGCATCGGGGTACTGCTGCTTCTCGATCAGGTTCTTCGCGAGACGACCATACGGCTGGTCGCGCTTGATCACATAGGAACCGGCCGGATACGTGGTCGTGCCGATCTTGATCGCTTCGGTGGCCTCGCCAACCTCGATGCGCTGCAAGCGCATGATATTCACGAACTCGGCCACCCGCGTCATGTCGCGCTGCACGGGCACGACGAAACCGTAGGGCGCCTTGGTCTTGCCCTCTTCGATGGAGTTGCGCGTCTTGACGTAGAAATTCTCGAGCACCGTGGCCGGGAACATCGACGCCAACTGCAACGCCGACAGCACGCCCGTCTGCATGTAGTTGGCGTTGGAGCGACGCGTGAACGTGGCGAGGTCGTTGAAGCCGATGGGAATGCCCCGATACCACTCGCGATCCTGCGCGCCACCACGACCCGTGGGCACGGCGCCACCACGACCGCCGAAGCCACCACCACCAGCGGCCGCGCCCGGCGTGTTGGCGTTGGCGATGGCTGCGCTGTCGAGATCACGCCCCGACTGCGTCTCGTACATCTTCATGAGGCCGTTGTGATTGTACGCCACTGAGCCCAGGTAGCCGGGCGACCAGCCGTCCATGAACGCGTGCGTATACACGCCCGGCATGCCGTACTTGGTGAGCTGCGCCATCTCCCAGTTGGCGAACCAGGGCAGCTCGGCGAACAGCAACGGATCGAGGTTGGGATTCTGCGGCGCGGCGCCGCTGTAGGTATAGAGCAACGGCTGCGCCTCATGCAGGTCGTGCATGATCGGCGGATACGCCGTGAAGTACCAATCGATGATCGCGCGCATCTGCACCAGCTTGATGTTGATGTCGCGATTGTTATCGTGGTACGCGTATTTGCCCCAATACGGGACGGCCGCGCCACCTCGGCCACCACCACCCTGCCCGCCCGCTGGCGGACCTGCGGGTGCGCCAGCGGCCGGTGCACCGGCGCCCGGAGCACCGGCCGGCGGGCCACCTCGACCGCCACCGGCGCCACGTCCACCACCCGCGCCGCGTCCACCGGAAGCGACCGCAGCGGCGCTATCGGCGCGCGGCGGCGACACGGACATGGTTGGCGCCGCGGGAGTTGTATTCTCCGTGCCCATGTCGAGCCCGCGATAGAACCAGTCCACGTTGCGATCACGGCCATCCGCGTCGGCCACCGGCGTGATCGACACGAACAGGTTGGTGCGGATCTGGTTGATGAGCGGCGACGTCTCCGTCACCAGGCGGTACGCCAGCTCCATCAGCATCTCGGAGGGGCCGGTCTCACCGCTGTGCAGACCACCCATCAGGTGATAGTGTGGGCGCGTCGTCTCGATGAGGTTCTTGATCTGCGCCTGCGACAAGCCGCGCGGATCGGCGATCTGCGCGAGCTTCTTCCGATTCGCGTCCAGGTTCTTCATGTTCGCGTCGGACGAAATCCAGACGACGACGAGTTCGCGTCCTTCGTCCGACTTGCCGATCGTCTCGATTTTCACGCGCGGCGAAGCCGCGGCGAGGGCGCGGTAATACTTCAGCTGATCGGCGTAGTACGTGAGCTTCTTCGGTGCGCCGATGTGATAACCGAGTACGTCCTTTGGCGTCGGGATGCCGGCCACCAGCGGCAGGTGGTCCACCAGGGGGCTGCCGTGCTTCGGATTGACGAGCCATTCCTTGTAGCTCTTCGCGAAGCTTTCATCCTGCTTCTGGTTGGGATCGCGTGTCTCGGCGGTCATCTGCTGCGCGCTCGCCAGCGACGGCGCGAGCCCGAGCAGGAGCAATGAGCGGAGGAGACGACGGGAACGGGACGGGCCTGCCTGAATCACGGGGAGCTCCCTGCGGACGATGCCTGGGTGGTGGTGCGACGCGGTCACGAGAAACTTACGCGCCGAGGGGTGGTGCCGTTCGGCGGAGGGTTTCTCGCGCGCGGACTCGGCGAGTCTCAGCACCGAGGGGATTCGCGGGCTTGCGGTGGGCCTTGGCCCGCACATGGCTACCTTGTTATATTGCTTACATGAAAGCCACCATCGATTTCGACGATGCCCTCTATCGCCGCCTCAAGATCGAAGCGGCAAAACGCGGCCGTACCGTGCGCGATCTGGTGGCCGAGGGTGTGCTCTACGTGCTGAACGCACCGGCGACCTCGACTCCGGCGGCAGCCGACGAGGCCGACACCTGGCGACCAAGCTGGCTCGGCTCGTTATCGCGATACGGTCGCGCGGTGTCCGATCACTCTCCCGCCGCGGTACGCGAGAGTGTCGCGCGCGGTCGCACGCGCGAGCCGCGCCGGTGAGCATCGATCTGGACACATCGGTCGTCTTGCGTCTGATCACCGGGCAACCGCCAGAACAGCTGGAAACCGCACGCGCCTGTGTGTCGGGATCTCCACTGCCGGTGACCGTGTCCGACTTGGTCGTCGCGGAATCCTACCACGCTTTGCGCTACCACTATGGCGTGCCACATGCCGACGCCGTCGACGCCCTCGCTGAGTTCATCGGCGACCCGCGCATTCACGCCACCGGCGTTGCGCGCGGCGTATTGGCGGAACCGGCGACCCGACTGACCACCAAGGCCACCGCCGGGTTCGTGGACCGGTTGATTCATGCCACGGCTGCCTCCGAGCACGCGACGCTGGTGACCTTCGACAAGGCGCTCGCACGCCTTCCCGGCGTCGAGCTGCTGGGAGACGCGCCGTAACCCGCGCCCGCCGGACCAGACGTGGCGGTCGACTATTTGGTCCAGAAGATCGCGGTGCCGCAGAATGAACCCCCACCAGCGCCGCTGGTGGCGTTGTACTTGAGCGGTGTCGACGCCGGATTGTGCCACTCGAAGCCAATGATCTCCTCGTTCCGCAGCATGTTCACGTCAAACAGCATCGTTTCAATGTTGCGTTTCACATCCGGGCCACCGGGCATGCCGTTCCAAACGGAGATGCCATTCACGATCACTTGGGGGTAGCAGCCGCTTCGCGATGAAGTAAGCACGGTCTTGCCGGCCACTCGACGTGATCGCAATCCGGGCACTCGGCCAATGATGACCACGTCCACCTGACTCGCCGCGTTCTTCTCGAAGATGCTCCGATCGAGGAAACGCCCGAGTCCCATCGCGCGCCGCTCGTCGAACTCCGCAAGGCGCAGGCGATCAAGGCCGCCTTCGGCTTCGACTTTGACCTCCGCGAGCGTCTGTGCCGAGGATGTCATCAGAAAGTCTGCATCCACGACCTCGCGGGCGGCGAGGCGCACGTTCGCAACGAGTGAGTCGTAGCCGATCGCTCGTATGATCACGACGTAGTTGCCCGCCGCAAGGTTGCTCAACTGGAATCGACCGGCGCTGTCGCTGCGCGTCGCAAACGTGGTTGAGCGCAGTTCGATGCGCGCGTTCGGGATGGGGCGTTCACTCTTCTCGGCCAACACCTGCCCCGAGATCGCTCCGGCCTGCGCCGCCAGCGGCCGCACCAGCGGCCCCGACAGCGCAATACTCACTGCCGTGAAAAGGGCGACTACGGCCGCACGACCCCGGTCATTCGCACCACCTCGAAGTCGCTGCCACGCAGACGCTTGAGTGTGTTCATCTCGCTGTCGTTCCATCGCGCATCCGCCGTCCCGGAGACGTACCAGTCACTGCCATTGTCCGCGACGATCATGCCGTACTTCTTGAGGGCCCGCAAGATCACCTGCGCGCTGGCGGGATAGGTGCTGATATCCACGCCCGCCTTGAGCCGCACCCGCATGCCCATCGGTGGCCTGAGTGAGCTGGTGTCGCTGCTGGCCCAGTGCGTCGCCGGCGGGATGTAGGCACGCCGCGTCCGGGAGACGGTAAAGCGCAACGCGTGCGCGATCTCGCCGGCGGTGACTTCCTCGTATCGCACGAGTCCCGGCAGAATCGGCAGTCCGGCCGCGTCCGCGGAAGTCCATCCGGCGGGGCGCAGCGCATTGCTGTTCAGGTCGAAGATCGCGCCCGATCCGGCGCGCCATCCGGCGCCCTGCGGGTACGCGGCAAACAGCTCGTACAACTTCCAGTTGTCGCGGTCGACGATCAGGATGTGGCGATCACCGGTGGACGCGGGTCCGCCTTCAATGGGCGGATTCGGTGGGACGGGATACGGTCCCGGATCACTTTCACTCGCGTACTCGAAGCTGACGGGCACTCGAGCCTGCGTCCCTGAGACGACCACGTACGGAATGCCGAACGGCCCACCGTTCCAGTTGGCACCGAAGTCGGGATGGAACGCACGCGTGGCGCCGATGTTGGCAATGATCGCCGCCGAGTTGGGGTCGACCTGCGCGGTATCGACCGGCTGATTCCACGGGTTGTTGGACGGAAACAGGCGACGTCCAAGCGGGGCGTTGAGTCCCAGCGCACCGGAGGGCGGCGGAGGCGGCGGCGTGGTGGTCGTGTCGGGCGGCGGGGTGGTCGTGTCGGGGGGCGGCGCGTCCGCGCTCACGGTAATGCTGACGCGGACCGAGCCATTGCGGCTGATGCCCGTGACCACCGTCGTGCCGAGTCGACGCCCGATGACGAGGCCATGCGGCGAGACCGTCGCTACGTCGGGCGCGCTTGACGACCAGGTGGCCAGTCTATCCCGACGGCTGGAGGCGGGGAGGGACAATCGGAGTGAATCGCCGATGCCCAATGTGGTGCGCGCCATCCCCAGTGCCGCCCAGTGCGCCGCGGCCTGCTCGTCGTTCGCCGTGTCGCTGACCGGACTGACGGCGATCGCCGTGGCTGGCTCGCCCTCACAGGCGGCCAATAGCACCGACAGCGCAGCGGCCGTGATGGTACGAGTCCTGAGCGGCAGGCGACGACGATTCATGATGCACCATGATGTAACGCGAGGCGGCCGAGCACCCGTGATCCGGCGCACATCGTCACATTGTAGCAGCGTAGTCGCGGGGAGTGAGGCGCGGAACCCTTCCTGCGTCGGCGCTCCGCTACACGGTCAACCGCGACATAAGGATGTGAGATATCGGATATCCGATATCGGACGGCACATATCCTGTATCGCTGTTCTCTCTTCCTTATTGGTCTCGAGATTCCACCCTCACGATGCTCCGTCGACTCGCGAAAACCCTCGGCCTCATCACACTCGTCGCCCTCATCGCGACCCTCGGCATCGTCTGGCGCCCGCTCGGCCATCGTGCCACCGGCGATCGCCGCACGCGCATGGAGGCCTCGCCGCAGTGGCACCAGGGTCACTTCGAGAATCCGCAGCCACTGATCAACGACATGGTCGGCGCGTTGCTGGCGATGCGCAACACCAGCGACGTCAGCACGCCTCCTGCGCTGGTACCCTTCGAACGCGTTCCGCCAGCGCGCTTCGAGACCGCACCCGCTTCCGGCCTGCGCCTCACGTGGATGGGCCATTCCACCACACTCATTGAGATCGATGGCGCGCGCGTGCTGCTCGATCCCGTGTGGAGTACCCGCCCTACCCCGCTGCCGGGCGTCGGACCCGCACGGTGGTACGCGCCGTTGATCGCGCTCGACTCCCTGCCCCACATCGACGCCGTCGTGATTTCGCATGACCACTACGATCATCTCGACGAACCAACGGTCACCGCGCTCGCGCGTACCGGCACGCGCTTCGTGGTACCACTCGGACTCGGCGCCCATCTCGAATACTGGGGGGTGCCAGGCAGGCAGGTCGTGGAACTCGATTGGTGGGACTCGACCGCGGTTGGTGGCATCCACATCGTCAGCACGCCAGCGCGTCACGCCTCCGGGCGCATGCTGATCGACAACAACGCCACGCTCTGGAGCGGCTTCGCGATCGTGGGCCCCGCGCATCGTGTGTACTACTCCGGCGACACCGGGCTCTTTCCGGCGCTGCGCGAGATCGGAGCGAAGTATGGACCCTTTGATTGCACACTCATCGAGATCGGACAGTAT
Source organism: uncultured Gemmatimonas sp. (assembly GCA_964565915.1). Lineage (GTDB taxonomy): Bacteria > Gemmatimonadota > Gemmatimonadetes > Gemmatimonadales > Gemmatimonadaceae > Gemmatimonas. Next base: position 16,678 of record CAZMGX010000037.1, read on the forward strand.
CATCGCGCGTGGCCGGACTGGCATATCGGCCCCGAGCAGGCGATCGAGGCTCATACGATGCTGCGGGGCCGGGTATTGCTGCCGGTCCACTGGGGACTCTTTCGTCTGGCCTATCACGGATGGACGGAACCCATCGAACGCGCGGCCGCCTCGGCCTCTGCACGCAGTGTCGTGATGGCAACACCGCGGCCGGGCGAGAGTGTTGAACCCACGATGCCGCTACGCACCACACGATGGTGGCCAGCACTGCCGTGGGAGACGGCGGCGCAGCATCCGATCGTGTCATCGCAAACGGGGACGCCGTGATCCGGGCGGCGCGAATTTGATGCGCCACACGACGTCCCGATGGGCTACGATGTGGCATGTCCTCTTGCCACCCCATCGCCGAGTGTTGTAGCCTATGGGCATGCCTGCCACACGCACCGACTGGACCGTCGAGATGCTGGACGCGCTGGAGGACGACGGCCAGCGTTACGAGCTCATCGATGGTGAGCTGTTCGTGACGCCATCGCCGATCGACATCCACCAGATGGTGGTGGGCGAGTTGCATGCGTTGCTGCGCGACTATCTCAAGGGGCGTGGCGTCGGCAAGCAGATGGTCTCACCATCCGACGTGCGCCGCGCCGACCGGAAGCGGAACCGCGTGCAGCCTGATGTGTTCGTCGTGCGCCTGACCGATGGCGGCCGGCCGCCCTATCCGTATGACCTGAGCGATCTGCTGTTGGCCGTCGAAGTGACGTCGCCAAGCAGTCGCCGACTGGACTACCACATCAAGCGCGACCTGTATCTGCGCTCCGGCGTGGCGACCTACTGGGTCATCGATGCAGATGCACGAAACGTCTCGTGCTGGACCGGAGCGAGCGACCCTGGAACGATCTACAGCGAATCGGTGGAATGGTGGCCGAGCGGCGCGCCGTCGCCTTTCGCCCTACGGCTGGACTCGTTCTTCGACGACGCGCTCGCCTGAGCGCTTAATGAACCGGCAAGGCGCCGATGAACGTCTCGATGCTCGTGGGCGTGACGCCAAAACGCTCGGCCGCCACCCGCCATTCCGGAAACGGGTCCGCATGCGTCGCCTGATGCAGCCCCATGTGCATGAAGCGTGACGCGACCTCATTGAACGGGCGCAACAGAAAGCCGCCTACCTTCAGCATCGGTGCCGGGAGACGACGACGGCGAAGGGGAGTGCGCATGTGCTGCTCAACCAGCGCCACCAACTGATCCGCCGACACGCCGGATGAGCCACCGATGGCGATCTCTTCACTCCCCTGTGCGTCACCACACAGGATGCGGACGGAGTACTCCGCGACGTCGTTCAGTGCGATGTAGTTGTGCACGGTGCGACCGCTGCCGAAGATCATCGCGACACCATTCTTTCGCGCACCATCCACCACCATACCGACCCACGTCTCCATGAACGCGCCGGGTCGCATCAGCACGTACTCCACGCCGCTCGTCCGAATGAGTTCATCGATCTCATACTTGGTGCGAAAGAAGTCGACCGATGAATCGGCCGTCATTCCCCGCCCCGACACAAAGACGATGCGATTCACACCGGCAGCGCGTGCTCCCTCACAGAGCGAACGATGCGCGTCCACGTCCACCCGCCCCGGACTGTTGGCGCCACGCCCCATGACATTGTTGACCGTCGTGTAGACTTGTGCCACGCCAACGCAGGCCTGGCGTACTGCATCCCGATCACGCAAGTCGGTGGACACGCACTCGGCGCCCGCCTCGGCCAAGGCCGCGAGTTTGGTGGGATTTCGCCCCAGAGCGCGAATCGGAACACCCATGGTCAGGAGCCGCTGTGCAACAAGCGACCCGAGGGCGCCAGTGGCGCCAGCGACCAGCACACGTCCACTGAAATCCGTCACGGAAGTACCCCCGTACATTGAGGACCAGGAGCAGGATGTGCGGTGCGCCGCTTGCAGCGCTCGACCAACGATACGAACTCCGGCAACATACGCAAGCGCGCAAAATCCTGACCGTCCAGCAGAGCGGGAACATCGCTCCAGCACGCGTTGAAGGCGCGATCGAGCCACGCCAGCGCGTCCGTCGTGCGGCCGGCGCGCGCGTGGGCGGACGCAATATCGAACGAAACGACCCCTTCGTTCGCCTCATACAGGGGGACAAATGCGTACAGTGTCCTTTCCTGAAGGAGGCGTTCTGCCGTCAACAGCTCCGAGCGTGCCCGGCCGTGCACGCCCAAGGCGTAGTTTGCTCTTGAAGCCAGCGCATGTGCCCGGACCAGCGTATAGCCGGTCCCGACGCGAGAGGGATTCTCACGGCAGATCTGCCCTGCCCGATGGGCGGCGATCACGGCGTCATCAAAACGCCCGCGACGATAGGCGATCTCACCAAGCGCCCGATACGTCAGCGCGACATGTACTTGCGAGTACAAGTGCGTCGACGTCGTGTAGCGCGTAATCGCCTCTTCGCACCGCTGGTGCGCCCGCTCCAGATCACCGGTGCGGAGCGCAAGCAGTCCGTCCAGCAGTACGGCTCCGACGAAATTGATGCCGCTTCGTCCATCACCCAGCTCAATCGCCAGCGCCTTTGCAATGGGCGTCGCCGCGTCCGCGTACTGGCCGTTGCTCGCATAAATGTCAGCCAACACGTGAAACGACGCTTGGTAGCCAGGCTCCGCACGTACGGCCTCGAATAACTCCAAGACCGCCCTGCGTCGCAACGTCCAACGTTCGGGGCCCAGCTCGGACGCCGAGTACAGTGACGTCGCCAGAAAATAGTGCGCCAACGCGAACCCCGGCTCCAAGGCGACCGCTCGAATGGCCGCGGCAATCGCTTCATCATAGCGTAGGGAGCGCACAAGCGCGTACGACTGCCAGACGTACGCCTCGCCGAGGCCGTCGTCGAGGGAAGTCGCGCGCTCGAGGTGCGTGAGCGCGGCGGACAAGTCTTCGGGGTCTGAACTGCCGATGTAGCCGAACGCATGTGAGAACCCGAGGCCGGAGTGTGCCAGCGCATACGCCGGATCTCGTTGAATCGCCTCCCGCAGCAATACACGAGACTCCGTGAGCGCCGTCGGAGTGAACTGGTTCTGCAGTTGCCGCCCTCGGGCGAAGAGCTCGTATGCGGTCAACGACCTCGTCTCCGGCCTCGCCATCACTTCCCGCTGCGGCGCCGACACTTCGATCTTGAGGGCGGCGAGTACCATTTCGACGATCCGATCCTGCAGCTCGAAGATTTCGGACATCGCGCCGTCAAGTTTGGGCGACGAGATGGTGCTGCCATCGCGCGCATTGAGCAGGCGAGGGGTAATGCGAATTCTGTCGCCGGCCGCCTGATAGGCGCCCCAGACGACCCAGCAGGCCCCAAGTGCGCGTGCGACCGACAGGACGTCATCTTCTGTCGAGACCGGACGTCCCCGACCCACCAGCGCTCGAGCCACTTTCTCACGCCGTACCACTCGTGTGCTGCCGATGCGATTCAGGTCGACACCAATCGTCTCGGCGATTCCGCCAGCCAGCCACTGAACAGCCGTGTCGCCGCTGAGGTTGACGAAATCCAGCACCGCGATGGTGTCTTCTACCGCGACCCGCGCCACCGCAGTACTTGGAACACCAAGAGCCGCCGCCAGGTCGGCCGTCGTGGCAAACCGATGGTCCGGATGCTTGGCGAGTGCGCGACGCAGTGCCTGTTCGACCGGCTCGGGAACGTCCTGGCGAAGGGCCGCAATCGACGGCGCCTCCTGCGTCAGGTGCTGCGCCAGAAAGGCCATCGCCGTGGGGCCGTGAAATGGCGTCGATCCCGCCAGCAATTCAAACAGAACACACGCGATACTGTATTGGTCCGAACGTCCGTCAACTTCCGACTCAGCCGCCGCTTGTTCGGGCGACATGTAACTTGGGGTGCCGACCGAAAGCCCCATGGTCGTGAGGCGCTCTCCCGCTGCCTGGTCAATCGCGTGGGCGATGCCAAAGTCGGCCACCAGCGCGTGGCCCTCTGAGAGGAGGATATTCTCCGGCTTGATATCCCGGTGCACAATGCCCTGCCGATGCGCATAGTCGAGCGCACCGCAGACTTCCGTCGCCAGGTGCAGCGCCTCCGCAATGCTGAACGGGCCCTCACGATCGAGGCGTTGGCGCAATGACTCCCCGCGCACGAACGGCATCGCATAGAACAGAAATCCGGCCGCGGCACCGGAATCGAACAAGGGTACGATATGCGGGTGATTGAGCCGCGCCGCCACCTTGATCTCGCGCTCGAAGCGCTCGCCTTCCACGGCAGCGCTCACGTCAGACCGATAGAGCTTGAGCGCGAGTTCGCGATGGTGTCGCACGTCGCGCGCAAGAAGCACGACGGCCATGCCACCTCGGCCAAGTTCGGCCGTTACCTCAAAGCGGTCAGACACCGCGCGGGCAAACTCGCGCCACTCAGTCGCGAGTGTCACCCGCCATGCCTAAAAGAAGTCCTGCAGCCAGGTCTTCACCCGTCCCGCCAACTTGTCGACACCCGCGCCACTCAGTGACGGTCGGCGCGCGATGACACCGCCCAGCGCCACCCGATGGGCACCGTACAGCGCGAGACCGGCCACCGTCGCATAACGCGGGTCCGATACCGCTTCCACGAGTCCGCCGATCTTCTCGCCGGGCATTCCGACGCGCACGCCGAGTCCGAATACGTCGGCCGCAAGATCGGTGATGCCTTCGAGTACCGCCCCACCACCCGACAGCACGATGCCCGCGTTCAGTCGGCCAGTGAAGCCGGCGGTGTGAATCTCGCGCTGCACCTTCTCGAAGATCTCATCCATGCGCTGGTGGATGATGTGCGTCATGAGTTCACGCGAGAGATGGCGCTCCCCGTGTGTGGACGTGGCCGGAACGGCGATCAATTGATCGACCGTCATCAACGGCTCGTACGCGCAGCCATACGCTTCCTTCAGCTGTTCCGCATCGTTCTGCGTGACGCCGAGTCCCTGGACGATGTCGCTGGTGACCGCGTTGCCACCGTACGGGATCGAACCAAGATGCCGGATCTTGCCCTCGTGGAACACGGCCAGGTCGGTGCTGCCCGCGCCGAGTTCGATGAGCGCGACCCCCAGCTCCTTTTCGTCTTCGGTGAGCACGGCCAGGGCACTTGCCAACGGCTCGAGCACCAGCTCCTTCACCTTGAAGCCCGCGCGATCGATGCTCTTGCGCAGGTTCATCGCCGGTGAGCTACCGATGGTGACGAGGTACATCTCGGTCTCGAGACGTGTGCCGATCATGCCGACCGGGTCACGAATGCCGTCGGCCTTGTCGACGCGATACTCCTGCGGGATGGCGTGCAGCAGTTCGCGATCCTGCGGAATGGCCATGGCGCGCGCGACTTCGTTGACACGCTCTACGTCGGGCCGCGTGATCTCGTGACCACTGATGGCCACCACACCCGACGAGGTCATGGCCCGCACATGCTCGCCGGCAATGCCTACAAACAGTCCGTCGGCGGCGACCCCGGCCAAATGTGTGGCCTCTTCAACCGCCGCGCGAATGGAGCGTGTCGCCTCCTCGATGTCCGACACCATGCCGCGCCTGAGGCCCATGGTGCGCGTGTGCCCCACACCCAGCACCTTGAGGCGCGGGGCGCGCGGCACATCGCCGTGAACCGCCGCCACGAGGGCGGTGGTGTAGGCGGTGCCGA
>CAZMGX010000038.1:0-969 GCA_964565915.1 uncultured Gemmatimonas sp.
TAATTGTTGGCACGGGTCCGCACGTTGTTGAAGCCGCGTTCGTGGTCGATCGCCCGAAACATCACCGGCGGCCGTGACGCCAGGAGCAGGCTGTCGGCGTGCCAGACCGGATCGCCGACTTCAGCCGCGGGCTGCTCAGCGCGGGAACATCCGACGAGGCCGACGGCCAGCGCGATGGCGGCCCAGAGGCGCGAGCGCGGAATGGCACGCACATTCCTACGGACGAACGAGCGGGTCGTCGGTGGCGCGACGCAGAAAGTCCGGGGCAATGCGAAGAGACGAAAGGTGGAAGTTGTCCTGTCGGGCATGAGGCGCTAGCCTCCGCACGGTGCAAGACGAACGAGCGGCCCCCCCGCGTCACGATCCCGTGACCGTGGCGCGTGAAGCAACTGGTGACGCGCCTGCAATATCGCCGGACACCGGCTTGCGTGCGGCGCTGAGAACGTTGCGTCCGTTGGTCGGCGCGGGTGCCGTCTCGGCCGCCGGCACCGCCGTGCCGCTGGAGCGGTTCGCCCTGGCCGGCGACCCGCCTGCGGTGGCGAGTTGCGTTCCGCTCGAGGGTCCGGGGGCGAGAACGGTCCCGACAAATGTGGCTCCCGGCGTGACGGCGTTCCTCGACGGAATCCAGCGCAGTCGGGTCATTGGGCATCTCGCCGACTCGCCGTTGGTGTTCGCCACCGTCGCCGCCGTGATTCGGGCACGGGAAGAGCGCAAGATGTTCACGTGGTCGGCGCCACGGGTCCGCCATGTTCTGTTCGCCTCGCGCACGCACATCGGCGAAACGTTGTGGGCCGCGCTGGAGGCAACCGGTATCGAGCCGATCGACGTATCGGACCCGGGGCGCAACGATCTGCCCTTACATCCGCTCGCGGTCCGCGCCCGCGCGCTCGATTTCGTGGCCCAGGAGCGAGAGACGCTCGAGCGGCGGTTGGCGGCGGAATGGTGCCGGAGTGAGCAGCGCTGGCTGTG
>CAZMGX010000038.1:979-22067 GCA_964565915.1 uncultured Gemmatimonas sp.
ATTTCCGGCAACCTCGTGGTCGACGAATCCGCGACGGCCTTCGGAGTCGTCAAGTCACACAGCACGTTGTACGGCGACGCCGCGGCACTGCGGGCGACGTTGCGACTGGCCGTCGGTGAGCGCGGTCCGCTGTTCCTCGTGCAACACAAGGCCCGACGCGGGGTCGCCAGTTGGTATCTTCGTCAGCACACTGCGGAGGACGGCGATCCCCTGCACGGCCTGTTGCGGGTGGAGGTCGCGCCGCCGACAACGCTGTTTCGGCCAGAGGATGCTTCGCATGCCAACGCCGATGCGGCCTCTGTGGCGACGCTGGCGCGTCGTGCGGACGAAATCAGTGCGTGGATCCTCGCCGAACGCGCACCGGTCGCTCGGCCTGATCCGCGCTGGGATACGCTGACCTACGGCGTGTACGCATGCGAACAGTTCCTCAAGGCGTTGGTGGGCACAACATGACGGATGCAGTCCGAACGGCGGCGCCTTCGGGCGACGCAGCTGATGTGAAGACGACGGAGAATACGACAGCGCGTGTGGTCGCGGACATCACCAACGTCGTCATCGGCCGCGTTGTGGCAACCGAACGCAAGCCCAACACCCCACACGAGTTCCACTTCTGGACGGCGATCGATGCCCCGATCGGCATCGGCACCATCGTGCGGGTCGATGGCTCCACGCCGGTGGCGGCGCAGGTGCCGCATGTGTACGGCGTGGTGATGGAGGGCTTCAGCTATTCCGACCTGCAGTCGCCGCTGCATGACGTGCTGAGTCATGACGGCCTGCCCGGAGGGGCCGGACACGCGGCTAGCGAGCGCACCGAGATTCGGTTGTATACCGCGCAGGTGCTGCGACACGTCCCGGAAGAACCGTTGCAGCCGGTGCCGTTCGGCGATGTGTACCTCGCGGGTGATGCGGATGTCGCGATCGCCCTGCGCATGGACAGCTACCTGCGTCCCGAGTCGCGCACGGCCATTCCGATCGGCGTGTACAAGGCCGGCGGCATGATGTCTCCGATCTACGTCGATGCGGACTTCCTCGTCGGTCCGGAAGCGGCGCACCTGAACATCTCCGGCGTGTCGGGGCTGGCGACCAAGACCAGTGCGATCGAGTGGATGTTGCAGAGCATCTTTGCACATTTCCCCGCGCAGCGTGGCACGGTCGCGGCGGTCTGCTTCAACGTGAAAGGCCCGGACCTCTGCTTTCTCGACCAGCCCGGCCGGCTCGACGACGCGGACCGCGCGATGTACGAGTTGCTGCAGGTGCCGGCCACCCCGTTTCGGGACGTACACTATTTCGCGCCGTACACCGCCCGTGGATTTGCGCTCAACACGCTGCGCACGAACGCGGCGCTGGCCGACGATGTCGAGCCGCTGACGTGGGGGTTGGGTGAGGTCCTGCAGTTCGCGGAGGTGCTGCTCAACAAGGACGACGTGGATGCGAAGGCCGATGCGCTCATCGACTTCATTCGCGAACGGGTCGTCGGACGAGACTTCGAGGAGCCCGGGTTCACGCGCGTGCACCGCGTGCTGTCCTTTGCCGATCTCGATGCATGGTTCCGCGAAGTGCTGCGCAAGCTGGAAGACTCGAGCGGCGACACGTGGCGGACGCACCATGCCGCCACCATTCGCAAGGTGCGCAACCGCCTCTCCAACCTGTCGACCCGCTGCGCCGGTCTCGTCACCGATGACGGAGCCGTCTCCGATCTGCCGTTTGGTACCTTTGCCGATCGGGCGGTGTACGTGGTGGATGTCGCGAATGTCGAGGAGGATGCCCAGGACCTCGTCTTCGCGCGCGTCGTCTCCAAGCTGCGTGAGCACCTCGAACGACGCGACCTCGGTGTTGATCACGTCATCGTGTTCGTCGATGAGCTCAACAAGTACGCACCGAACGACGGGCCCGACACGTACGTGCGCAAGATGCTGCTCGACATCTCCGAACGCGGACGCTATCTCGGCTTGGTTCTCTTCGGCGCGCAGCAGTTTCGCTCGCAGGTACATCGGCGCGTGACCGGCAACGCCGGGACCGCCATCTACGGGCGGATGGACGCCGATGAATTGGCCACGCCCGGGTATCAGGTCCTGTCGCCGGCGGTGAAGGCGCGGCTGGCAACGCTGGACAAGGGACAGGTGATGGTGCGGCACCCGCACTTTGCACAGCCGGTCTTTGTGCGATTTCCCCGTCCCTGCGTGATGACGGGTCGCGAGGGTGTGGAACAGTTTCCCCAGGCCCCGGAACCGTCCTTGGCATCTGCCGTGGCGCGGGACCTTCGGCGCCTCGATCGTGGTATCGACTTGGGCTGGGTGCAGCAGGCGATCCTGCTGTACGAGGAAGCGGAGGTGCTGGCGGCCCGGAATGCGGTCCTCCGGCGTCGGCCCGACGATGTGAAGAACGCCTTCACGCGTGAGCTGCAACGGCGCGCGCGGCCCGGCGCGGTCGATGCGGAGTCGATCGCCCCACGGCCACGGTCGTTGCGACCCTTTGCCCCGGATGAATACGGTGGATAGAGAGCAGGGAGAGCAGTCGTGGTGAGGCGAGCGGCCTGGTCCACGCGATGGGTGGTCACGACGGCCGTCGCCGGCCTGGTCACGCACGTCGGTGTCATGGCACCGGTCGCCGTCGCGCAGTCCGGTACGCAGGCCGCGTCAGCCCGACGGGATGCGGCGCGTGGCGTCGGCGGCGTGCTGCTTCTGGTTCGACCACGCGTCGGCGACACCCTGCGGCTGCAGATGGAGCAAACCATCGAGGTGTCCAGCCGTCCGGCCAGCCAGGCGGCGCGGTCGTCAGCTCCGGTGATCAACGGTACGAACGGCACGACGCGCGCCACGCCGAATCGCCCCCCCGAATCATCGGAGTACGGCCCTCGGCGGTCGCGGACGTCGATGCGCATCACGCGACTCACGTTGTACGCCCATTCGCTGGTCGAGGCCAGCGATCTCACGGTCACGACCCTGCTGGCCACGACCGACTCGATGGCGATGTGGGCCGGCGCGCCGGGGGCGGTTGGAGAGCCGCAGATGATGCCACTCCCGGCCGAAGGGCGGCAGGTGCGCGTGCGTGTCACGCCCGACGGTGCGATGCGCGTCAACGATCCGCCACCCGGCGCCATGGAGCTCGGAGCCACACTTGCCGCGATGCCGGGGATGCTGCCCTCGACGATGGTGCGGGTCGGTGATCGGTGGGAACGGGACATCGTCCTCCCGTCGCTCCCGGTCAGCGGCTACCGCGCCGACGGGGTGGTCCGGGCGCGCTTTCGCCTCGATTCGCTGACCCATGGCGGTCGGGATGCGTGGATCTCGCTCGAGGGATCACTGCACCGGGACGGCGCTGCGCGCGAACTCCCCGCCGGCACGCGGGTCATCACGGCGGGCACGATGCGCGGCCTGCTGGTCGTCGACCGGCAACGTGCCTGGATCATCGATGCGCGCACCACCATGGACGTCCAATCCGAGGTGATGGCCGGGCCCGGGTCATCCAGTGCACCGCTCCTGCTCGATCTGCGGATTCAGCAGCGCGTCAAAGTGAAATAGCTGCGGGTTAACCCGCAGTGCCCCCCGCCGTTAGCTTGTGGAAATGCGTCTCGTCCATCTCGCCGATCTCCACCTCGGGTTTCGTCAGTACCAGCGCCTGACACCCGGAGGGATCAACCAACGCGAAGCCGATGTCGCCGGCACGGTGCAACGAGCCATCGCGCAGATCGTCGCGCTCGCGCCCGAGGTGATCGTCGTCGCGGGCGACATCTTCCACTCGGTGCGGCCGTCCAATCCCGCCATCCTGCACGCGTTTCGCACCTTTTCGGCGTTGCGGGAACAGTTGCCGGATACGCCGATCGTGATGGTGGCCGGAAATCACGATGCCCCGCGCACGGCAGAAGCGGGGTGCATCCTGCGGCTGTTCCGTGAACTCGGCGTGCTGGTGGCCGACTCCAAGGCGGAGCTGTTCACGTTCCCATCACGGTCCCTTGCCGTGCTGGCGGTGCCCGATGTGCACGGGCTCGATCGACCGCCATTGGACCCGCCCGAAGGATTCACCCATACCGTGCTGGTCATGCACGGCGGGATCGACGGCGTGCTGCCCAAGCATGCGGCGCCCTTCGGCAAGCCACCCATCGAGCTGTCCATCAACGATCTCAATGCCGATCGCTGGTCGTACATCGCGATGGGGCACTATCACGTGTATCGCCAGATCGCCACGCGCGGCTACTACAGCGGCTCGATCGACTACACGAGTTCCAACCCGTGGGGCGAATTGCTGGAGCAGCAGGACACCGGGGTGAAGGGCAAGGGCTTCATCGAGCAGAATCTCGCGACGGGCGCACATCGGTTTCACGTCGTCAACCCGTCACGGCCGCTGATCGACCTGCAGCCGATCGATGCGTCCGGAATGGGGGCCGCCGAACTGGATGCCGCCCTGCGCGCTCGCGTCGATGCCGCTCCTGGTGGCATCGATGATCGGGTGGTGCGCGCGACGATCTGGAACATCCCGCGTCATCTCGTGCGCGAGCTCGACCATGTCGCGCTGCGGGAGTATCGCAAGCGGGCGATGCACTTCCACCTCGATACCCGACGCCCCGAACCGTTGGTGCGTACGCGCACCGGTGACGGAGCACCCGGTCGTCGTGCGACGTTGCCCGAGATGCTCGCCGAGCGGCTGCGCGAGCGGGTGCTGCCGCCGGGCCTCGATCGCGACCGACTGGTGACACTCGGCATGCGCTATCTGCAACAGGCCGAGGAGACGATGAGTGCGGCCATGCCCGTGGTGGACGGCTGATGCGCCTGCACTCGTTGCGGCTGCAGAATTTCCGTCAGCACGCGGACACCGTCATCGAGTTCGATGACGGCTTGACTGGCATTATCGGGCCGAACGGATCCGGCAAGTCGACCTTGCTGGAGTCGATCGCGTGGGCACTGTATGGCAACTCCGCCGCTCGCGGAACGCGCGACGGCATCCGCAACTCGCGCGCCGAGGGACGCGCGCCGGTGCGCGTCGAACTCGATTTCGGCCTGGCAGGGCATCGGTATCGCGTCATACGCGGCCTGACGAGCGCGGAGTGTTATCTCGACGGCGGTGAGGCGCCCATCGCGAGCACGATCACCGGCGTCACCGACCTGTTGCAGCGCCGCCTGGGCATGTCGCGCGCCGAGTTCTTTCACACCTACTTCACCGGTCAGAAAGAGCTCGATGTGATGGCCTCGCTCGGGCCGGCCGACCGCGCGCGGTTTCTCTCCCGGGTACTGGGCTATGACCGACTCAGTGGAGCACAGGAGATCGTGCGCGACCGCCGCCGGGCGTTGCTGGCCGAGATCAACGGACTCAAGCAGGGCATGCCCGATGCCGATGCCGTCTGGCGCATGCTTGCCGAGGCCGAAGCGCGCGTCGCCGTGGCGCGTACGCGCGCCGCTGAAGCGGAGGTCGCACGCATTGCCACGGCCGACAAGCTCGCGGCGTTGGCCCCGCGCTGGGCCGATGCGCAGGTGGAGCGTGAGCGCGTGCAGCAGTTGCAGGCCGAACTGCGCGTCGCCGAAAACGAAGCGTTGTCGTTGGCGCGGGATGTGGAGCGACTCGATCGCGAACTCGAAGCGATTGCAGCCGCGCAGCGCGAGCGCGCGCCGTTGCTTGCCGAATTGGCGCCGCTTCCCGACCTCCGGGCACAGCTGGCAGTGCAGGACGGACTGGCGGCCGCGGAGGCGCGACGTCAGGCCCTCGTCGAACGGCTGAGCGGTTCGGCAGACGAAGAAGCTCGACTGAACGAGCGCGCGCAGAAGCTCGAGACGGCACCGACCCTCGAACAGGATACGCAGCAGCAACTCGCGACCTCGCGGGCGATGCTGGTGGCGGCGGAGCAGACGCTGGAGCGCGAGCGTACCTCGTGGGTGCGCGACCGGCAGGAGGCCGAGACGCGCCTGGAGGCGCTGCGCACGCAATACACCGAACTGGTGCAGCAACGGGACACGCTGGAAGGACTGGGCGAAGACAGTCCATGCCCGACGTGTGGTCGACCGCTGGGGGCGTCGTATCGCAGTGTCGTCGACCTGTTGTCGGAACAGATTGAAACGGTTCGCATCGACGGCAACTACTACCGGCAGCGGGTTGAGCAGCTCACGCGTCCCCCCGAGCTGATCGAGACACTCGACGAGCAGCGTCGTACGGCGCAGCAAGAAGTGGCCGCCGCCGAGCGACGCCTGACGCGGATCCAGTCGGCGATCGCCGAGCTGAACGGCCTGCGTGAACAGCGCGAAGCCCTCGCGGCCCGACTGGAAGAAACACGTCGGGCATTGGCGGCGTTGCCGATGGGTTACGATGCGGGCCAGCACGGTGCGTTGCGAGCGACGGTCGCTCGCCTGGCGGACCTCGAAACGCGCGCGGCCCGTCTTGGCGGCCTCGTGGAACGCGAGGAGCACACGCAGCGTGAGCGGCAGCGCATCATGGTGGCGCAGGAGGTCGCGCGCCAGCGCGTGGTCGCACTTGATGGGCAGCGCGGTACGGTCGGCCAGTCGGATGCGGAGTTCGTGGCCGTGCGTGATGCACACGAGCGCGCGGCGGATGAAGCGCGGCGTGCGGAACTCGAAGCCGTCACGGCGACCGCAGACGCGGAACGCGCGCGCTCGGAGATGGAGGCGGCCGAACGCGGTCGTCGCGAGCTGGCGCGTTTGCAGGAGCGGCTCGAGGACCTGGAGAAGGACAAGAAGCTGCACGATGAGCTGGACCGCGCACTGACCGACTTGCGGACCGATCTCAACTTCCAGTTGCGCCCCGAACTGGCCGACATCGCGAGCGGGTTCCTCGCCGATCTGACCGATGGGCGTTACAATGCATTGGAGTTCGACGAGGACTACACGCTCGTGGTCCTCGAAGACGGCCTGCCCAAGCCGGTCATCTCGGGCGGCGAGGAAGACCTGTGCAACCTGGTGCTGCGGCTGGCGATCTCGCAGATGATCGCCGAGCGCGCCGGCCAGGCGTTCTCGTTGCTCATTCTCGACGAAGTCTTCGGGTCACTCGACGACACCCGACGCGGCAATGTCATCGAATTGCTGAGACGGCTCAATGATCGCTTCGAACAGGTCATCGTGATCACGCATATCGAACAGGTTCGTGAAGGCATGGACCGGGTGCTCGTCGTGCGATTCGACGAGGAGCGCGGCGCCAGCACGGTCACGCCCGGCGCTGGTCTCACGCTCGATGATGATGCCGTCGAGGATGATCCCGCGGATGCGGCCGTGATGGTCGGTCGCGAATGACCGGGCGAGCGCGATGACGGTGACGACGCGCGTCTTCCGGAACACGCGACCCATGGACGGGCCGCACGTGGCCACGGTCGACGACATCAGCGGGCTGAACGAGGTGTTCACCGAAGCGTTCACTGAGCGCTACCGGCGTGACGGCATGACGGGCGTGCGGGTGCCGGCACTCAATCCGGCGATCTGGCGGTACGCGATCGAGGACGCCGGAGAGGGCGCACTCTGCTGGCGCGATGAGCGCGGGCGCATCGCGGCGTTCAACATCGTGCACCGCGCCGGCGCCGAGGGCTGGATGGGCCCGCTCTGTGTTCGACCGGATCAGCAGGGCATGGGGCTCGGCAAGATCATCGTGCAGAGTGGCATGCAGTGGCTGCGGCGCAGCGGCGCCAAGGTCATCGGACTCGAAACGATGCCGCGGACGATGGACAACATCGGCTTCTACTCGGCGCTGGGTTTTGTGCCCGGGCACCTGACCGTCACGCTCACCCTGGACGCCGCGCTCGGCGACCACGTGCCGGTGTTGCTGTCGCGACTGACGGTGCTGGAGAAGGAGCAGGCCGTTGAGCAGTGTCGCGCGCTGACGTCACGGGTGCTTCCCGGATACGACTTTACGCGCGAGCTCGAACTGACCGATCGTCTCGCACTCGGTGACACGGTGTTGCTCGGTACACCGGCGGCGCCCACGGGTTTTGCGGTGTACCACACCGCGCCGCTCGTCGAGGGGCGTTCACGCGATGAGCTTCGGGTGCTGAAGCTCGTGTTGGCTCGACGGGAGGACTTGCCGAAGCTGGTCGGTACGCTGGCCGATCTCGCGCGGCGCGTCGGTACACGGCGGATGGCCGTGCGCCTGCAGGGAGACTATCCGGATGCCTATCGCACGCTGATCGGACTTGGCGCGCGCGTCCGTTGGACGGACCTGCGCATGAGTGCGTACGGGTGGACGGAAGTGGCGCCGACGGAGGGGATGGTGCTGTCGAACTGGGAGATCTGACCGCTTCGCTACTTGCGCGGCTTCGTGTCTCGCGCGCCACTGCCGGCGGGACCCGCGGGGGTATCGCGCGCGACGATGCGCCAGATCACGAGAAAGACGCCGCCGGTCAGCAGCAGGTGAATCCACCCTGGCGCGTCGGTGGTGAACGTCACACCCGCCCACACGACCAACATGACGAGGCCAGCAACGAGGTAGCGGTCCATGCGGCGGAGAAATGGTTGGTGGTCTGGGAACGCGCCAATTGCGCGTGGTGTTACATGCGCTGTAAGATAGTCGTATGTCAGTTGTTCGGGGCGGGGAGATTTACTTCTTGAGCCGATAAGTCCTTGGAAGAGGTCCGACAGACTGTGTGAACGTCATGCCCCAGTGCGGGGAAGGCGAAAGCATGGTGAGGGTCTCATCAGTATCCTTTGGGCTTCAAGATCACCTCTCCGTTCCGATGCAAAGCCTCCGTGAAAGCGGGGGCTTTGTCATAACTACGACACAGATGGACGGGGGGACTGGGGGACTTTGGAGTCTTGACTGTGGTAGAACTGCGGGACCGGGGACTGAGGACCGGGGATTGGGGACTTCGGAGTGAGGACGCGGGGAAATGACCTGGTAGGCAATGCGCGGGTGACGGAGGGCGGCAATCGCGATGGTATCGTGGCGCATGCACAACCATCTCAAACTCGACGTCTGGCATCGGGCAACGGACCTCTCCGTCGCGGTTTGCAAAGCCATGGCGCGCTCGCGGGCCCGGCGATACCGGACCCTCTTCAATCAGCTCGAACGCGCGATCACTTCCGTGCCGACGAACATCGCGGAGGGATCCGGCCAGTCGACCGACCCGAAGTTCGCGGCCTTCGTGGGGATCGCGATCGGCTCGGTGACAGAGTCAATGAGCCTCCTCTCGCAGATCGAGGAACTCGGCCTGCTTCCACGCGAGGATCCCGCAGCGTGGCGCGACGAGTTGCAGCGTATCCGTCGCATGGCCGAATCCCTGCAGCGCCGCTTGTTGGCCGGTGACCTGGAGCGATACCGCCACCCGCTCAACCGCCCTCCGGCCGAATGAGTCTCCAGTCCTCGGTCCTCCGGTCCCCATGTCCCCAGTCCCCAGTCCCCAGTCCCCAGTCCAGCAGTTCTACCATGGTCCAGAGTCCAGACTCAAAACTCCCCCAGTCCATTGGTTGGGCCAAAGTCCCGAGTCCGAAGTCCACAGTCCACAGTCCCGTCGTTCTCCACCACCCGGGAACCAACCGCCCGCAATTCCGGTTAGAATCGGGTATGCCACACGTGACCGTGACCCGTGTCCTGCGCTTCAACGCCGCACACCGCGTCCACAACCCCGCCCTCTCCGACAGCGAGAACACCCGCCTGTTCGGCAAGTGCAACAATCCCAACTGGCACGGCCACAACTACAAGCTCGACGTCTCCGTCAAGGGACCGATCGACGAGCGCACTGGCTACGTCATCGACCTTGGCCTGCTTCGTGACATCGTGGAACGCGAGGTGATCGAGAAGACCGATCACCGCAACTTCAACATCGATGTCGAGTACGCGCAGGGGATCATTCCGACCACCGAAAACATTGTCGTGGCGATGTGGCGTGTGATTGCGCCCGCCGTGGCGCCGGCGCAACTGGTGCGGTTGCGTCTCTGGGAGACTGAACAGAACTATGCCGAGTACGAAGGTGAGTAAGAAGTCGACGGCGGGTGTGATCCGCGCGATCCCCGTGTCGAAGTCGTCGTCTGCCATGCTGGCGGCCGACCCAGATGACCTCGTGATCGAAAACGATCGGATGGTCGAGTTCGAGCAGGTCGTCCGGCGGCAGCTCGAGCTGATCGGTGAGGACCCCGAGCGCGATGGGCTGCTCAAGACGCCCAGCCGCGTGGCCAAGTCGCTCGCGTGGCTCACGCGTGGCTACGAGCTGGATCCGAAGGAGGTCATCGGCGACGCGCTGTTCGCCGAGGCGCATGAGAACATGGTGATGGTTCGTGACATCGAGATGTACTCGATGTGCGAGCATCACATGCTGCCGTTCTTCGGCAAGGTGCACATCGCGTACATCCCGAACGGCAAGATCGTCGGGCTGTCCAAGTTGCCGCGTGTGGTCGAGGTGTTTGCCCGCCGTCTGCAGGTGCAGGAACGGCTTGGCGAGCAGATCGCCAATGCGCTCGATGAGGTGCTGCAGCCCAAGGGGGTCGGGGTCGTGATCGAGGCCGTGCACCTGTGCATGATGATGCGTGGTGTCGAGAAGCAGAGCTCGCGGACCATCACGTCGTCACTGCGCGGTCAATTCCGTGACGACGGCAAGACGCGCAGCGAGTTCCTGCGGCTCGCGCACGGCCGGTCGGAGTCGTTCTGACCCCCCTCGCCGGTCGCCACGCGCTGGTGACCGGCGCGTCGCGTGGCATCGGGCGCGCAATCGCCGAGTCACTGACGGAGGCCGGCGCGCATGTGACGTTGGTGGCGCGCGGTGCGGCCGCGTTGCACGACGTGGCGCAGGCGATTGGTGAGCGGGCTGTGGTCGCGCCGTGTGATGTGTCCGATGCGAACGCGGTCGCTGTGCTGGTTGACGGTCTGCGTGCGAATGGCCTGGTGCCCGACATCCTCGTCAACAACGCCGGGCTGTTTCCGCTCGCGCCGCTCGACGAGATGGAGCCGGTGGCCTTCGAGGAGACGATCCGCGTCAATCTGATCGCGCCCTTCCTCGTGCTGCGTGCGCTGTTGCCCGAGATGAAGACTCGCCGGGCGGGACACGTGGTCACGGTGGGGTCGGTCGCCGATCGCGCCGTGTTTGCCGGCAATGGCGCCTATGCGGCCAGCAAGTACGGCCAGCGCGCGATGCACGAAGTGTTGCGACAGGAACTGCGCGGCACCGGCGTGCGTGCCACGTTGGTCTCACCGGCGGCAACCGACACGCCCATCTGGGATCCCATCGATCCGGATAATCGCGCTGGCTTTCCGGCGCGGGCCAGCATGTTGCGGCCGGAGGACGTCGCCGAGGCGGTCGTGTGGGCGGTGACGAGGCCCGAGCGGGTGAATGTCGATGAGGTCAGGCTGTCGAGCTGAGCGCTGAGCGCCGGGGGAACTACGATATCCGTTATCAATTGTCCGATAATGGCTAACGGATATCGTGTTTGACGGACCTTCGGTGTGCTCGTCCCGCTCCGAAGTACGCAGAACCCTCTCCCGCCTTACCTCTCCGGGCTGCATTTTCTCGTTCCCCGTCGTTCCGTCCGCCCCCGGGAGCCGCCTGTGCCTCACCTCCATCGCCCCCGCCGCCGGGCCATCGCGTCCGCCTTGGCCGGTCTTCTCGCCACTGCCTCGCTCGTACAGGCGCAGGCGCCGTCGCCGCTGTCCCCGGCTGACCTGCTCGACGTCCGCACCGTCTCCATCGGTGACTATTCGCCCGACGGCAAATGGCTGCTCATCCGCATCGCACGTCGTGGCGACGGGCTCGGCTTCGTCGCCGCCCGTGATGGCGATCCCAGCTACACCCGACCGTCCCCGGCTCGCCTCCTGCTGCTGAACACGGCGACGGGCGACACGAGCGCGATCATCACCACACCGCGCACCCTTGGTACCGTCGCGTGGTCGCGTACTGGAGACCGTCTCGCCATCGCCACGCGTGACTCCGTCCCGCAGCTGCTGCTGTGGGAGACCGCGAACAAGCGACTGCGCACGGTGCCGTTGGGCGGTGCTCGTCTGGCGGAGAATACCGATCTGTCGTGGACTGACGACGGTCGCCTCCTCCTGGCGATTCGCGAACGGCAATGGCTCGCCGAGGTGCGGGCGCGATTCGATTCGCTGGTGGGCGGGCCGATCTCGGTGCAGATCGGTACCGAGCCGTTTCTCGCGTGGGATGTCCTGCGCCGTCTGGGCAACCGCGCGCTGGTCGTGTCGCTCACGCCGGCCACGGGACGGCTCGATACCCTCACGACGCCCACGCAGATCACATCGTGGACGGCCTCCCGCAGCGGGCAGCTGCTCAGCTGGCGCGAGGATCGCAACACGAAGACCAACTACGAGGGTGGTGCGACGAACGAGTCGCGCATGATGGTGCGGCGTGTGGGTGCGTCGTCCGACAGTGCGCGGGTGCTGTTCGCGTCGATGCGTGGCCTCACGATATCACAGGCCGACGATGGCGATCGCTATGCATTTGCGCGCGACGGCGCGATCTATGTCGCGTCGCTCAGTGATACGACGCCGAGGCGCCTGATTGGTCCGGCGCCACGCGCGCGTGGTGACAGCAGTCGCACCGCAGCCGCGCCGCGCGACAGCAGTGCGGCGTCGCGCGCAGATCGCGTGATCGAGGAACGCTTCACGTTGGTGCGGATGTCGCCGACCGGAGACGCCATCGTCGCCTCATCGCGCACGGGTCTGCACCTCGTCAATACGGCCGATGGGGCTCGTCGCACGATCAGCGCCATCACCGACACCCTGCGTGGTCCGCGGGTCACGCTGGCCGACTGGAGTGCCGATGGGCGCACGCTGCTGCTCAGTCGTGCGTCGCGTACCACGTGGGATCGCGGGCTGCTGCGGGTGAACGTCGCGACGGGTGCCGTCGACACCCTGGTGCGCGACGGGCGTCTGTATGGCGGCCCGCGGTTGTCTCCCGATGGGTCGCGTCTGGCGGTGACCGTCGCCGCGGCTGGCGGGCCGGCCGACCTGTATCTCGCCGATGGCCGGTTCTCGTCGCCGAAGAAGGTCATCGAGTCGAATCCGCAGCTGGCCGGTCGTCCGCTGCCGAAGACGCAGCTGGTGGAATACCTCGACGCCGACGGACGCATGCAGTACGGCGTGCTGACGTTGCCGTCGGGCGCGTCGCGCAACGTGCCGACCGTCTTCAGTGTGTACGAAGACTTCTTCGACGACGGATTCGACGCGACGACCATGTATCTCGCCAGTCGCGGCTACGCCGTGATGAAGCCCTCGGTCACGTTCGAGATCGGGTATCCCGGCGAGGCCTGGCTGAAGGGGGTGACCGCCTCGGCCAACAAGCTGATCGAGATGGGTGTCGCCGACAGTGCCAAGCTCGGTGTGCATGGCACGAGCTACGGTGGATATGCCACGAACCTGCTGATCACGCAGACCAATCGCTTCAAGGCGGCGATCAACATCTCCGGCAAGGTCGACATCATCTCGTTCTACACCGACTCCCCACGACTTGGCGTACGCAACGTGAATGCCGCGGAGAAGACGCAGGATCGCATCGGCGCCACGTTGTGGGAGCAGCCGCAGAAGTACGTACAGCACAGCGCCGTCATGTTCGCCGATCGCATCAAGACGCCCCTGCTGCTCATGACGGGCGGCGAAGATCACAATGTGCCCGCCATCAATACGCGCGAGATGTATTATGCATTGCGCCGGCTTGGCAAGCCGGTGGAATGGGTGAACTACACCAACGGCGGTCACGGCATCCCGATGACCAACGCGACCGAGTTCACCGATTGGCATACGCGTCTGTTGTCGTTCTACGATCGCCATCTCAAGCCCAAAGCGGCTGTTGTTCCCACCTCGGAGAATCTGCGATGACCCCGTTCCGCCTTGCCCTGATCGCCGCGGCCTCGACGCTGCTGCCCGCCTCGCGTGTGGATGCGCCGGTGCAGACCATGAGCTTCTTCATCACCAGCGCCGGGCCGGGTGATGGTGCGAACCTTGGCGGGTTGGCCGGCGCCGACGCCCATTGTGCCAAGCTGGCCACTGCCGCCGGCGTGACCGGCAAGACGTGGCACGCGTATCTCGGTCAGCAGGCCAAGGACGGCAAGCCAGCGGTGCACGCCCGTGATCGTATTGGCAAGGGTCCGTGGATGAACGCGAAGGGTGTCGTGGTGGCGACGAGTGTCGACGACCTGCACAGTGACATGAACAAGCTGGGCAAAGAGAACAGCCTCACCGAGAAGGGCATGCCGGTGAACGGTCGTGGTGATACGCCGAACACGCACGACATCCTCACGGGCGTCGGGCTCGACGGGCGCGTTTCGGCTGACAGCACGGACAGCACGTGCAACAACTGGACGAGCAACGCGGCGGGTGCGGCGTCTGTGGGTCACCATGATCGTCAGGGTGGCGGCGCGAACCCCACGTCGTGGAACAACGCGCATCCGTCGCGTGGCTGCAGCCAGGAGAACCTGCGCGGCAGCGGTGGCGCTGGCTTGTTCTATTGCTTCGCCGTCTGAGCGACGTGTGGCAGCGAGCGAGGCGAACTGACTGACGCGAATGACGCGAACGGGCGCGAATCGCTCCGAGCGGTCGACGGTCGATGTCGTGGTGCGGACGGGTTCTGTTTTGTTTAAACAACAAACAACCATCTTACCGGCGACTCGCCCTCGCTTGCTTTCCGCCGGGAGCGATTCACGCCCGTTCGCGTCATCCGCGTCCAGCAGTTAGCCGATGCGCGTCGAGATCATCGAGCTGCTGCGCTGTCCCGCCGCGCACGAGCCGACCGCGCTCGTGACGGTGGCAAACGCGCGCCTCGGCGACCGGCTGATCGACGGTGCGCTGGGGTGTGTGGTGTGTGGAGCGGAGTACGTGCTGCGCGACGGAGTGGTCATCCTGGGTGACGCCGTTGCGCCCTCGAACACAGAGGTTGATGCCACGCGCACGGCGGCGTTGCTCGGGCTGGTCGAGCCGGGTATGCGTGTCGCGTTGTGTGGCGCGTATGCCGGCGTGGCGACGGCGCTGGCGCTGGAAGTTGGCGCCGTGTGCCTCACGGTGAATGCGTCAGCCGCGGTGCAGGGAGGCGCGGACGCGGATCACCTGGTTATCGGCGCGGCGTCGCGTATGCCGCTGGCTGACGGGAGCCTCGGCGCGCTGGCGGTGGATGCTGCACATGAGGCGTTACTGGCGGACGCCGCGCGGGTGGTGCGTCGGGGTGGCCGATTGCTGGCACCGGCCGGCGCGCCGATTCCTGCGGCGTGTGTGGAGCTGGCGCGCGACGATCGGGAGTGGGTCGCGGAAGTGACGGCCGCCGTGAGTGTGCCGGTTGTCCTACGGAGTGCGCGGGGGACGTTGTAGAGTGTCAGCGCGCTACCGTTGATCGGAAGATGGCCGTGGGGTCGCTAACGCCCCAGATGTTGACCGGCCAAGTCGACTCCAGTCGATATCGCCGCGTACGCCGCTCCATGTCTCCAGCGCACCCACTTCGACGGTGGTCTTGACTGAGCGCCCGTCGATCATGACGTGCAGTGGGCGATCCACTGGCAGCGTGTTGCGTGAGATGGCCACTGGTGCGCCGTCGAGCGCGAGGGCGCAGCGTCCATCGGAGAAGATCTGCAACGCAACCGTGTGCCAGGCCGAGTCCGCCACGTTCGGCGCGCGGCGGCTGATGGGGACGCCCCGATTCGCCGTCATGAACGCGGACACTCCCATGAACTCGCCCCCCTCCTGACGTGGTGCGTGGAAGGAACAACTGTGCGGGCCGCCCGTCGGCTGCCAGTTGCTCGTCATCAGGCGCTCTCGCGACGGCGAAAAGAGCGCCGCAGAGTCACTCGGCGCAAGGTAGTCCAGCCGAACCGCGATACTCTGCCACTGGGGTTCCGAAAGTGGCAGTCGAACGCGCATCTGCACTCCGCCGCCGGAACTGACCGGGACGGCCGCGCGACTCGCCACCCCGCTAGTGAGGTAATAGTCACCGTTCACACGAAGCGTACCGCCAACGATCTCCGGGGGCGGATCGCCGTATTTCGCCCACTGCGTGGTAGGGGTCCGTTTCCAGTCTTCCCGGAACACAATGTCGACCGGCCGGTCCTTGACCGTGATGGCGATGGTATCCGTCAACACACCGCCGGCCGACGCGACGACTACGGCCCGACCGGCCTTTCGCGTGCGTAGTGTTCCCGAATCGTCGACGGTCGCTACTGACGTGTCCAGCGACCGCCATGAGGTGACAGGCACCGAACGTGCGCGTGAGGCGGCATCGAAACCAGTGATCCGGAGCTGTGTCTGGCTGTTCGGCGCAACGGTATCCGGTCTCGCCGCCATGATGGTGCTCAGCCCTACGGTTGACGGCGACCAGACGAAATAGCGACCACCCATTCTTCGCAACGGGTTGGCACGAAACCGCAGGACCCGCTTTCTCTCCGGAGACTCGGGGCTGAAGACGGCCATGACATCGTCGCCGTATCCCTTCACCTCACAGGTGCAGACGACGGCTCGCCCGGAAGGACTCGCGCGATAGCTGGCGCCCGATTGATCGACGACGCGCCAGCGCTTGGTGGCGAGGTCGAGACGCACGAGCGTCTTGTGTTCCGACTCCACGTTGTCAGCCTCGATGAGCAACTCGGCATCGGAGACCCAACCCGCCAGCGAGGTGGGGACGAGGCTGTCGGGCAGCGACGCGCACTGTTCGGTGAGTCCATCGGCCGATGACCAGCAGGCTTTGGCGACACCTCTCTTGACCGGGCTGCGGAGATACCCCAGCCGCGTGCCTTCAATACTCCACATCTGGCTGAAGTCTCTCTCATCATTTGTCGTGATGCGCGTCGAGCGCATGCTGGCAATATCGTAGACCGCCAGTTCGGCCCGTTGCTCGGGGTGCAACGCACCAGTGGCATAGGCCAGCTTCTTGCCATCTGGCGAGAGCTGTGCACTTGCCTGATCGTGCCGGCCGCTCAACAGTCTGGTACTTCGGCCATCCGGCGTGATCCGAAAGACATCCATGCCCTGCTCGGCATCCGGTAGGAAGATGCCGTCGCCGACCAGGTCGCCATTCGGCAATCGCGCGGAGACGCCGATCGAGTCTAGCGCACGACCGGTCACCGGACGCGCAACAGGCAGCAGGTCGATCGGTTCATCATTGGCCAGATCGCCCGTCACATCGGGGATTGCGAGATACACCGTGCTGTCGCCATCGGTCATGTCGATGGTCAATAGGGAGGGGGCCTCGGTCGCGTCAGGACCACGGGAGACGATGAACGCCGCCATTAGCATCGCGAAGCTGACTACAAGCGCCGCGGCACCCAGCCAATTGCCGCGTCGGCTGCGCACCCGCCAGGGCAGGCGACCGACAAGCCGGTCGATCTCCGCGGTTTCCGCCGTTGGTCCAAGGACTTCACGACCGAGACTGCGAATGGCGGCATGCTCTCCACTCAAGTGCGCACTGCGCACCACCCGGGCGAAGACCCGATCCAGCGCCGGTGCGTCGTTCGCGCGTGCGCGATGCCATGCGGCGCGCAGCAACATTGACACATCCTCGCGCGCGGAGCGCTCCAGATAGGTGGCCATCGCTTCGTGGGCGCGCACGCGGTCCGCATCAGGCGCCATCTCGACGGCAATCGCGGCAATCTCATCGTGGGCCACGCGCCAGCTATCATCGGTGTGCGCGACCAGCCCCCGTGTTTCCAGCAACGATAACGCATCGCGACTGTCGGATGGCAACACGTGCGGCAGCGTGTCATCGTCCAGCCCGATTCCGGCGACTGCCAGCCGCAGCAGTGCTTCACGCGCCGCGGCTGGCAACGCCGACAGTCGCTGTTGCATCGCGCGCCCACTACCCAGTGTGGCGATCAGTGCATCGGCGTCGGTGGTGCTCCACAAGCCGTCAGACAGTTGCAGCTGTTCGCGCTCCATCACCAGTTGCAGTGTCTCGAGCACCAGCAGCGGTGATCCCTTGCTGCTGCGATGCAAGCTGCGCACGAAGGCATCGGCCCACGGTTCCGCGGGGAGGCGGCCTATGCTCATGACCAGCGCGCCGACATCGTCGGGCGACAGTGGCTCCAGCGTGATGCGTTGAGCGGAGGCGGTCTCTTCGGCCCATCGATCGTTGGTGCGTGCCGCCGTGACCAGCAGTACAGATGCGTTTGCGAGTCGCGTCGCGAACGACGCCAACACGGTGCGCGACTGTGCATCCATCCAGTGGACGTCGTCGACGAGGAGCACCAGCGGTGCATCGTGTGCGATCGTCGAGACCAGTTCACTCAATGCGAGAGAGCGACGACGCAACGCTTCGTCGCCAGTGGCTTTATCGGGCTCGGCGTTCAGGTAGCTGGACGACGCTGGTGCGAGCGCCACCAACGTGCGTGCCGTATCGGGAGAGACGGCCGATGCGCCACGCAGGGAAACCAGCGCCGAGACGAGCTGTGCGGCGAACGCGTAGGGCAGGGAGCGTTCGGCGGGTGTGGCGCGAACGGCGACGACCCGGATGCGTGTCGAGCGCAGACGGGCGGCGAACCCTTCCAGCAGGCGGGTCTTTCCATGGCCAGCGGCGGCGGAAATGTGCACGTGGCGGGCTTGACCGCGCTTGGCCGCCTCGAGGGCTGCCATCAGCGCGGAGAACTCGGTCTCGCGCCCAACGAGTTCGGCGCGAAGCCCAGCGGCTTCGGTGGGTTCCGCCGGCGTCGATTGGTTTGCGGACCCATTGGATCGCCCGGACCGCGCAGTCTTGATCAGTTGCGCGGTGGCGGGTTCCGGCTCCAGCTCCTCGTCAGCGAGCCAGCGTTCCAGTCGCTCAAGTTCGACGGTTGCGCCGATGATGTCGTCGTCGGCCAGATACGACTCCAGCAGAAGACGCCAGGCTGCCTGTTGCCGCGGCGCGAGGTCGTGGACGCGCCGGGCGACCGCAATCGCGTCGCGGGCGCGTCCCTTAGCGAGCCGGTCGCGGACAACACGGGAGGCCGCGCCGAGAAAGAGAGCGCGAAGCCGCGAGCGTTCCAGGTCAGCCCACTGTTCGAAGGCGGCACCGCCGGGGGCGGCGAAGTCGGGGAAGAAGTCGCCGGTGTAAAGTCGGACCGCAGTGTCCGGATCGTCGGCGTCGAGGGCCGCGAGGAATGCGTTTCGATCAGAGGAAATGACGATGGCGAGACGAACATTGTCGCCGACGACGCTGAACGGATCGGCGTCGAGCTTTCGCCGGATGTACCAGAAGGTCTGGCGAAGGGTGTGTCGACCCCTCTCCGGGCTCGTGTCAGACCAGAGCAACTCCAGGAGTTGCTCCCGAGAAACGATCTGGCCGGGAATACACTGCAGGTAGGCGAGTAGCGCGAGTGGCTTGCCGCTCGACAGCACTCCGCTGGCGACCTGCTCGTCGGTGCTTCGCAAGGCAATGTCGCCGAGCAGCCGCAGCACGAGCGACGTCGATCCGATGCCGACCGGCTCGTTCAAAGTGACCTCGCTCCTTCAAGCAGGAATTGGCCGGCCGGCATCGCTGTCGTGTAAGAAAATCCTGCGCCGATGCTTCGAGACATCGCTTGATCCAATGGTCGGTCGCCTCGATGCTGCTGTCAATTGACTGCGTACCTGTTCGCCACGCGATACAGGTCATGGAATGGCCAGGGCGTCAAACGCTCGTCAAACACGCGAGAGCTGCCAGTAGTACCCGAGTGCTGGACGCCGAAGGACAGCCGACGATTCGCCACCCAGCCTTTCCCGTTACAAGGGGCGACAGTCCCACTTTCGGGCGATTGATAGCCACACGCAACGCATCACACGGTTGCAGTCAAGCGGCGATGCCGTCGTGCGGGCATGCAAAGTGGCAGGGCGCTGCGCTACGCCCTTCGGCTCGGAAGCCTCCACACGCTTCGTCGCGCGAAACCGCGCATCTCTTCGGGCTGACTCCTGAGAAGTGTCGGATCGCCGCGGCAGGGGACCGTCTGACGACGGACTGACTGCCGCTCACCATTCCATGGATAGTCGCGCGATCCCTGCCAGCCCTTTGAGGCCGGGGGTAAACGCTCTCCTCGTTCCGCCTGCACTATGCCACCGCGCACGATGCGTGGGAAATCGTTCCCGTCCCTTGTTTCGTCGGCGACGTTGGCGCTCGTCGCAGTGCTTACCGCCTGTGGGAGCGGTGGGGATCCGCCGGTTGCTCCGCAAGCACTATCCATCGTCGTCACCCCAACCGCCGCGTCCATCAATCCAGGTGGTTCCGCTATACTCACCGCGACCGTTCGCGATGAGACCGGTACGAGCGTCTCCCACAACGTCACGTGGACATCCGCAAATGCCGCGGTGGCAACTGTGGCCGGGAACGGGTCGACCGCCACCGTCACCGCGATCGCGCTCGGCGAGGCGACGATCTCCGCGAACGCCGACGGGTCGATCGGTACCGCGACTGTCACGGTGACCCCGCTTCCCCGATTCCAGTTGACCGTGGCGACGCGTGGGGGGGCTGGTATACCGATAGCTGGGACCAGCGAGCGCGATTCGGGGCAGACGATCACTTACGCATTCGCAGTAAATAGCCTCCACGAACGACTGCAGGTGCTCCTTGACGATCAGGTAGTGCCGGCCTCGGGAAGTATCAGCATGAGTCGCAACCGTGTTTTGGTTGCGACGGCCGATAGGCGACCGGTGACCCCACAGGCGGTCACCCCGCAGGTAAACGCCATCGTCAGCAGCTTGGCTGCGATCGTCGGGGCGCGCCCCTTCGAGAGCTATCAACAGGCAAGGTCCGCTGCGGCGACTTTGGCGACGTCAGTTTCCGCTGATTCGCTCAGCCGCTACCTCCGGTTGGCACGATTACGCGCGCTCGGCGACAAAGATCCTGACACGGTCCCAAGAGCTTACAAGACGATCAACGATAGCCTCGCGGCGTGTGCCGCTACGAGCAGCGCGCTCTCGTCCCTGGCTCGTGCGACGATATCAGGAGTGACGGTATTCCTCTACGTCAATGGCATCAACACCGTCGAGGCAGATGCGCGAACCACTGCGGACCTGTTCCTTCCCTCTGTGATGCGCGATGCTGGATTCGGCGGGGGTTCAGCGAGCCAGATAGAGCTCTTCTACAATCAGACGGGGAGCCCTGACGACGTGGCCGAACTCGCCGCCCTCATCTGTATTCAGGCGGCTGCCGACCGGGCGGCAGAGGGCGGCAGCGATATGCCCTTCGGATGGCCAATCAACGAGTCGGAGAGGGCGGAATCTCGGATGCGTACTGGTTCGCGGG
>CAZMGX010000039.1:0-22042 GCA_964565915.1 uncultured Gemmatimonas sp.
TGCAGTGATCCGTTCTTATCCGTTCGTATCCGTGGAGGCAGTTTCTCTGTTGTTGTGGCCGTTAGTTGTTGACTGTTGTTCGTGGCGACCGATCGCGACAGACTGGCAGTGCTGTTCGCACCAGTCGATCACCTGTCGCGCGACCTCATCACGGCAGTAGTCGGCGGATATGATGTGTCCACAGCCGGTCACCCACCGCTGCACTTTTTCCCGGCTGCCGATGGCCTGAAAGTGCCGCTCGGCGGCGCCCGGGGGGATTCGGTTGTCCTCGCGCGACTGGAGATACAGCGTCGGAACGACCAGACGACTGAGCGCCCGTTCGGCCGCCATCGCGACAGTCTGCAGCTCGGTCATCGTGCGCGCCGTGATCACGCCGGGACCCAATGCGCGCGCCTTCGCATCGGGATCATGCAGGGAGCGCTCACCGCCGCTGCTGGCGCGGTAGCGCGACTCCGCCTGCAGCATCCTTGCCATCGCCAGTTGCAGGCGAAGGCGCCGAGGCATGCCGACGTATGGGGCCAACAACACCAGTGCGTCGATGGTGGGCCGATCAGTGGCCAACAGAATCGACAGCGCGCCCCCCATCGACTGGCCGCACACGACCACGTGCTCGTGCGCACTACGCAAGGCATCGTGATGCGCGATCAGTTCGCGCCGCCACTGCTCGGCGCGCGCCTCGAGCGCCATGCGCCGGAGCGCCACACCGTGCCCTGCGAGACGCGGCACCCGCACGGTCCATCCGGCACGATGTATACCCGCCGCCAGATACGCCATCGATTGCGGCGTGTCGTTGAAGCCGTGCACGAGTAGTGCTGCCCGCTTCTGCGTCCCTTCGAGTACGATCGCCTCCGCGCCGACGACGATGCCATCGGCGCCGATCGTGAAGCGACGAGCCTGTGCCGCTTCGAACGGGTCCTCATTCGGGATGACGACCGGATCGGTACGCCGAATGGCGTCAGACATCGCGCGATAGGCCTTCAGTAGCGCGGAGTGGACGCGTCGACCTCGACACTCCAGGCGTCGATCCCGCCCACGAGATTCCGCACCCGCATGAAGCCTTGCGCGCGCAGCCAGTTGGCCGCCATCTCGCTGCGCATGCCATGGTGACACAGCACGACGTACTCCGCCGCAGGATCCAGCCGATTCGCGGCGGTGGGCAGTGTGGACAGGGGAATCAGCATGCTGTCCGGCAGACTGGCGAGATCGAACTCCCACGGTTCCCGCACGTCGAGCACCGTGACGACGTCACCGCGCGCACGACGAGCCGCCAGGTCGGCGGGCGTCAGATCATCGAGATCGTCGGTCATGGCCGGAGTGACCGTCGAGCCTCATCCATCAGGTCGGCCGCAACGCCGAACCGTGCCGCCAGATCCTGTAGCTCGCTCAGCGCCAGCGCGCGGTCACCCGCTCGGATGGCTTCGTTGACACCCGGAAAGTTCATGTTGGCGTACCCATTGTCGATATCCGCGACGTAGATCAGCGAACGATACCACGGGCGCCCCTTCAGTCCGGCCGGTCGCGCGAACGCCCGTTCCACCTTGAGGAGCGCGGCGTTCGTCGCAACCTGTCTGGCGCGTGTGATGCCGGACGCGAGGACACTGTCACGCGTTGCCGCGAACGCGCCCGCGGAACGCTCGAGGCGCGCGATCGCTCCCTCGAGCGGTGACACCCCGCTGCTCTCCCAACCTTTCGCGGTGAAGCCACGGGTGAGGGCCGGCAGATAACCCCGCATCGTGGCAGCAAACTCCACGTAGTCGTACGGCAGGATCTCGGCGTTTGCCATGCGGAGCGCCATCGCCGCACCGATCCGTGCGGCCGTCGCGTGATACTGGAACCCCGGATCTCCGAACCGCTCCATCCACGCGAAGGTGTCGTAGGCGGAGTGATACGTACCAGCGGGTCCCCCAAAGCCCCATTCGGCGATGGGAATCCCGAGGTGATTGTAGAATCCCGCGAAGTCGCTGCCCCCGCCCGGATCACCCATCGGCGGCTCGAGGGTATCGGCGCGCGTCCCCGACGTCAGCCGCCACGAGTCGTAGACCGATCCTTTGCCGCCGGGAAGCGGCACACTCTTCACCACATCACGCAGCACGGCGCGCAACGACGGCGTGCCGCCGCCGCCAAACTGCGTCCCCTGCGCCGAGACGTCCTGATTGAGATAGGCCACCGCGCCCTTCTGCAGGCGGAGAGAATCATCCTCGACGTATTCCGTGCTGCCGATCAACCCCCACTCTTCCGCATCCCACGTCGCAAAGACGATGGTGCGCTTGGGCCGAATGCCGCGCTTCGCCATGTCGGCCAGCGACTGCGCCGCCTCGAGCACACTGACCGTGCCGCTCACGTTGTCGGCCGCGCCGGCGCCCCACGCGTCGCGATGGCCGCCGATATAGACGTACTCGTCGGGGAACTCGGTGCCGCGCAGATAGCCCAGCGTGTTGTGAATCGCTTTCGTCCCGTTGGTGGCCGCGTCGGTGGTGACCTCGACCCGCACACGCACCGGCCCCGGCCCGACGTGATAGCGGAGGGACAGACCGCCCTGCCAGTTGGCGGGAATGCTCGTGCCGCGGATCTGCCCGATCAGCAACTGCGCGTTCTCGCCGCTGATGGGGACCACCGGGATCTTCGGCAGGGCCGTCTGCTCGACGCGCAGACGTGGTGCGCCCGGCTTGCTGGCATACCCCGGCGTCAACGGGTCACCCGCGCCGTTGAACACGCTGCCGCGCTGGACACCCTGCAGCGGGCGCATCGGCCCCTCCGGATACACATCGCCGCGGGCAAATCCGTCATCGAGTGGATCGGTATAGATCAGGAGCGCCACCGCGCCGCGCTTCTCCGCCTCACGCGCCTTGATGCCGCGGAAACTTCGACCATACCGCGCCAGGACGACCTTCCCCTTCACGGAGACGCCCAGGGAATCCAGCACGGCGTAGTCTTCGATCAATCCGAAATTCGCAAAGACCAGCTCCCCCTCGCCGATGCCAGCACTACTCGATCCGTTCACCGTGAGGTATTGCGGCAGTGCCGTGACGGCGTCTCCACCGATGGCCGGTTCCGCAAGGTTCAGGGAGAGGGTGTCGCGGCCCAGCCGTGTCACCTTTACGCTCGTGGCATGTGGCAGCCACACGTCGTAACTGCGCAGTTCCGTCTCGAGGCCCATCGCGCGCATCTGCGCGATGACATACTCCGCCGTCCGTCGCTGTGCGGCGGTGCCGGCGACATGCGGCTCTTTCGACAGCTGCGCGGAATGAGTGCGCGCGCGATCACCCGCCGGTCCGTTGATCGCCTCCTGCTCGAGACGCCGTTGCGCCGCCGCCGAGGACGGGGAAAAGCCCGGGGCCGTGCCGGTGCGCGGCGCCGTCTGCGCCAGCAGCGGAGTGGCAGCCGCCGTCAGCAGCAGAGGAAGTGATCGAAGCGGGAGACGCATGGGTCAGCACACAGGGGATGCCGGGCGGGATCGAGGGCGCGCCGAAAACGCACGCGCGGCGTATGGCGGATGCTGGCCCGGAATCCGCAGCGATGCAAGGGAGGTGACGCTTCGCGCGTCAGTCCGCCGCTTCGTATTCTTCGGCGGCGCGCAGAATCGCCTGCTGCAGCAGCGCCTCGCGGTCGCCGTCCTCCGGTAGCGCCACCGTCAAGGCGACAAACTGCCGCCGCATCTCATCCTCGACCTGGTCACGTGTCGGCGCCTTCACGCCCAGGACCGCCAGGGACATGGCGGCCAGATCCCGTAGCTGGCGCTGTGTTTCCGGATCGAGCGCCGCCAGTACCTCGGGTAACGGGGCCGACGGCCACGGCGTGCGTTCGCGGCGCCGTCTCGGCGCCTCAAACAACGCCCGCAGTGGCGCAAAGTGGACGACGAACGAGCCGGGGGTGTGCTCCTCGAAGCGACTGATCACGTTCCGTCGGCGCAGCGACGGCAGCAGCTTCACGATCGCTTCGCGTACCGGCGAGAAGCCCTCGACACTGCGATTGCCGCGACCGGTGATCACCAACGCCTCCGTCGCACCCTGAACCTGCAAGGTGCGCAGCCACGCCTCGACCTGCGTCGACGCTTGCATGGCCGTCGGCTGCTGAGCCCGCAGGTTCAGCGTACGCGATGGCCCGAATCGGATCTCGTCGAACGCGCGCCGCAGTGGCGCCGGGACTGGTTCGTCGGCACTCATGACGGAAAGTAACCGTGGACGTGCCGCCAGTACGTGTGACTCAACCAGCGTGGCTCAACACGTTTGGCTCAACGAGCGACGCGCACGGCGTCTCGCAGCACCCGACCGTCGATCGGCTCGATGGGCGGTACTCCCGTCACCGCGCCGAGTGTCGGGGCAATATCCACGGAGCGCACCGGCGTCGTATATCGACCCGGCCTGAACATCGGCCCCATGAAAACGATGGGAATTCGGGCATCCAGGTCGTGCGGTGAGCCATGCGTGGCATACCGGGTGGCGGCCCAGTAGTAACCCGGCTTGAAGGTGACCGTGAGCACCGCGCCCATGTCCGGAGGGATCGAATGCAGCCAGCGTCGGGCAATCAGGTCACCGCGCGCGGCCAGCGCGGCGAGCGAACTGACGCGATCCACGCGTTGCATGCCGGGCAGCCGCAGCAGTGAGGTGCGAAGTGCCGTCACCACGGAGTCGGCGTTGACCCCGCGAGCCCGCAAGCGCGCGCGGTCGAGCGAAACGATGCCGGCCTGCAGCGTCAGCGCATCCCCCTCGATCCCGCGCGTCGCGAGGACGCTGCGGGCGGCGGTGATGACCGGTTCGGTGCTCACCCGTCCGCGCATCGAGTCCGTGCCGGGAAAGACCTCCTCAGGCAATGGCGTCACTCCGTGATCTGCCGACAGTGCGAACACGATGCGCGTCGAATCCCGCAGGACGTAGAGCGAATCGATGAGTCGCCCCAGCGCCCGATCGACGCGCAGAATCTGGTCGTGCAGTTCGCGCGAGTTCGGACCGTAGCGGTGGCCGACCGCATCGGTGGTGGACAGCGACACGGCGAGCACGTCCAGGGTCGGTCCGGCGCCCAGCGCCATCGCGGAGACACCCGCCAACGCGAAGTCGACGGTGGCGTCGTCCATCCACGGAAATTCGACGAAGTCGTTGGTCCCCACCCGGCGATCCGCCGACAGACGATGAGGGAACACGAAGTCCTTGCCCTGATGCTCAAACGGCAGGGAGTCCCGCTCCGGGTACGCCGACGGATTCAGCAGCAGCGTCCAATCTGTTCCCAGATACCGCGCCGTGAAATCGCGCGCATTGAAGCGCTGCACCCACGTCGGCACCGTGTCACCATAGTAGCGACTGGTGGTGAAGCGGCCATCGAGGGAATACCAGAAGACCTGTTGCTTGGCTCGACCAAGCGGGAGAATGGCGCCCCGGTCCTTTCTGGAGACGGAGAGCGCGCGGCTGAACTGATCGCGGGCACGCACCCAGTCGAAGAAGGCCGATCCGCGAAAGCGGTAGGGCGAAGCACCGCCGCCGCGACCGAACAGCAGCGGCGACTGCGGATCGGCCACGCCGATCTCGTTCAATACCACGCCGGTGTGGGCGGGAAATCGGCCGGACCACAACGTCGCGTGACCGGGCGCCGTCTCCGTCGTGGCATGATCGTGCGTGGCGTTGGTGAAGAACGCGCCCTGCGCGTAGAATCGCGCCAGACCACCCGTGAGTTGCGACGCGAAGCGCGCGAAGTAGTCGGGGCGAAGCTGGTCGACCGTGATCTGGACGACCAGCGTGGGCGGCAATGGTGTCGGCGCCGTCTGAGATGACAGCGAGATTGGCGCGGCGGTCGTAACGGCGACGCCCAGGCCCAAGAGGATGCGCAAGCTCATGCCGCGAAACTTAGCGCGTGGAACGCGGGCGCCGGAGCGGCAGCACCTGTCCGGCCTCGTGCACGTCGCCGGATCGACGCGCCAGGACAGGTGCTTCACCGCCGGTGCACTACCTGCGCGGGTCGGTGAGCTTCGCGGCTGAAGCACGCGAAATCACCGCGTGACGTTCCCGCACCGTTCACGGAGGCACGTGAAGGCGACGGGAATATTGCGCATTTCCCGCCCGCGCACTAGTGCGAACTTTTTTCCCGGCGCGGACGATGTGCCGCAACGTGCGCCGCCACAGCGCGCGCCTGCGCGTCCGGCGACGCATGCAGGCCGTCGACGACCCCGTCGATGTCGTCCTCGGTGCGATTCTGGCTGAGCTTCCATTTCCCTTCGAGCGACGCAATCTCGATCTCGACGCCGAGCACGGCGGCCACCATCTGCTCGATGTACGCCGTCGGCGCGTCGGACATCGCCCATGGGTGCGCGCGCCCGGCTTCGTGTGTCGCCGTCAATCGATCCAGGTGCGTCATCAGGAACTCCCGATCGTCGACGAATCGCACCGTACCCTGCACATGCACGGCGATGTAGTTCCAAGTAGGTACGACCTTGCCATGGCGCGCCTTCGACGGGTACCACCCCGGCGTGACGTACGCATCGTCTCCGGAGAAAATCACCAGCGCGTCCGCCGTCGCGCCGGCCAGATGGTGATGCGGATTGGCCCGCGCGATGTGCCCGCGCAACACGCCGTTGGCCCCGCGATCACGATCCAGCATCAACGGCAGGTGCGTCGCGTACAGCCCCGCCGCGGGTGATCCGGTCACGAGCACACCGAGTGGATGCGCCTCGATGAACGCCTCCAGCACGGTCCGATCCGCTTCCCTGAACGGGGCGGGGATGTACATGAACGTCGCGTCCGGCCGCGAATCAGGCGGTGAGCGCGCGCTCGAGAATCGCCAGACCGGCCGACAGTTCCTCGCGCGAAATCACGAGGGGCGGCAGAAAGCGGATCGTGTGTTCCCCGGCGCTCACCAGCAGCAGACCCTGCGCAAATGCGCGGGCGATCACGGCGGCGGCAGGCTCGTGGACATCCATGCCCCACATCAGCCCCTGGCCGCGAATATCGCGCACGCGGCCCGTGCGTTCGGCGATGCCGTGCAACTGCGCTCCGAACCACGCGCCGGTCTCCCGCACGTGGGCCAGCATGGCGGGATCGGCCAGTCGCTGCACGACATGATGCGCGACGTGCGCCAGCAGCGGCCCACCGCCGAACGTGGTGCCGTGATCACCCGGCTGGATCGCACGCGCGACATCGGCGGTCACCAGGATCGCGCCCATCGGCAGTCCGCCAGCCAATGGCTTCGCCAGCGTCAGCATGTCCGGCTCGATCCCCAACTGCTCGTATGCGAAGAAACTACCAGTCCGACCGAGGCCGCACTGGATTTCGTCGAGAATCAGCAGAACGTTGCGCTCGCGCGTCAGCTCGCGAAGGCCGCGCAGAAACTCCGGGTCGACCACACGCACGCCGCCCTCACCCTGGATCGGCTCGACGATCACCGCCGCCACCGTCTCGCGATTCAGGACCGTGCGCAGCTCGGCAAGATCGCGCTCGACGATCGAGACGCCACCCATGAGCGGCCGGAACGGCAGTCGGTAAGCCGGGCGATCCGTGGCGGCCAGTGTCCCGGGCATGCGACCGTGAAACGATCCGCGCACGGCAACGATTTCGTGCTTTGCGGGCGTCTCGTCGGTACGCGCCCAGCGCCGGGCAAACTTGAACGCCCCTTCGTTCGCTTCCGCGCCCGAGTTGCAAAAGAACACGCTGGACGCAAACGAATTGGCGACCAACCACTGCGCGAGCCGTTCACCGGGTTCCGTGCGATAGAGATTGGACGTGTGCAGCAGTCCAGTCGACATCGCCTCCTGCATCGCCCCCATGACGCCTGCATCACCGTGCCCCAGCGCGGTCACGGCGATGCCGGCCACGAAATCGAGATACCGCGTACCGGCGTCATCGAAGAGGTAGACCCCGTCCCCGCGCACGAACAGTGGCGCCTGTCGCTTGTAGGTGCCCAGAAGCGCCGGCGTCGAGGACGCGTCAGGTGTCGAGGCGATGACTGCGTCGGCCGGAGCCGACGTCGGCGTGAACGTGATGGGCGCGACGGGCGAGGGCATGGTCGTGGGTGTCATGGTCGAAAATCCGGAAAAGACAGTGTACGCCGCACGGGATGGTGGGCTACGCAACGATGGTGGTGCCGGCCTCGCGAACGCCGAGCGCCGCCAGATCGCCGATGCGCACGTGACCGACACCGCCATCAAGCGCGATGGCGCACGCATCGAGCTTGGCCGCCATGCCGCCGCCCGCCACACCCGAGGCCACCAGATCTCTGGCCATGGCGAGTGAGAGCTCGGGAATGCGGCGACGGTCGTCGTCGAGCACACCGGGAACGTCCGCCAACAGGAACAGCTCCGCGGCGGCCAGCGCCGCGGCAATCGCGGCCGCCGCATCATCGCCATTCACGTTCAGCGCGCCGCCAATGGATTGATCATCGTGCGTCGCGACGGGCGAGATCACCGGCAGGAACTCCTGGGCCAGCAGCGTGTCGATGAGCCGTCGATCGACGCGCGTCGGGGTACCCGCGAATCCGAAGGTGGGGACATCGATCGGGATGGCTCGCAGCAACCCGGCATCTTCGCCGGAGATGCCGACCGCGGGCGCACCGGCCTCCGTGAGCGCGGAGACCAGCTGCTTGTTCGCGAGCCCCGACAGCACCATACGCACGAGTTCCAGCACACCTTCCGTCGTCACGCGACGCCCGCCGACGAAGACGGGCTCCTCGCCCCGCATCCGTTGCAGCGCACTGATCTGGTCACCACCACCATGGACGACGACGAGGCGCCCGCCACTCCGTGACCAAAGTGACGCCAGCGCCGCCGGCAACGCCGGATCCGCCTGCGTTCGACCGCCGAGCTTGACGACCATCAGGCCGTCGGTCGCTTGCGACGTCCTCATGTATGCAGCCCACAGGTCTCATCGAACCCGAACATCAGGTTCATGTTCTGCACGGCCTGCCCCGCGGCCCCTTTCACCAAGTTGTCGATCGCGCTGAAGGCGAGCAGCGTCGGCGTACGCAGCCCCGTGGGAATACGCGCGCCGATGCGCACCACGTTGCGATGCTGCACGTCGACCAGCGCTGGCAGGTCGCGCGTGAGCTCGACGAACGGCTCGTCGCGATAGGCGGCCTCGAAGGGCGCCAGGGCGTCCTCCACGGGTCGGGACAGCGGCACGCTGATCGTGGAGAGGATGCCACGATCGACCGGCAGCAGATGCGGTGTGAACAACAGGTCGCAGTCGGCGCCCAGCTGCTGCATCGTCGAGCGCATTTCGAACAGGTGCCGATGCGAGTTGCCCACGCCATACGCGCGAAAATTCTCCGTCACCTCGGCGAAGAGGTACTCGAGCTTCGGCGACGCGCCGGCGCCACTGACGCCGCTCGCCGCTGAAATCGTCACCGTCGCCCCCGGTGCGATCAACCCCGCGCGCGCGAGTGGTGCCAGGGCCACCAACACGCTGGTGGCGTAACACCCCGGATTTGCGACCACACGCGCGCCGCGGATGGATTCGCGAAACAGCTCGGGCAAGCCGTAGGGCGCGTTGGCCGGGATGCCGTCAGGCAAGCCATGCAAGACACCGCCATGTCCGGGGCGGAGATCACTCGAGAGGTCGACCACGCGGGCCCCCGCCGCGATGACTTTCGCCACCCACTCGGCCGAGGCGCCATGCGGCAATGCGGCGAACACCAGATCGGCGGAGGCCAGGTCAACATCGTCGGCCCCGACGAGCACCACGTCATGCACGTGACCGTTGGCACGAACGCGCAGGGTCGAGCCGCGCTGCGCATTCGCCGTGGCGAACGCGAGCGTGCAGTGCGGATGCCCGGCGATGAGCGCGCAGAGTTCGCGACCGGAATAGCCGCTGGCGCCGAGGACGCCAACGCGAATGGACTGGACTTTATGCACAATGAATGCATAATTTTGCATCCCTGCCCTGTCAATCCGTTTCCCTGGAGCCTCCGTGGCCGACAAGACCGATCGTCACCATGCCATTCGCGAGATCGTGACGGCGCGCGCCGTCGCGAGCCAGGAGGAGTTGCGCAAGCAACTCGTGCGACGCGGATGGGATGTGACCCAGTCCACGCTCTCGCGTGACTTGCGCGAACTGCGGCTGGCGCGCATCCCGGACGAACACGGCCGTGTCCGCTATGCCTTTCCCGACAGTGGCGGCGGGCACAGCGACGACGAAACCCGCCACTTCGAGGCCATGCTCCCGCAGTTGCTCGTTGGCGTGGAAGGCGTGCAGGTCCTGGCCGTGGCGCGCACCATGAAGTCGGGAGCGCAGCCGGTCGCGGAGGCACTCGACCAGCTGGCGTGGCCCGACATCGCCGGCACCATCGCGGGAGACGATACGGTGCTGATCATCTGCCGGTCGATGCCCGGTCGCGAGCGGGTCGTGAAGCGCCTGAAGGCCTATCTGCGCGACTGACACCGCGGATTAGCTTTCGCCCCACCGCTTCACAACGCCGCACGCACCAGCAGCGCCGCACGACAGTGCGCCGCGTACCAGAGACTCTCGTGACCACGACAGACGGCAATACGCACAAGCTGTGGGGAGGTCGCTTTGCCGGCGGCCCCTCGCCACTCCTCGACGCCATCAATCGCTCGATCGGCACCGACTTCCGGCTGTGGCCGCACGACATCCGCCTGTCCAAGGCCTGGGCGCTCGCGCTTGGGCACGCCGGTGTGCTCACCGTCGACGAGAGCGACGCCTTGCAACAGGGGTTGGATCGGGTGGGCCAGCGTTTGGCCGACGGGGCCGCACCGATCGGAACCGATGAGGACATCCATACGATGATCGACCGGCTGCTGCACGAGGAGGCCGGTACCGTCGCCTCGAAGTTGCACACCGGTCGCTCGCGCAACGATCAGGTCGCGACCGCCTCTCGGCTGTGGACGATGGCGGCCTGTCAGCAACTCGACGTCGCCACGCAAGAATTGCAGCAGGCCCTGCTGACCCAGGCGGAGACGCTGACGGACGCCATTCTGCCGGCGTACACGCATCTGCAACGCGCCCAGCCGGTCAGCGGCGCCCACTGGCTGCTTTCTCACTTCTGGCCCCTCGATCGCGATCGGCGGC
The DNA here is from genome assembly GCA_964565915.1 of uncultured Gemmatimonas sp. Lineage (GTDB taxonomy): Bacteria > Gemmatimonadota > Gemmatimonadetes > Gemmatimonadales > Gemmatimonadaceae > Gemmatimonas. The sequence goes on from CAZMGX010000039.1 coordinate 11,004, forward strand.
GATTGGCGAATGCCAAACATGGTGCCGCCACCCTGCCGCTGGGCTCCGGGGCGATCGCCGGCAGCGCGTTTCCCGTGTCACGCGTGCTGCTCAAGGAATCGCTGGGCTTTGCGGCCATCTCGCCCAACAGCATCGATGCCACGGGCGACCGCGACTTCGTCGCGGAGACGCTGTTCGTCTGCACCATGATGGCCGTGCATTGCTCGCGCATCGCCGAGGATCTGATCATCTATGGCAGCGGAGAGTTCGGCTTTGTGAAGTTCGGCGACGGGTTCTCCACGGGCTCGAGCATGATGCCGCAGAAGCGCAATCCCGATGTGTTCGAGTTGGCGCGCGGCTCGGGAGCGCGGGTCCTCGGTGACCTCGTCTCGATGCTGGCCACCATCAAGGGTTTGCCGAGTGGGTACAGCAAGGACTTGCAGGATGACAAGCGCGCCCTCTTCAATGCCGTGGACTTGCTGCTGCTGGTGCTGCCGGCGATGGCCGGAGCGATCGCGGAGTTGCGCTTCGATCGCGCCCGCATGAGAGCGGCGGTCTCGAGCGCGATGATGGCCACGGATCTCGCCGACTATCTGGTCAAGAAGGGCGCCACCTTCCGCGAGGCGCACGGCGCGGTCGGCTCACTCGTGCGTGCGGCTGAAGAGGCGGGGATCGAGCTCGATGCGCTGCCCGCCGAGCGCTTTCACGCGGCGCACGCGCTGTTCGGCGACGATGCCCGCGACGCGTTGGGCGCGGAGGCATCCCTTGCGGCCCGTGACATTGCCGGCGGCACGGGACCGAATGCCGTGGCCGCGCAAATCACCGACGCGCGCGCCAGCTTGGCACCACCCGATCCTGCGCTGGGCAACGATGTTGCCTTGCGGTAACGAGGCCGTGCCACGTTGACCGAAACGGCCCGGCCTTTCGATCTCGTCATCTTCGATTGTGATGGCGTGCTGGTGGACAGCGAGCGCATCTCCGCACGGGTCTTCGCGCAGTTGCTGGGAGAGCTGGGTCTCGCGTTCACGCCATCCCAGATGTTCGACACGTTCATGGGCAACTCCATGCAGCGGTGCGTGGACATCGTGACGGAGCGACTCGGGCACGCCCCACCGGATGACCTGCTGACCCGGTACCATGACATCATGCGGGCGACGCTCACGAGCGAACTGCGCCCGGTGCCGGGGATCATCGCGCTGCTGGATCGGCTGGACGAGGCCAAGCTCCCTTATGCGGTCGCGTCGAACGGTGAACACGCCAAGATGCAAACCACGCTGGGCGTGACGGGGCTGTTGGCACGCTTTGCCGGTCGACGATTCTCGGCGACCGATGTGGCCCGTCCGAAGCCGGCGCCCGATTTATTCGAGCATGCCGCTCGCACGCTGGGGGTATTGCCGTCGCGGTGTGTCGTGGTGGAAGACAGTCCACTGGGAGTGCGAGGTGCCCGCGCCGCCGGAATGACGGTGATCGGCTTCTCCGACCTGATGTCCCCGCAGCGCCTGCAGGAGGCCGGAGCGCATCACGTGGTCGAGGCCATCGGTCACATTCCCGCGCTGTTGAGTGCGAGCGACGAACGTGAAGACGGCGTCGACGGCTAGTGCCGTCGACGCCGTCCGGGCCCCGCTCGCCTGAAAGTGGCGACTATCTCGTGGTCGCCACGCGGCTCGCCTCAAGCCGTCCGAAACGCGCCGAGAGCGACGCCACCTCGGACTCGGACAGCACACGACGGGTTCCGTTGGCGCTCGCGATGACCAGTTTACCCGCTTCGTCCGCGGTCAGCGTGCGCTTCTCTGTGGTGCCGTTGCTGTAGACGGTCTCCACGCTCACCACCGGCGAGCCATTCGGCTGGTGAACGGTGGTGCGGCTCTTGAGGATGCCATCGACGCGCTCTTCCAGCACCATCGTCTTGGCGTCGGCCAGCTTCGTCATGATTTGCGTAATCGAGACGTTCCCGCGTGTGAGGACCTTCGTCGACGTTTCCGGCCCAAGGGCGACGCTGCTCTTGCCGGTCCAGAATTCCTGCGAGTTGAGGATCACCATGTCGATCAGGCCGGCCACCCCGTAGACCGGTAGCAGCACGCCCGTCGCCAGGAAGAACAGCTCCTGCATCCACTTGCCCGAGAGACCCTTGTTGTACGTGTAGAGCTTCCGGACGAGCGGGAACGAGCCGAAACAGCCTGAAGTGGCAACGGTCGAAAGGAGGACGGTCGCCATGACGGCACGACGAACGGGCACTCTGCGCATTGTTCGCAACTCCTGGGCGTTGAGGGATTACGTCGATCCGAAGGGCGCTTCGGATCGCGCAATAGTCGCGTGAATCCAAGAGGCCGTCAATCCCGCGTCTGCGTGCGCCGCGTGGTCTCGCGAGGCCCGGCGCGTTTGCAACGCTTGCGGGGCTCGCAGGCACGGGCTATCGTCGAACCGCGAAACCCTGTCGATCGACGTTCGTAGGACTCGCATTGCGTCGCCGTCGCGCGCGGTGCCGCCGCGTGGCGGTGCGCTGGGATTCATTCGTGGTTCAACCCGTAGTACGAGGATAGCTCAGATGCTGAAGAAGATCATTGGTACCATGGCGGTGGCTGCCCTGCTCGCCGCGCCGACCCACGAGGCGGCCGCTCAGGCCTTCCAGAAGGGCTCGAAGATCCTTTCGCTCGGCGTGATGGCCGGCGGTGACTACGAAGGGTTCGGCGGCGGTGGCTCATTTGAAGTCGGGATTCTCGAGATCGCGCCGAAGATCAAGCTGGGTGTCGGCGGTCTGCTCGGGTATGTCCGCGACAGCGAGAGCTTCGGCCTGTCCGAATACACGCTGTCCGTGATGCCGGTCATGGCGATCGGTAACGTGCACTTTGAAGTGCCGAATCAGCCGAAGCTCGACCTGTACGCGGGCGCGAGCGCTGGTATCGTGCGTGTCAGCTACAGCGGTGACTATGTCGGCATTCCGGGCATCAGTGCGAGCGACAGCGACACCGGATTCGGTATCCAGGGCGGCATTCGTTATGGCGTCAACGACAAGACCAGCCTCATGGGCCAGCTCGGATTCGGCGACATTCCGCTGTTGTTTGCCGGCCTCTCGTTCAAGTTCTGATTCGACGGCGGCTCCGGCCGACGGCCGGGTACCAGCGGTACAGAAAGGGGGACGACACGGCGTGTCGTCCCCCTTGTCACGTCAGCGTTCGGTGTCCGATGCTCAGAACGCGTAGCCGACGTTGAGTCGCAGCGTCGGCATGACCCGATTGATGCTGGTGAACTTGTCGTCACTCCCGAGATAGCGCTTGGCGCCGCCGCCAACCGAAACGACCGTCACTTTGCTGGGACCAAGCAGCCACTGGTACCCCAGTTCAACGGCGAAGCTGCCCGTGGAGAAGGCCTTCGGCGCCGGGCACGGTTCGGCCGCGCACTCGAAGTCTTCCGTTTGACGGATGCGCGCAAACCCGAGCGACGCAGCCATGTTGAACCCATGCAGACCCCGTTCAGTCGGGTAGAGTCGACCCTTCAGGTCCACGTTCGTGTAGCGTGCATTGTCCGGCTCGATGTGTGATCCCGACACGGCCACTGATGCGGCGTTCGACAGGCGCTGTTCCAACTCGGCGGCGAAGTACCCCAGGAGCGGGAGAAACGGATTCGCCGAAATGATGCGGGTCGGACTCGACGCCGATTGACGCGTCTGTTGGGCCAGTGTCTGTGATGACAGGTTCCGGAATGGCGCCGAAACGAGCAGGAGCGCCACCAGATACCGGGCGCTCAAAGGAGCGCGCCAGTGCCGCGCAGGAAGGTGGCCGCGTGAATCGATCATGTTGGACCGCAACGAAGAAGGGTCATGGGGTCTGCAGGATGGCGCGCGCCGCGCTCTGGCCACCGCGCGCCGCGCCTTCGAGCGAACTGGAATGCAGGAACTCGCTGGCTCGCCACAGCCCCGGCAGACCACACGCAATGGTCGGTCGATGGGTACGCCACCCCGGCGGCTGCGCAAACTGCGCATATGGTACTCGCCACACCGCCAATCGGTTCAGTTCGGCAGCGCCGCCACCGCCGGCCGCCGCCATCTGACCAATCTCCCGTCGTGCCGCCTGGTCCAGCGCGACATCATCCAGGCGCGCCGCATCACCGACGGCGGTCGCGGCGAGCAATGCGACACCGTCGGGAGCATACTCCGGCGCGACGTCGGTCAGCGTCACGGCGTGGCTTACCACCGCCTGCGGATCGGCGTTGAGCCACAGGGCCTTGCCCGGCAACGGGGTCCGCGTCGTGTGATAGTAGATCGTCGTGCACCCGTGCGCGCTCGACGGCACCTCGAGCGACAACCCCGCGGTGCGTGCGAGCTCGGCGGCGGATGACGGATCGGTTGCGAGGACGACATGCGCCGCCTCGAACTCACTGTCGTCGTCGAGCACGACACCCGAGGCACGTCCGTCACGCACGACCAGTGCGCGGACGCCGACGCCAACGCGCACCGCGGTCGGCGGCAGTTGCGCCGCCAGTTGCGCACTGATCGCACCCATGCCGCGCGCCGGCACCGCCGTGGTCCCGTCCGCCAGCATCTTGAAGGTGAACAGCAGGACCGATGCACTCGTAGACAGGGATCGATCCAGCAGGATGCCGCCGTAGAATGGCGCGAAGAACCCGTCGATCACCGCGGCGCCGAACCCGCGGGATACCAGAAACTCGCGGGTAGAGACCGCGTCGAAACGCGCGGCGAAGCAATCGTCGATCGAGAGCTGTTGCGCAAAGCGTCGAAGCGCCAGCAGGCGCAGCTTGTCGCCGGTTGAGACCGCGCGCGCGAGCACCGTATCGAGCAGCAGCGACGGATCGCGCCAGGCATCACCGATCAGGGAGGCCCGACCGTCCCGCACGATGTGCGCCGCAGGCTGGAAGGTGCGCAGCGCGAGTGCGACCTGATCGAGATAGCCACTGAGCGTCGGGTACGCCGTGAACAGCACCTGAAAGCCATGATCGATCGTCATGCCGTGCATCACGGTCGATCGCACGCGTCCGCCGACGTCCGTGGCTCGCTCGAGCACGACGACGGGTCGCCCGGCCTTGTGGAGTTCAATGGCGCAGATCAGTCCGGCGATACCGGCACCAACGACAACAACCGGCGAGAGAGCGTCTGAAGAGGGCATGTCGAAAGGTGTACGATCGCACCGGAAACGACCAAGCCGGTCGCCACCTGCGGTGACGACCGGCTCGACTGCGGTGCGGCGATGTCTGCGCTTGCCGCGCGACTAGAACCGCACGCCGAACGAGATCGGGATGTACTGCGAGCTGCTCCCGTCGCCGAACACGTTCACGAACTTCGCCTCGAGGAAGGTCGAGAAGCCGGAAAGCTTGAACTCGAACCCGCCGCCGGCCTGAATGCCGGCATCGGTCGATGAGGCCGACCCAGAGAACCCGAGCACCGAATAGGACGCCTTGGTCCGGTACATGCCGCCGCCAGCCAACAGGTACGGACGCATGCCCGCCCCGTCGTCGCCAACGGGAAAGATGACGTTGCCGACGAACCCGAGGCTGCTGATCGACCCGTCCGCAACCTGTCCGATGGCCCCCTTCGCACCCCAGCTGTCGTAGGAGACATCACCGCGAAGACTGAGCTTCTTCATCGAGGCCGGCTTCAGGAAGATATGGCCAGCCACGGTGAAGCCCGCTTCGGCCCCATCACTGAGGTCACCCATGGGGAGGGACATACCGCCACTGGCGCCGAATGACACGGACTTCGTGGTCTGCGCCTGCGCGGCCACTGGCAACGCCAGCAAGCCGGCCAGACCGACGATCTGCAACGATCGCTTCATGCTTCCTCCAACGGGATGGATGTGTCGCCACCGACCCGATCCAGCCCGGACGGTGCGCGTGGCAGCAGGACCGGTTCCCAGAATCATCGCGGAATCCGGGCATAACGGACGGTTCTGCTGCGCCACAGATTATACATGCCCCGTCTCCGTTCGGTGACCCCACCGATACGGAATCCGCCTCGTCTCGAACCCGGCTAGTGCCCATGATCCCCGTCGCGTCACGCGCCATCGGCGCCTGCCTCCTGCTCGCCGTACTGACCGGCGCGGATCTGCACGCTCAGTCGACAGCGTCCGGTCGGTCGAACACGGCCGGCTTCATGGTCGGCGCACATCTCAACGGCTCTGCGTTGGCGTACGAAGGCGGCAGCAGTGAGTCGGGGGGCGGCCTCGGCCTCGTCCTCGGCTACGGCTTCTCGAAGAAGCTTCAGCTCTACCTGAACGTGGACGCCGCGAACGTCGACATCGCGGATTCCGAGATTGGCGGCTCGTATGCGCTGGGCCACGGTGATCTCGGGCTTCGCTACAGCTTCGCGAATCCCGCGCGTGCGTGGGTACCGTATCTGACGGCAGCGTTCACGTCACGCATCGCGAGTGCGGACATCGACAACAACCTCCTCAGCACCACCGAGGTTTCGATTTCCGGGCCCGCCGGGACGCTGGGCGGTGGGGTGCAGTACTTCTTCTCGGAGCGCCTCGCCCTCGACGTGGGGCTGCTGTTCTCGGCCGGCAAGTTCAATACGGTCAAGATCGGATCGATCAGCGTCGACGTCGATGATGCCGACAACTCCAACAGCACGCGATTCAACATTGGACTCAAGTTCTATCCCCAGGTGCGTCGCTGACCGCATCGCGGTCGGCGACGCCCCCGGGGATCGAGGGTGCGTGGGCCAGCAGGGCTAGAAGCGCACGCCGAACGAGATGGGCACGAAGTTGTAGCTCTCGTTGTCGCCGAACACGTTCACATACTTGGCTTCGAGGAACGTGTTGAAGCCGGAGAGATTGAAGGACAGTCCGACACCGCCCTGGATGCCCGGATCCGTCGAGGTGGACGAGGACTCGATGTTGGCGACCGTCGTCGTGGACTTGGTGCGGTACATGCCGCCACCGACCAGCAGATACGGGCGCATGGCGGCCGTCGACTCGCCGACATAGAACAGACCATTGCCGGTGATGCCCAGCGCGCTCAACTTCGCATCGACCACGCTGTTGCTCCCCTTGCCCTTCCAGCTGTCGTAGCTCACGTCGCCACGCAAGGCAAGCTTCATCGTGGACGGCTTGAAGTATACGTGACCGGCGACGTTGTATCCGGCGTCAAAGCCGTCCGACAGGTCGCCCATCGGGAGTGACATGCCGCCGCTGACACCGACCGAGACGGTCCGTGTCGACTGTGCCTGCGCCACCATCGGCAGCGCGGCGAGCGCAACGAGACCGAACAGCTTCGTCGAAATTTTCACAGGTTCTCCCGCAGAGTGATTGAATTGACCACGCGATGACGGCGCATCGCCATGCACGATCACACCGTGCCATCGTGTGGGAGACAATACCCGCGGAGCCTGCGAACGATTCACGCGCGCGCCAGGATCGCGTCGCTCATCCTTTCGAGCGAGATCCTTGGAGCGAACGCGCGACTACTCCGGAATCGTGTCGACGCGCGACACGAAATACTCCGTCTCGCCGAAGCACGAGGTCGGCACGTAGATGTGCTGTTCGTAGTGCAGGGTCACGCGCTTGCCGCTGAGTCCCTCGATCACGTGGGCGACCGAGTCGTCGCGCACGGTGAAGGTGAAGCTGTCGGAGCGGAACCCCTTGGCGATGTCCGTATACAGCACCCCTTCCCACGTTTTGCAGACGTACCCCTTGCGGGACATCTTCTGCACGTAGCCGGCCCGTTGTCCGCTGGAGTAGCTCCAGTTGAGCGTAATGAGCGCCCAGAGGGTGAACACCGTGATCGGCGCGGCGAGGAGCGTGAAGACGGTCAACTTGCCCCAGTGACGGCGCGCGAAGGACTTACGGGGGGCGGATGCGGGGGCCGGTGCGGCCTCGGTCGTTTCGTCAGGATTCTCTGCCATGGCCGGAACTTGGGCTCTCGTGGTCAGCCGCGCTACCTTACCCGGGTCCTTAGCCCAGAGCCGAATTGTGCCTTTTGCTTCTCGTCGTCCCTCCGTAACCACGTGGGTCCGCGGTGTCCCCGTTGGTGCGGGCCACCCGGTCGTGGTGCAGTCCATGACCAACACGGACACCGCCGACGCCGCGGGTACGGCAGATCAGGTCGCGGCCCTCTTCGAAGCGGGATCGCAAAAGGTCCGCATCACGGTCAACAACGACGAAGCGGCGCAGGCGGTCCCGGAAATCCGGCAACGGCTCACCGATCGCGGGCTCGACGTGCCGCTGATCGGGGACTTCCACTACAACGGGCACTTGCTGCTGACCAAGTACCCGGCGTGCGCCGCCGCCCTCGACAAGTACCGGATCAATCCGGGCAACGTCGGTTCGCGGCATCGGGATGCCAACTTCACCACCATCGTGCAGGCCGCGATCGACCATGACAAGCCGGTGCGAATCGGCGTGAATTGGGGCTCGCTCGATCAGGACCTGCTCACGCAGATGATGGACGCGAACGCCGCATCGGCCGAGCCGCGAGACGCCAAAGACGTGTACATGGACGCGATGCTGGAAAGTGCCCTGCGGTCGGCCGCGCTGGCCGAGGAAGTGGGCCTCAGCCACGACAAGATCATCGTGAGCGCCAAGATCTCCGTCGTGCCCGATCTCGTCGAGTGCTACCGTCGGCTGGCCGCGCGGTGTGACTATCCGTTGCACCTTGGGCTCACGGAGGCGGGTATGGGCAACAAGGGTGTTGTCGCGTCGAGCGCAGCGCTCGCCATCCTGCTTTCCGAAGGGATCGGCGACACCATTCGTGTCTCACTCACCCCGAAGCCCAATGGTGATCGCCGCGAGGAAGTGTTCGTCGCGCAGCAGATTCTCCAGTCGCTCGGACTCCGCTCGTTTGCTCCTCAGGTCACCGCGTGTCCAGGGTGTGGACGCACCACCAGCACGTTCTTCCAGCACATGGCGGAAGACATTCAGGGCTACCTGCGCGAGCAGATGCCGGTCTGGCGCGAGTCCCGACCAGGCGTCGTCGAGATGAAAGTTGCGGTGATGGGCTGTGTCGTGAACGGACCGGGCGAATCGAAGCACGCCAACATCGGCATTTCACTGCCCGGCACCTTTGAGGAACCCAAGGCGCCCGTGTACGTGGACGGGAAACTCTTCACCACCCTCAAGGGTGACCACATCGTGAAGGAGTTTCTGGTGATTCTCGACCAGTACGTCGAAAAGAACTACAGCGTCCTGCAGCCGGCGTGAGCGCGGCGGCGGTCAGCGGCGGCTGAGCTCGTCCGCCGCTGACGCCAGCTCATCCACGATTGGAGCGGTGAAGCCGATCTCGCGCAAACGCTCGGCGACGCGCTGGTACCAGCGCACCGTTCCCTCACGCCCTGCCGAAAACCGACCCCACACCGTTTCCGGGAATGAGGTCCGACGCAAGTCGGACAGGATGGAGTTGGCGTTGTGCACCTGGTCGGCGGCGCACACCCAGAGCGCATCCTCGCTCGCCAGTTCGAGTCGATCGAGATAGTCGTCACGCCGATCCTCATGCGACATCTCGATGCCGTCCTCGTCCGTGCGCCGCTTGGTGACGGACAACACCGTTTCGAGCACGCTGCTGCCGAACTTGTGGGCAATGCGCTCCTCGAGCATCTCGCGCGTCCAGCCCTCGCGCACACAGTCCTCGATCACATCGTGCAGGATGCCGGCAACCACGGTGTCGTCCGTGCAGCCGTAGCGGGTGAGGATGACGGCGACGTTGGCGGGATGCGTGAGATACGGCAGCCGTGTGCCTTTCCGCACCTGTTGGTCATGGTGCTTCGCCGCGAACGCGAAGGCATGATTGATGCGATCGGAATAGCCCGTCATCACCGGAGTCGGCATCGGAAGGGGTCAGGAGGGGAGAGGAACATACCTCGTTCCGGCAAACCAAGCCACCAGGGCTTCCAGTCCATCACGATCGGCCGCATCAAACGCACCGGGTACGGACGAGTCGATATCGAGCACGGCCAGCAGATCACCGGCTGCGTCGAAGACCGGAACCACGATTTCACTGCGTGAGCGCGGATCACACGTGATGTGGCCCGGAAACGCGTGGACATCCTCCACGATGACGGTGCGGCGCTCCGCGGCCGCCGTGCCGCAGACACCGCGGCCAAAGGCGATGTCGAGACAACCGAGCGAACCCTGATACGGACCAACCCGCAACAGCGCGCCGGGCTCCACCACACGATAGAAACCCGTCCACAGGTGCCCAAACGCGTGATGCAGCAACGCGCTCGTGGTGGCCATCCCCGCGATGGCATCGTTCGATCCGTCCAGCAGCAGACGCTGCAGGTCCAGCAGCTGCGCGTAGGCAGCCTTGCGGGGAAGGTCGCGCAGGTCTGGTATGACCGGTTCCATCAGCACTCCGTGAAGCGTGTTGCCTGTCCGCACCGTTTCGCGGACGAAGAGCGGCTATCGCACCGGGCCAATGAGCGCGATGAGCCGAATGTCGAGCAAGAACAATGCGATCCCCTGCAGCACGATGCCAACACCGGCGCCGATCCCTGCGGGACGAGGAGCGGGACGCCGGCACGCCAGCGCCAGCGTGGCGCCCATCAGCACGTAGCCGACGTCGAGTCCCGTGTTGAGCCACAGGAAGTTCACGAGTGCTTGCGCACCGGCAAAGTCACGCAGGGACAAACCGCGCCACGCCCACGCGCAGATGGCGAGGTCGACCGCCCCCCAGGCGGCGGTCTGTATCCCGAAGTGGCGCAAGAATGTCGCGTCGGTTCGGCGCCAGACCAGCATGGCCAGCAGCAGCGTCCCTATCAGGACGCTGCCGGCACCCCACGCGCCCAATCGCAGCAGATGTCCGCGCTCGAGCGCCAGCAAAGAATCGGCCCACATGGCGCGGAGACTAGCATGGTGCCGCCGCCGAGGGGAGGCCGAACGGGTCAGACGGGTGGCAAGTCTCGACTCCACAATAGCACAACCCGCAGCCGCTGCTGGCGCGCGCGCGTGTGCTGAACGGCGCGCGATAGCCAGGCGAGCGGCGTGGATCCCTGACGCACGCAGATGATGACGTCGCGGGCCGGCGCCAGCCCGTCACTCTCGGCATCGGGGAGGTGCAGGCGAAGGTCATAGCGCGTTTCGAATTGTCGCAACGGATCCTCGGAGGGTCGGGGG
>CAZMGX010000040.1:0-21793 GCA_964565915.1 uncultured Gemmatimonas sp.
GATCCCATCTTGTCGTCCATCTTGCCCATCTTGTCGCCGGACTTGCTGCTCATCTTGTCCATCGCGTCTGCATCCTTCTTCGCCTTCTCCATCTTTCCCTTCTCCATCATCGCGCCGGTGGATTGCGCGTAGACAGCAGATGGAAGTAGCAGGAACGCAATCGCGGCGAACGTTCGGGACATCGTGTGGCGTTTCATGAGTCTCTCGTGGTTGAAGTGTGTGGCAGGCATCGCAAGCCTGACACGATCAGTACGTCAACTCCCACGAAGTGGATCACCACATCACACGGCATCGCTGAAGTCGAGCAAACCGGTTGCCACGGACTGTCGCCGTTACTCCGGCAGCGCCACGGGCAGCACGACACTCAGGCACACGCGCACGTCGGCTGGGCAGACGCTCGCACGCAGCGTACCGGTTGGGGCTTGCTCGCGTCGGAGTGCGGCGCGTGGGCTCGCCACGAAGTAGCCGCTGTCGGCTGTCAGCGCGTCACTTGAAAGGGTGATCAACGAGCCATCCCGCAACTCGAGCACCGGTGGCAAGCGGGCATTGATGCGTGCGCCAGGGGCCGGATCCAAGCGGATGATACGATCGTCGCGTGAGCCTGATAGCTGAAGAGACACCAGTTCGGATTGGGCAATGATTCCGGTACGTGGTTCCGCACACGCGGCGATTGTCAGCAGCGCCAGTGCGGTGGAACGAATGGCCGATGACCCCTCCGATCGCACCAGACGCCGGACACTCACTCGGACAACAACGTGTTGATGCGGCGCTCCCATTCGATGTGCCATTGGTCGCCGACGTGAAACTCACCGTACCCTTCGTAGCGAATCCGACCCTGCTTGTCGATCAGCACGAAACTGGGCCAGTACCGTATGCGATAGAGGTCCCAACTGGCACGATCGTTATCCTGCGCGATCGGATAGGTGATCCGATACTTGGCGAGCGCTTTCGCAACATTGCCGCGATCGTGCTCACCAGCGTAGGGCGGGAACTCCGGCGTGTGAATGCCGATGATGGAAAATCCGAGGGGGCGGTACTGCGCATCGAGCATTCGGAGGGATGGCAGCGTATTCGTGCAGTTATAGCAGGTGAACACCCAGAAGTTGAGCAGGACCACGCGCCCCTTGAGTGACTCCAGCGTGACCGGCTCATCGACATTCAGCCAGCTCGTGTTTCGCCATCCGGGTGCGGGACGCGCCGAGTCTCGCGGTACGCGGGTTGCCGCAGACGACCGCATGATGGCGGTCGTACCGGCCGGCATGGTGGCCGGACGGTACGACTCAATTGTATACGCGCCGCCGATCACGGAGGCCACGACTATCGGGAGCGTCCAACGCATGTGACGATACCTCAGACGAGGGTGACGGTCAGCGCGCGGGGAGCGCCTTGACCGCAGTCAATACGGCAGCGTTGGTCGGTCGGATCTTGTAGTCGGTTTGGATATCGCGCCAGCGGACCATTCCCTGCTTGTCGATCACGTAGGTCGCCGGATGGGGAATGCCGCGACGGCTGCCAGCGGGGTTCATCACTCCATACCGCGCGATCACCGCATGGTCCGGATCCGACAAAAACGCGAAGTCGGCCTTCATGCCGTCTGCGGTGATGCGGGTCATGGCCGTCTGCGTGCCTTTGTCATCATCGATCGACACGACGAGCATTTCGGTGTCCTGTTTGAGCTCGTCCGTCAACATCGTGCGCATTTCCTTCAGTTGCGTGATGCAGTACGGGCACCAGTAGCCGCGGTAAAACACGAGGACCACGTTCTTCTTTCCGCGCAACGACGACAAGGTCGTGGTGCCGCCACCGAACTTCGCCAGCGTGAAGTCGGGCGCCGTCGAGCCGACGGCCACGCGTTCGATGTCCGTAGCCGCGAGGTCCCGAGCATCGTCGCCGATTGTGCGCCGACCGTGCGTACGGCCGGAATCGAGACGACGCCGAGTGCGAGCGGCAGGCATGTGAGGCGCAGGCGACGTCGGAAGGAGCGGAGCAGGGTCATAGTCGTTGGGAATCGAGGTGGGGTTGGCATCCGAGTACAGCGGAGAGGCTGGGAGACTGCTACAGGTAGACGGCTCCACCCGATTCGGTTCCCCGTCCGCGCGTGTCCCACCCGCGCCCGCCCGGCGCGGAACCGTTCGGACGTCAGCCGTCTATGTTTGCAGACCGGCCTCTTGTTGCTCTCTCCCTGCCGCCCCGAGTTGATGCGCCTTCTCCATGCTGCCGCCCTGCTGTGCCTCGCGCTGAATCCGCTTCGCGCTCAGGGGTCGACGCCGTCCGACCTCACGCCGAATAGCGACATCACCCTGGTGGCGGAGTCAGATGGCCTGCGTGCCGGCGCGACGACGACCGTTGCACTGCGGATCACCATGGATCGCGGATGGCATACGTATTGGACGAACCCCGGTGATGCGGGCCTGCCGCTCACGGTGCAGTGGACCGCACCGGCCGGTGTGACGGTTTCGGCGTTGCGATGGCCGGTGCCACATGTGCTGCCGCAACCGCCACTCATGAGCTACGGCTATGAGCGCGAGGTATTCGTTTTGGCAGACGTGTCCGTCGCGCCATCCGTGGCGCCGGGCACACGAATCGCGCTCGCCGCGGACGCGGATTTCCTGGTCTGCGCCGATGTCTGTCTCCCGGCGAGTGCGCATGTCACACTCGATGTGCCGGTGGCGACATCGCCGACTGACTCGCGATGGGCGTCGATGATCGGCGAAACGCGTCGCATGCTGGTGCGCTCCGCGACCGGGTGGCAGACCGCGGTGTGGCGCGATGGTAAGAGACTGCTGCTGCGGGCAACATTTCCGGATTCGATGCGGCCTGCACTCCGGGCCGCATATACGATTCCCGATTCGACTGATGTGCTGGATCACGCTGCGGCACAACGTGTGGTGATCACCGGCGATACGTTGGTGATGGCGTGGACCGTCGCGCGACGATTTGCCGATACGTCCTCGCGTTTCAGTGGAGTGCTGCTGGCGGATGTGCGCGCACCTGCGGTGGGCGTGCAACTCGACGCGCCGATCCTGCGCGCGGCTCCGCCGGGCGCTGCGCGTCTGGTCGCGATGATCGACGATGCGGGAGCGACAAGTACGGGAGGGGCGGCCACGTCGAATGCGACCACAGCAACGGCCGATGGTTCGCAGTCTGGCATTGCCCCGAGCGCTCTGCCGGAAGCGGATCTCGGATTTTGGCTGGCCATCGTACTCGCCTTCGGTGGCGGTCTGATCCTGAATCTGATGCCATGTGTCTTCCCTGTGCTGTCGATCAAGATTCTCGCGTTTGTCGAACGCGGGGGTGATGACGACGGTGGCCGGGTCGGTCGACGTCATGCGCTGGTGTTCACGCTCGGCGTGCTGGCGACGTTCTGGGCGCTGGCTGGCGCGCTGCTCGCACTGCGCGTCGGCGGCGCGCAACTCGGCTGGGGCTTCCAACTGCAATCGCCGGCCGTCGTGGCGGTGATCGCGCTGGTGGTGTTCGCGCTCGCCCTCAACCTGAGCGGCGTCTTCACCATGGGCATGAGTCTTACACGCCTGGGCGGCGTGGGCGCCGGAGAGCGCTATTCTGATTCATTCCTGACCGGCCTGTTGGCGGTTGTCGTGGCGACACCGTGCACGGCACCGTTCATGGGTGCAGCACTGGGCTATGCGCTGACGCAGCCGGCCCTGATTGGACTGGCTGTCTTCACCGCCTTGGGACTTGGCCTCGCCACACCATATATGGTATTTGCCAGCAGCCCGGCGTTGCTGCGCAAACTGCCGCGTCCGGGCCCGTGGTTGGAGACGCTCAAACAACTGCTCGCGTTTCCGCTCTACGCCACCGTGGTGTGGTTGGTCTGGGTGCTCGGTCGTCAGGTCGGATCCGATCAGGTGGCGATGGTGCTGCTGTTTGCCGTCGTGGTGTCGCTGGTCGGGTGGTTGGCGGGCCGCGCCCAGAATGCTGGTCGGCCGACGCGCAGCGCACTCTCGCTGGCGGCGCTGGTATTGACGATCGGTGCTGGCGGTGCCGTGATCGCTGCTCAACCGGCGACCGCCGTCCGCGCCAGTGAGACGCCGGCCGGATGGGAGCCGTGGTCGGCTGCCCGCGTCGCCGCCGCGCGTGATTCAGGGCGCGCCGTTTTCGTGGACTTCACGGCCGCATGGTGCCTGAGCTGTCAGGTGAATGAGCGCGTTGCTCTGCACACGGAGCGGGTCGAGCGGGCGTTCGTCGACGGCAATGTGCTGTTGTTGCGCGCTGACTGGACCTCTCGTGATCCGGAGATCACAACGGTGCTCGCGTCGTTCGGACGCAGCGGGGTGCCGCTCTACGTGTTGTATCCGTCGTCGTCGACGGCGGCCGCCGAAATTCTCCCCGCCGTACTCACACCGGGCTTGGTCGTGGAATCCGTCGCGCGAGCCACCGCGACGCTCAGCGCTGGCCGCTAGTGTCAATAGGGTCGCGGGACGACGCGCACGCGCGCCGCCCCGCCGACCGCGCTCCAACGACTCGCGCTACAACGATTCCGCCGTCGCGGCATCGCGACGATCATGCTGGTCCCGAAAGCGGCGCACTTCGAGTTCGACTTCATCGCGGGCGCGTCCATAACGCTACTGAATCAAGCCCGAGAGCTGGTCCCACTTGCCTTCCACCTGATCGACTTCGTCATTGGTGAGCTTTCCCCACTGTTCCTGGATCTTCCCCTTGAACTGGGTCCACATGCCCTGGCTGCGATCTTCATTCAAGGCTGCTCACCCAACCGAGCGGGCGCCGCTGGTCGCGCCCCAGCCGGCCGTGTGTCTGAGTTATTGCTTCCGATCGCGCAGCGTGCGCTGACGGCAACCGTGTGACGGTGGGTCGACGCCGTGAACGGACGTTCGCACAGGACCATGCATCAAGCATCGCCCGAACGAGCGATTTTCATCTGACGCGGAACCCATCAAATGCACCATCGAATGCACCAATTCGCGCTGACGCCACAGGCGCACGGACGCATGTCAGACAAGTGAGCTCTACTCCTCAGGGCGAATAGCGTCAAGAACGCCCGGCGTCGAAGTTGCAGCGCAATGGCATTGTCGACCGACCGTGCCGTACGCCCGGCTCGGCCCGTGCCGACGCGTGCCCTCATGAAAGGAGCCACGAAGAATGACGAATCATATCGCGGATCGCGACGGCATCACGAAGGTGGCGGAGCTGATCAAGGATATCCGCATGGCGATGCTGGTCACCATTGACGACGCGGGTCGACCACGGAGCCGACCGATGCAGACGCAGCAAGTGGAGTTTGACGGAACGATCTGGTTCTTCACGGACGTGCAGTCCGACAGGGTCGCCGAGATCACGGCGAATCCCCGCGTCAACGTCGCCTACGCGTCGTCGAGCGAGAGCTATGTATCGGTGACCGGCATGGCGGAGATCGTGCAGGACCCGGCGCGTACGCATGAGCTCTGGAATCCCCTGCTGCGCGCATGGTTTGACAGCGCAGACGATCCGCGCATTCGCCTCGTGCGAGTCGATGCGGAGTCCGCGGAGTATTGGGATACGCCCGGCGGCAAGATCGCGTCGTTGATCTCGCTGGTGAGGAGTGCGGTCACCGGCAATCGCGACACCAGCGGGGACAATCAAACGGTGCAGCTGTAGCTCGTCGCAAACGAGAACCGTGGTACATCATCGATGTGATCCAAAGGGTGGAGGGAGGCAGACGGCTCACTCTTTCGACCAGTCGCGGTCTCGGGACGAACGCGCCATCGTTGATGGATCCCGGGTCATCATTTGCGCGAGTCGACGTTCCGGGCTCACGTACCAATGTCTCCAACCACCACATCTGTGCCACCGGCAACCCATCCCTTCCGATTCGAACGAACCATTGTGCTCGAGCGCTCACCACATGAGGTGTACGAACAATGGTGCGATCGGGGGCTCTGGCCGGCGTTTGCGCGACCGTTGTGCCGTGCCGCGGGTGGAAACATGCTCAGGATGCACTGCATACCTGGCGAAGTGATTCAGTGGTATACCATGGAGGGGGCATCGATGCCTACGGCGTCCGAGGCGTGGTTTCATCAGTCCGACGAGGGTCAGTCGACGCATCTGGAAATCATTGTGTCGTGGCTCGGAGGACGCTCGCACGCCGCAGGTGTGGCGCCGTCGATCGAGGCCGGCATTGACGGCCCGGCCGAATGCCTCAGTGAGTTTGATCGGGTCTCGGCGCTGCTGGGTGAGGCGGTGGAGCACTTCAAACTCGAGATGGAGCAGTCGCTCGCGGCCTGACCGAATGCGCTGTCCCGAATCCCGCGCTCGACGATCGGGATCAGTGAGCCGGCCCGACCGTGTGCGCGCACGGTGCAGCGGCTGGCCGCCGACGGGCCACTAATGCCGATGGGGATGCGGGTGCTGCTCGTAGTGTTGTCGCAGCAGATCCTTGCCGTAGTCATTGCCGTTGGGCGTCCGGATGACGGCATGCACATGTTCCCGCACCGGACCACGGATACCAGGAAACAGGTGGCGGATGCCCACTGGGAGCTGGTGATCGAATTCGATGAGCAGCACCGGGCTATGGATCCGATAATAGAACACGCTGTTCGGTTCCAGCCCGCCGATCCACGCGAAATAGGTCTCATCCAGATGACGCCGGATTTCCTCCATCTTGACGCGGGCGTGACCATCCCGTGTGTTCCGCACGAACTCATTGGCGAGATCCAGCAATTGCTCCCGCTGCGCCGGTGTCAGGGCCGATGCACGGATACCGGCATAGTCCAGCACGACATTGTCCCTGAAGGCTTCGCCGACGTTGTCGTTGCCGGTCTTGGTGGTGCGGACCGTGGCCTGCCTCTGCTGTACCGCGTCGAGGCTCTTCATGAAGTCGAGCCCCTTGTTTTGCTCGGCTTGCAGGATCGTGGTGCCGGCATACTTGCCGGACGTGGCGATCACCGGCTCCGAACCGAAGAAGCTCGGTGTCATCACGACCTGATCACCCAGCACGAAGTAGTTGATGATCAGGTGATGCCCGTCGATCTGCCATCCCCAGGGTTCGTCGGCGGAGGGGTTGCCCATGATGGTGATCCAGTACAGCCACTCGCCGTACTGCTCGAAGTCGTTGCTGTTCAACTCCCCGAGCGTGTGGTTGAGCTTCATGATGTCACGCGAAAGCTGCAGCCCTTTCGCGCTCAGTGACGCCCGGAGCAAGCCGAAGGCCGCGGCGCGCTGTGCCTCGGTCATTTCGTCGAATCCCACACCGCGCCGGACGTAAAAGTGCTGATTCATCCAGCTGCGCCACTCGGTATCGTCCACGGTGTACATGGTCCTGGCGCGCTGTGCCGGGGTGAGGGCCGCGACGAACGCGTTGGCGGCCTCGCGCACGGGGGCTGTTGACACACCGGTCGAGCGCAGCGGAAAAAGCCCTGTGCGCGCTGCGCCGTTTGTTGTGATGCCTCGGAACGGGTCGGCCAGTCCGCGCGCCTCCGCCTCGAGCGAACGCTGCAGGAAGTTCGCGGCGCGTGCCGGGGTCAACTGTCGAGGCGGTGTTGGTGTGCCCGACTGGGCCAGCGTAGCCTCGGGTGGTGGCGGGGTGGTCGAACGACCGCATCCGGGTGCAATACCCACCACAAGTAGGCTGGCAGCGACGATACGACGGGAGAGGCTCATGGGCGGGACCGTTGAGGCTTGGCCGACAGCCCGCGCACGGCGTTCGCGCAGGCGCTGATTGTGATCTGCCCGGCGGCATCGACAGGCAGCACCGAACGCATTGCCTGCTCCAATTGGTGGCGCATGTCCGATTGCAGGGCGCGGAGTGTCGACCCGACGCTGGGTGCCATGTGAACCGTCTCCCAGTAGTCGTCAAAGTCCGCGAACGTCCGCTGCACCATGATCGTTCGTTGTTCGATGTCAGCGAGTCCGGCGTTCGACCACAGATGGTGCAACACGTCCATCGCCGACGCCGACGGATTGGGCGGTGCCGGGACCATCATGCCGAGCGCTCGCATCTGGTCATGGAGGTTGGCATAGGGAAAGCCGCCGCTCTCCATATCCCAGGCATATGCAGCAACGAGCCCGCCGGGGCGCACCACGCGCACCATCTCCGCGACGCCGACCGCTGGGTCCGGCACGAAGAAGATCACGAGCGGCATGACGGCGGCGTCGAACGCGTCAGCGGCGAATGGCAGCGCCATCGCATCGCCCAGCTGATACTGAGCCATCTGCGTCGATGGTCGTGCGCGAGCGAACGCAAGCTGCGCCTCGGACGGATCGATGCCATGGACCTCACGTGGCGCGCAGTGACTGATCAATTGCTCGGTGAACGCACCATTGCCGCAGCCAACGTCTAACCACCGCAGGTCGCGGGCGGGCGCCAGCCACTCCAGAAACTGATCGCCGACCCGTTGACTCCACGCGCCCATGAATCGCTCGTAGGCGGCGCCATCCTCGAAGCGAATGGGTACGGTTGTCTCCGGCAGCTCCGTCAAGTCCATCACAGCGAGGTAGCGCGGCAGATGGGCGAGAATGTGCGACTGGTCTTCTTCCTGCAGATAGATCGCGCGCGGCTCGAAAACCAGCGTGTGCCCCCCATGGTACGGCAGGAAATGTCGCTCCCGAAACCGCAGTCGCTCTCCGGTAACGAACTGCTGTCCGTGGTAGTCCGTGAACGACTCACTCACGACATACTCGACGTCGGGCACGAGATCGTAAATGGTCCGGAAGGTCTCCATCCGGCGAAACTACCCCCGGACCAGCATCGGCGCGATATGAGGCACGCAGGCGAATCAAGGTCCCGCCGTATATCAACGACCCCGCTGCGGAAGTGACCCGGTCAACCGACGCCTCGCGTCAGGATGCGACGGAGTCCGAAGGGGCGACCCATTGCGTACGAGCGGCCTCCAGCAGCAGACGAAGATGCGCCACGTCCACTGGCTTGACGAGGTGGAGGTCGAATCCCTCGCGGAGGGCGCGTTCACGGTCTTTCATCGTCCCCCATCCCGTGATCGCCACGAGCAGGGTCCTCACCTCATGCGGGCCCGCCCGCCGATACGCGCTGGCGAGTTCGTATCCGCTCATTCCCGGCATGCTCACGTCCACGAACGCGAGATGGATGGGTGTGTCCGCGTCGCGGGCGAGCAACAGAGCCAGGGCATCGTCGCCGCGCGCCACCGCCACCGCTTCGCATCCAAGCAGTTGCAGCAGCGTGGCCAGACTGTCCCGAACATCTGCGTTGTCATCAACAACCATCGTCCGAAGGACGGATGCCATATGCCGCAATCTCCAATGACCCCCGGGGCCGTCCGCACGTTGCGTCTGCCGGCACTCCGGGGCCTTCGCGTACTACCGCCCCGTCCTCGCTTCGTGCGGCCGGATTGGTGAGCGGGCGCACACCTGAGGTGCAATGGCGCATGTCCGGCGCCACAAATCGCTCCAATGGTCAATGTCAGCACGCCCGCCATCTGCTGATACTGCTCGTGAGGAACCTGTACTCCCTCCCTTTTGTGTTCCCCGTTCAGGAGATGACAATGGCAACAACAGCCAAAGAGACCGTCGCGAGCTATGTCACTGATATGCTTGCGCTCGAGCACCACATCAAGAAGGCGATCGCCGGCCAGATCGCGGATCTCGAGGGCGAGACCCAGTTCGTGAACGAGCTGCAGTCAATCCATGTCACCTGCGAGAACCACGTCGCCAAGCTCGATGCACTGATTGCGCGACGGGAGATCGGCTCGCAGGGAATCAGTGAGACCCTCAAGAAGGCGACCTCGGCTGTGCTCGGTGTTGGCGCCGCCGCCATCGACTTCGTTCGCACGGAGAAGCTGCCGAAGAACCTGCGTGATGACTACACGGCGCTCTCATTGGCGAACATCGGATACGTGATGCTGCAAACGACGGCGTTGTCGCTGGGCGACGACGAAGTCGCCGAGCTGGCGCAGGAATGTCTGGCCGATCACGCGCAGTGTGTCATGACGCTCAATCACATCACGCCGGCCGCCGTCGTGCGCTACTTGCAGGACGAGGGTCTCCCGGCGCAGGCGAGCGTCTTGCCTCAGGTGGCCGAGAATGTCGGACGGGCGTGGTCCGCGTCGCCGACCGTGGCTCATGCCGGAAGCGCGCACGCGCATTGAACGCGCACCTCGCCTGACGGGTGGGGGGAGCGACTGCTGCTGGGGCGGTGCCGGACACGGTGCCGCCCCCGAGGCGTTCGTGGCATGGGGGACTCCATCGAGGCCCGACGTGAAGAAAGGGTCGACGTGCGCAGGCTGACCGGCTCGCACAGCACGCCGGAGGGTCGCGGAACCGGCGGATGGACGGTACCGCTTCGCGCGTTCTCGTCGCGTGGGCTGAGTGTCGCGGCCGGACTGGCCGCGGTGATGCTGGCGGTCAATATCCCGCTTGTTCGGCGCAACGCGCGCACGCTGGCCGAACACGGCGCGGCGGTCATGCGCACCCATGAGGTGATCACGAGCCTGACCGAAGTGATGGCTCTCGCGAGCGATGCGTCCGCAGGCGTACGAGGCTTCATCATCGTCGGAGACTCGGCCGATCTGGCACCCCATCGGACCGCGATCGACTCGCTGTCAGCCGTGATTGGTCGCATCGACTCGTTGACGGCCGAGCACCCGGTGCAGCAGGCCCAGCTGCCGGTCCTGCGTCGGACCGTCGATCGGCATCTTTCCGGATTGAGTGACGGCGTGCGCATTCGGGCGTCGGCGGGAACGGCAGCGGGTGAGGCGTGGGTGCGGTCCGGCACCGATCAACGCCTGCTCGAATCCACACGCGCGCTCGTGGTCCGCATGCGCCAGCATGAGCAGCGCGTGCTGGCCGCCCGATCGTCGGCGGCCGCCGAAGCGTACCGTGAAGTATTGCGCTCGGGAATCCTGGCGGCGGTGGCCGCCTTCGTGTCATTCGTCGCGATGCTCCTGCTCGTGCGGCGCAACTTCAGCGCGCGCGCCGCGGCGCTCAAGGAAACGCAGGCGCAACGGGCGTACTTCGAGGATACCCTGCGCAGCATCGATGACGCGGTGATCACGACGGATGAGCGTGATCGCATCAGCGGCATGAACGCTGCCGCCGAACGACTGACCGGATGGTCCGAGCCGGAAGCGACGGGCCGTGTGCTGTCCACGGTGTTGGTCACCCGTGCGGCAACTGCAGGTCCGTCGCCCGATGACACACAGGCGGTACCGTGCACGTCGGCGCTGTTGCTGGTGGTTACCACGCGCGGAGGGGCCGAACGTGTGGTGGAACAACGGCGGTCGGCGATTCGCAACGCGGAACTCGCGCGGGTCGGTTCCGTGGTCGTCCTGACGGATGTGACAGATCGGCGGAACGCGCAGGCGCGTCTCGAGGAGAGCGAACATCGTCTCCGCTCCGCCCTTCGCATCGCGGGCATGCTCGCGTGGGAGTTGGACCTCACGTCGTCGCGAGTGACGACGTCCGAAAACGCCGGGGTCCTGCTCGGACTTCGCGACGGTCAGGAGCTGCTCGATATGCCGAGCGCCCTCACGCTCTGTCATCCGGCCGACCTGGG
This sequence comes from uncultured Gemmatimonas sp., assembly GCA_964565915.1. Lineage (GTDB taxonomy): Bacteria > Gemmatimonadota > Gemmatimonadetes > Gemmatimonadales > Gemmatimonadaceae > Gemmatimonas. The sequence continues at coordinate 11,480 of CAZMGX010000040.1, forward strand.
CGTGCTGAAGATGGCCTTGTCGGCGACCATCGAGACTGGCGCCACGCTCGATACCGTGTGCCGCATCGTCCGCCCCGTGGACGGGGCCATCCGTTGGGTGCACATTCGCGCGGACGTGATCGACGAGGCTCCGCGGCGCGTTGTTGGCACGCTGCTCGACATCACCGAGCGGCGGTTGGCGCAGGACGACATTGCGCGCCTGTCCACGCTCCTGCATGCCATCAACGACGTGACGCCCGACTACGTGTTCACGAAGGATCGCGACGGCCGGCTCACGTATGCGAACGCCGCGACCTGTCGCGGGGTCGGCCTTCCGTTCGATGAGATGATCGGCAAGACCGACCTCGAGTTCCAGGCGAATCAGGAGCACGCCCGCGTCATCATGACGACGGACCAGCGGATCATGCAGTCGGGTCGCCAGGAAATGGTCGATGAGATCGTCGACCTCCCGGACGGTCGGCACTGGTTCTATTCGGCCAAGATTCCGCAGCGGAACGCCGCCGGTGACGTGGTCGGTCTCATCGGCATGTCCCGCGACATCACCGAGCGCAAGCTGGTCGAAGAGGCACTCGCCGAAAGTGAGGGTCGTTTTCGGGCCATGGCGGACAGTGCCCCGGTGATGATCTGGATCTCGGACGAGACGGGTGCCTTCACCTATACCAACGCGCAGTGGCGGACGTTCGTCGGCGAGTCGGCCGACGGATCGCTCGCACTCGCTGAGCTGCTGCATCCGGACGACTCTCCGCGATTCGTGCAGATGATGCGCCAACTGCCCATGCAGCGAGGAACCATGACGTCGGAGTATCGCGTGCGCCGCGCCGACGGGCGGTTTCGCTGGGTACTCTGCACCGCGACGCCGCGACTGAGTGAGACCGGGCGTTTCGTCGGAGGCATCGGATCGGTGCTCGATATCGAGGACCGGAAGACGCTGGAGAATGATCTCCGTGTCCTTGCCGCCGATCTGTCCGCGGCTGATCGTCGCAAGGATGAATTCCTGGCCACGCTGGCTCACGAACTGCGCAATCCCTTGGCACCCATCCGCAACGGCCTTGAGATTCTCCGCCTCGCGCTGCCGCCAAACGATGCCGTCGAGCGCACCCGCGGCATGATGGAGCGACAGCTCGTCCAGATCGTGCGCCTGGTCGACGACCTGCTCGATATCAGTCGCATCAGCAGCGGAAAGCTGTCGCTCCAGCGCAAGCGGATCGATCTTCGCGATGCCTTGGCCCTGGCGATCGAATCGACGTCGGGCTCCCTCGAGACTCGGCGCCAACGCTTGCTCTACAGCCGCTCTGCCATCCCGATCTGGGTGGACGGCGATCTTGCCCGACTCGGCCAGATCTTCACGAATCTGCTGGACAACGCGGCCAAGTACAGCTCGAATGACGGACTCATCTGGCTGTCAGTGCATCCCGATGGCGATGTCGTCGACGTACGCGTCCGCGATCGCGGACAAGGGATTCCGGCATCCATGCTGCACGACGTCTTCGAGATGTTCATACAGGTGGATCGGACCCTCGAACGATCACAGAGCGGACTCGGGATCGGGCTGACGCTGGTCAAGCGCCTGGTCGAGATGCACGGCGGGAGCGTGCGAGCCCACAGTGAGGGCGCGGATCAAGGCAGCGAGTTTGCGGTGCGCTTGCCACTGATGTCCGACGCGACGCTTCGCCTGTTGGACGGCGTGCAGCCGTCGCACGTACCGGAGGTGCATCGGAGGATCATCCTGATCGCCGACGACAACGAGGATGGCGCCGCGACGTTGGCGATGATGCTGACCGCACGCGGCCATCACGTGCACACGGCACATGACGGGCTCAGTGCCGTGGCGATGGCGGAAATCGTGCAGCCATCACTCGTCCTGCTGGACATCGGCATGCCCGGGCTGAACGGCTACGAAGTGTGCCAGCGGCTGCGCGCTGAACCGTGGGGCGAACACGTCACGATCGTCGCGTTGACCGGATGGGGTCAGGAGGATGACCGACGCCGCTCGGCAGAGGCGGGTTTTGACTATCATGTGGTGAAGCCGTTGGATCCGGCATCTCTGGAACAGCTCGTGGGACGCACACGTGCGGAGATCGGGGAATCCGGTTTGTAGTATCCTCGCTCCGACGGGCTATGTATGGACGCTCCAGCGCCACATGGCCGGGTGGTTGGTGTGCTCCCACCAGTGCAGGGTCGCTCCGGTCCGGGTGGCCGTGCGCACGCAGAAGCGCTTCCACCGTGTCGCCTTGGTGGCCAGGACGTCGAGTGCGCTCTCGCCAAGTGGTGCCAACTCGACCTCAAGCTGCAGCGCGTCGCCGGTCATCCGCGGCAAGGTGACGGTGAGGGAGACGGCGGCGGTCGCGTCGACGTCGACAACGTGTCGACACGCGCCAAGCAACAGCATGGAAAGCAGGGCCAGTTCGTCCGCGCCGACCGCGACCCCCGAGGCCAGCGTGGTATCACCGGGCGGCAGGACCTGTGACCCGCGAGGGAGGAGCGCGCAGACCACCTGGATCGTGTGCTGCCACCAGTCGGACACGTGGATGACGCGCGCTGGCGACAAGGCTCCGCGGCCGGGCGACCCGCGAAGCCAGACGAGCGGCATGGTCGCCGCCCGCAGTTGCGCCGTGAGTGCGGCTACGGCCTGCACATCGCGCTCGGCCAGCGTCCCGCGTGTGGCATCAACACGAAGGGACAGTGCGCTGGTGATGCTCGCCAGGTCGTGCACGACCGTTGCGACGATGTCGCGTTGCAGCTGCGCGGCTTCGCGCGAATCAAACGCCTCAGGCTTACGTCGGCCGTACGTCATCAGGCGCGCTGACGAGGGACACGACGCTGGCAAGAACATCCCATCATTGAAGTCTCCGTGTAGGCTTCGGATCGTGAACGTACGACGCCGACCACCTTCAGTTAATCACGCCCACGTGTGCAACGTTCCCGTCAATCCGTCCATCAGATGTCGCGCAGCACGATGGGTTCACCGCGTGCTAGTCGTACGATGCCGTCGATGAGCTGCTGCGCCGCCGTGCCCTTGTAGACGAACCCGTCGGCGCCGTGAGCCAGCGCCCGCTCTACGACATCGGGGTCTCCGCGCCCTGAGAAGAGGGCGATGCGCGCACCGGGACATCGGGCGCGCAAGAGCGAAATCGAGGTGAAGGGGTCATGGGCAAGTCCCAGGTGCACATCGACCAACACCAGGGACACGGCGATATCGTCCAGTTGCACCAGCGCGTCTGCGACCGAGCGGGATCGCACGAAGTGGGAGAACCCGGCGGTGCTTTCCAGTCGGGCCTCCAATGCATCCATCAAGGATTCGTTGTCGTCGATGCACAAGACGCTGAATCGATCGACGATGGTTGGAGGGGCCCGATGAGGGCCGGGCGTATTTCCGCCCCGCCGGATGGGCAGCTCCACCCAACACACGATGGCATCATGGTCCGCGTCGATCGCGACGCCGGAGACCCCGTGAGCAGGAACGTCGACGGCGTGGTGAAGCGCCGTCGACAGCGCCTGGCGCAGTGGCCCGCTGCGATCGGCCGCAATGTGCCGGAACGCAGCATGCAAGCAAACCGCATCATCCGAAACGACCAACCGGTACTCGGCGTGTGCGTGCGGTGTGGTCTCGTGCGCAACCAAGGCCGTTTCCGCCAGAACATGAGCGACCAAGGACTGCGGCGTGCGATCGAGATCCTCTGGCGCGAGCGATGCGACGTCGAAGGTGCACGGTGCGCCAGCCGCAATGCAGGACAGCAGGGCGCGCACGGCATCGGGCCAGGGCGTCGCGCCGATTGGTGCTGCCTCCATCGGCGCGACGCGCAGCAGTTCGAGGCCGTCGACCATCCGCATCACGTCGTGCAGAGTCGAGCGCATGCGGGCCGTGTCAGCCGCACCAATGGCCGCGCCCTCGCCTTGCAGCATCAAGGCATCCAGCCGGAGCTGCGCCGGTGCCAGCAGGTTTCGCAGTCCATGCGACACGCAGGCTGACGCAGCAAGATGCCGCTCGGTGAATTCATCAAGGAGATCCCTCATGATCGGATCTGGTTCGACCGATGGATCGCGGCGCTATTCGCGGCGCTATTCGCTGCGCACCAGGCCACGCTTCATCGCAATGCTGATGGCCTGTGTCCGATCACGCACCTCAAGTTTGCGCAGAATCGCCTTGATGTGCGCCTTGACCGTTCCCTCGCTGATGTACAGGGTGCTGCCGATCTCGAGGTTGGACATGCCGCGCGCCAGGCACTTGAGTACCTCGAGCTGCCGCGCGGTCAGCGCCTCCTGCGCCACATACTCGGCCAGTTTCGCCGCAATCTCCGGCGAGATGGACTTCCGCCCCGCGAACACTTCGCAGATCGTGTCGACGAGCTTGTCGAAGTGCACGTCCTTCAGCAGATAGCTGGCTGCGCCGGAGCGCAGCCCGCGGTAGACCTCTTCGTCGGTGTCGTATGTCGTGAGCATGATCACGCGCGCGTTCGGATCGAGCTCACGCATTCGCGATGTCAGCTCGGCACCATCCATGGGAATCATGCGCAGGTCGACCACGCTCACGTCCGGCTGCAGCTCCTGGAACAAGCCCAATGCCTCCTCGCCACCGCCAGCCTGCCCGACCACCGTCATGCGCGCATCGCGCTCCAACAGCGACGCGAGTCCCTCGCGCATGATCGCATGGTCATCAACCAGCAAGACCCGGATTTCGCGGGAAGGCAGCACGGAAACCGGTACCGGCGCCGGAGTGGTCGGGGTCTGCCGCGCCGTGTACATGTGTCCTCCAATGGGGAATACGATGGGGTTTCCGGAGACTCATCGTCCGTTCGCCGGCAGCGAGTGCGACGGTAGCCACCTCGAGACGACTGCGGAGCTCCAGCTTCTCGAGCACGTTGTGGACGTGGCTCTTCACCGTGTGCAGCCTGATCGACAGGCGAGACGCAATGGCCCGATTACTCAATCCCTGTGCCAGGAGTTCCACTACTTCGCTTTCGCGCGCCGTCAACGGCGAATGTTCGCGCGGTAACGTGACGGGGGTCACGCGAACGCGTGTCAGCTCGGTGAACAGCACGCCCACCAATATCTCGGGAAGCACCTTGATCCCTGAATGGACGGCGCGAATGGTCGTCAACAGCGACTCGAACGACGCGTCCTGGACGACGAAACCCGAGGCGCCCGCGCGAATGTGATCGGCGACACCCGTGCGTACACCATCCAACAGGCCGACAACGATGCGGGTATCCGGCGCCTGTGTTCGAGCCATCGCGCACCGGGTCACGCTTCCCTGCACGTCGCGCCCCCAATCCAGCAGCACCACGTCTGGTTGTGTGTCGCGGATCACTTGCGCGGCATGGCGATCATCAGCGGATGCCGTCACCACGCAAAAGTCCTGCTGCGTATTGATCAGCCGCGCCATGCCTTCGCGAATCCACAGACTCTCATTGATGAGGACAATGGAAACCGACGTTGAACGATCTTGTGTGCGCCAGGCACCGCTCATGACGCGCCTTCCTCGTCATTCGCCGCTTCTTCATCCCACGTGAGGGCCAGCGGAAATCCGCGGGTAAACAGATCGTGTGCGAGCGACATGGCCACGTGGTAGGCATTTCGACGGGCGAAGAATGCCCTGACGGTCGACGGTGTATACGAACGATGCGGCGAGTCCGGCTCTTCAAACGTCATCGGAGGTCTCGTGGCAGGTGGCGAGGCTCGCCGGGCAAGAGCCCATGGCTCGTGCCTCACACGCTCGAGTGCACAAGATGAACGCGGAACAGCGGCGCGACCATCTCTCTTTGGGATGATCTATTGCCCGATCGAAGGATCTAGAATCCGTTCAGATCGCTCGCGTCTACCGGGTGTTACTGCTGCGACCGGATCAAGCCGTCACGATCATCGCGTGATCTTTGCACGCAGCGAGGAATCGACCCGGGCGCATTTCCCGTGCGCAGTGCACAGAGTCCGCCAGCGCACACCCGAGGCGTCCAGGCGCGCCAGCAACGATCGCAGGCTCATGCGGCTCTGTGGGACGCTGTCCGAATAGATCGTCAGCGCACCACGAAACCCTTGGATGACGCCCCAATTCGCGGCGTCGCCAACAAAGAGCGTTTCCCGAAACAGGTACGCCGTGCTGCCGGGAGTGTGCCCCGGGACCGCGTACGCGCGCAGGGTGTCGCGCCCGAGTGCAAACGCGGTATCGCCGGCCAGTGCCAGCACGGTCACCTCGCCCGGCGCGGGGCGACGATACGTGTTGATGTCGTCGGCGAGACGGGTTGCAAAACCCTTGTACGACGCGCGCCCAGTGAACAACGGCACTTCATCACGGCCCAGGACAAACATGGCCTGCGGGACGTGCGTCCACGCGGCGATGTGATCGCGATGGGCGTGGGTGATGAACGCGAAGCGGACGTCAGACGGTTTGGCGCCGATCTGGCCGAGGACGGATCGCAATCCGGCTGCGGCGTCACCCCAGCCGAGGTCGATCACGAACACGCCGCTGTCGGTTCGGGCGGCGAAGATCATGCTGGCCCACGGCCCTGCGGTCGTCGTCGCCGCCGCGCGCGGCGCCGATGGCAACAAGTGCATGTCGTGCGTGCAGCCGAGGGCCAGCAACATGGCAATGGTCAAGACACACAAATGGCGCCTCCGGGGAGGCGCCATTTGGGCGGACTGATGCACTGGCCTGAACGCGGCGACTACTTCGATGCCGTCGCCAGACGCCGGATTTCGCCGGCCATCGCGCGAACGCGGGCGGCATCCTTGGCACCCGTCGCGTCGCCGTCAACCTGTCGCGCGAGCGCCGTCAGCGCTGTGGCTCGCGCCACGCCGGACTTCATTTCGGCCGCGTCGAGCGCCGAAGAGATCGCCGTCGTGCGCGCCGAGGCGAGGCCGTTCCCGCGCACCAGCTGGTCCAGGTACGATCGCACGACCACGAACGCCGGTGGCCACGTCATCTTGGGCTGGCTCTGCGGATTGTAGTCCGTGAACGTGACCAGCTTCGCGGCCGCGATTTCGTTCGCCGACAGCTGTGCACTCGGCGTCAGCTCGAGAATGTCCAGTCCGCGGTCGATTTCGGACGAGTAGATCATCCCGTTCCAGTAGTACGCGCCCCATGAACCGCCGATCGTGTTGCGGCTGCGACCACCGCTGGCGGCCAAGGCCGCTTCCGCGGCGGCTGACGGGACGTCGACTGGAGTCGGCGGATCGATCGACCCGCGATCGAAGTAGGCGATCTCGATCGCCTTGTCCGGGTCGGTGAAGTCCATGACGTTGATGCCGCCCTGATACCACGCCTGCACGTAGAGATCGCGGCCCGGCACGGGAATGATGCCGCCGTTGTGCGAGACGCAGTTCTCTTCGGCAGACTGCGCCGAGCCAAGCTTGAAGTAGGCCCGCTGCTTCTGCTTCTTCTTTGCGTCGAGGGTGATGACCGTGTTGCCGCCCAACTCGATCATGCTGGAGGCTTGGCACATGGGACCCGTGCCACCACCCCATTCGTCGGTCTGTATCAGCTTGCTGCCGTCGTTGCTGAAAGCGGCGGTGTGTCGACCCTGATAGTTGTTCGTGTCGGTCAGCGCGTCGATCCGGGTCGGCTTCTCCGGGTTCGAGATGTCAACCAGGATGGAGTGCGTCGAGCACGCCGCCGCCAGCAGATTGCGTTCGGGATAGGCAGTCACGTCATGGCAGTTGCGCGGACCCGTATGCAGGGGTTCGGCGGCGGTGTCGCCCGGGACGCGACGTCCTCCGCGGCCAGCAGGGCGGCGCGGATCGGTGGGTGCGCAGAACTGTTTGCAGTTCGCGTCGACGTCCAACCCCGAGAAAATGCGGGCGCCCGGAATCACGACGGCCCGTTCGGGGTGATCACGCTCCACCTTGATGATGTCGAGCTGATACAGCGAATTCGTCGGGTCGTCCGGGTTCGTGCCGTTCTTGCACCCCGCCAGCTCCGTCTCGGGCCGGGCGTTGGACTGCCCGGACACGTAGATGTAGAGAATGTTGGGATCTTTCTTGCTCGGCACGACGGTGTGGGTATGCGACCCTTTGCAGGTCTGCACGTTCTTCACGAGCTTGGGCGCCTTCGGGTTCGAGACGTCGAAGATGCGCACGCCGGCCATGTGGTCCTTCGGGTCCTGCACGCCCTGGTTGCCGCAATCGTTGCGGTTGCCGGCGCCTTCGGCCGAGATGAACAGGAGATTCCCGACGATGGAGGGGTCCCCCTGCGAGGTAGTGCACTGCACGACCGATGCGACGACCGGCTTGGCGGGATCGGTGATGTCCCAGATGGTGAAGCCGGCGAAGTTGCCCTGGTAGGCGTAGTGCGTGCCGAAGGCGATATCGGAGTTCGCAAACGTGAGCCCGCGGCTCGTGTCGAACTGCGCTGGCTTGTGCGTGTTGGACACGAGCCGCATGCCCAGCGCCGCCTCGCCCGCGTCGTAACGCCCGGGCTTGAGATTGGTGCGAGGGTCGGTCTTGCTCGGATACGTCTGTGCCGACGCCAGACTCGGCGCGGCGACAGCGGCCAGCAACAGGACCCGGAAAAGATTCAAGCCACGGACGACACGCATCGGGTCAAACTCCTGTGGTGGGAAAGGGACATCGGGACGCCGGAGGGCGTCGTATTGCTGGCGGCTACTTCGGCGGGAGCTGGGAGAGCAGGCGTCGCATGATGCCGATCTCGGCCGTCTGCGCCGTCACGACATCGTTGGCGAACACCGAGACGTCCACCTCCTGACCGGCGAGGGGAGACGCAAAGAGGTCATCCACCATCTTCAGCGCTCCCTCGTGGTGCATGATCATGTACTTGAGGAACGCCCGATCGAAGGCGACGCCCTTGGCCAGCTCGAGCTCCTTGAGCTGCTCTGTCGTGAGCATCCCGGTCATCTGCATGTGCTGCCACGACGATGTGTCGGGCACGAATTGCTTGTATCGGCGCAGCCACTCCTGCATGATCTGGATCTCGGGCACCTGCGACTGATCGATCTTCCGCGAGAGCTTGAGCACCTGCGGGTTGGCGCCGTTTGACTCGGCCAGGCGCGACATGACGATGGCCTGGGCGTGGTGAGCGATCATGCCCTGCATGAATTCGACGTCGGCTTTGGTGTAGCGCGCGCCCGCCGGGATGACGATCTCGGGGGTGTGCATGCCGTGCATGTTATGCCCGCCGGCCTGGGCGGACGCGACCGATGACATGCAGGCCACCAGGGAAAAGATCGCGAACGCGACGATCGGGTGTTGGACCTTCATGGGGGGTACTCCGTCAAGATGCCGACCCGAACGCGAGCCGAACAGGAATGGTGACCACGGCGCAGTCGTGCCGCCGTATTCAATAACGATATGACGTGACCGAACGCTGGACTAGGTGACGTCTCAGAACCGCCCGGAAGGGCTATGCCGGTGCATTCGCAAGCGAGCGTCCCAGCGCATGTTCGAACTCGCGCGCACTTCCGTACCGATCCGACGGTTGCTTGGCGAGGCAGCGCTTAAGGACTTCGTCCAGCCCAGCGGGGAGTTCCGGTCGGAGTGCGCGCGCCGCCGGCGGCGCCTCTCCAAGATGGGCCAGCATCATTTGGAGCGGCGCGCGTCCTTCGAATGGCGACCGACCGGTGACGAGGAAGAAGCCGAGCGCCCCCAGACTGTACAGGTCGCTCGCCGGTCCAGGCTGTTGCTCGCCGGCGCACTGCTCGGGTGACATGTAGGCAGGCGTGCCAAGCACCATGCCGGCTTGCGTGATGCTGCCCGTGATGTCGCCCACCACTTCGCCGTCCGCGTTGTGCGCGGTGACGAGACCGAAATCCAGCAGCTTGGCAACGTCTGGTACCCCGCCGCGCTCGCCAAGCATGACGTTGCCGGGCTTGATGTCGCGGTGAGTGAGCCCGGCATCGTGCGCTTCCTGCAGTGCGCCGGCGATCTGCCGTAGCACATGAACCGCACGTGGGGCGTCCATGGGGCCGTCGCGAGAGACCAACTGCTCGAGCGTCATCCCGGGCAGATACTCCATGACGTAGTAGAACGTGCCGTCCTCGGTGATGCCGTAGTCGTAGATCGCGATCGTATTCGGATGGGTGAGCGTGGCGGTGGTCTGGACTTCGCGCTCAAAGCGACGCACGACGTCCGCATTTCCCGCGTGCTCAGGCCTGATCAGCTTGATCGCGCAAGGCCGTCGCAGCAGCCGATGCTCGGCGCGGTGCACTTCTCCCATGCCGCCTGAGCCGAGTCGTTCCAGCAGCACGTATTGGCCGAGGCGGAGCGCATCGCGAGCCACGGTGGTCGCCGCCTCGATGCGATAGGCACCAAATACTGAGTACGCGGTGAATCCCAGCAAGAGGGTCCACTGCGAGCCCAAGTACGCCG
>CAZMGX010000041.1:0-21604 GCA_964565915.1 uncultured Gemmatimonas sp.
ACTGGTTGGGGAACGTGGTCGTGATGCCGATGTAGCGCACACGCCCCGCCTTCTTGAATTCGCGCAGCACACCCAGCTGTGTGGCCGGGTCGCCCATGTTGTGCACCTGGATCAGGTCGATCTTGGGCAGCTTGTAGCGTGCAAAGGAGGTCTCGATCTGCGCCTTGGCGGCGGCCGGGTCGGCGGCCGTCCCACCACGTCCGGCCACGTTCACCTTCGTCGCCCAGAAGAACTTGTTGGCGATCCCCAGCTCGTTGACGATTTCACCGGCAACCTGTTCCGACGCCCCGTACGACGGTGCCGTGTCGAACACGCGAGCCCCCTTGTCCGCCATCGCTTGGAAGACCGCCTTGAGGGCACTCTTGTCTTCGGCGCGCGCCACGGTCGAGAACGTGGCCGAGCTGCCAAGGCCGATGACCGGAATCTTCTCGCCGGTCGAGGGAATGGCGCGCTGGATCAGTTGCCCCTGAGCGAGGGCCTCCAGCAGGCGCGGGGTCAGCGCGAGCGTCGCACTGACGCCCGCGGAAATGCCAATGAAGTCGCGACGATTGATCATGACCGGATCCTCGGGTGTTGGCAGCACATGACGGTGGGCGGGTGGGCGCGGAATCGGTCGCGCCTCGCCAGATCAAGTAACGCTCTGGGACACCGATGCGCTGGACCACCGTTGCACCTGTCCCAGAAAAGCGGGTTGCGCGTGTCGGCTGGCTCTGGGTGCGGGGCGGGACCCGTCTGCCTGCCGTCACTGCTCCTCAACGGGCATCGCGGCGATCCTGCCGGTTGGTGCCCGTGAGATCGCAGAAACGGCCTGCAGACGGGTCCCACCCCGCACTCGGCCGGGAAGATCGCAGCGGGCCGGGTATCTCGACGATCAGGCACAGTGTCCGATGGCACGGTAGACTTCTGCTCGGTCCGTCCGATCCTCAGGACCCGCAAGTACTCCCACCTTCGCTTTCGAGCCATGTCCCGCGTACTCACCGTGTCCTCCTTGGCCGCCACGCTGATGGCGGCGTTCGCCGCCGCGCCAGCGTATGCGACGCTGGGCGCACAGTCCGCTTCGTTCGTCTACCGATTGGGCAAGGACACTGCCGCCGTCGAGCAGTACACGCGAACCGCCACCGCGATGACGGGCGAAATGGTCCAGCGGAACGGCCCCACGGTGACGCGGTTGCAGTATCAGGTCGACATCGACCGCACCGGCAAACCGACCGCCGCCATCTTCAAGCGATTGACGCAGGACGGATCAGTTGCCCCGACTGGCGCACGTGAAACGCGTCTTCGTTTCAGCGCGGATTCCGTCGTCCGTGAGATCGTCTTCGCCGACAGCGTCCAGCGCCGCGCGTTTGCCGCGTCGAATGCGTTGATCGTCTCGCCGACGTTCCTGTACGGCCTGGCTGAGTTCATCGCGCTGGCCGGCAAGGCGGGACGCAACATGGACTCGCTGCCGGCCATCGGTCTGACCGGCAACCTCGGCTACGCCGGCCTCGCCAAACACGCGGGCGATACCGTGCGCTTGCGCGGTGGCGGTTATGCGATGCTGATGCGTTTCGACGCGAACAGTCGCCTGCAGTTTGTCGACGGCACGTTCACCACGAACAAGTCGGTCGCCACCCGCGGCAACGGTGGGATCGACATGGCGGCCCTCGCGAAGAACATGAAGCCGATGGGCACCCTGTCATTGCGGGATGTGGCGCGTGGCGCCTTCGGTCAGGGCGGCATCGTGCTCGTCGACTACGGGCGCCCGTCGGTGCGCGAACGTTCGGTATGGGGCGGGACGCTCGTCCCCTTTGACTCCGTATGGCGCGCCGGCGCGAACGACGCGACCCACCTGTTCACCACGCGCACCCTGGCGTTTGCGGACGGCGTGACCGTGCCGCCGGGACAATACTCACTGTTCATCCAGCACACGGCGGCCGGCACGTTCCTGTTGATCAACAAACAGACCGGTCAGTGGGGAACGCAGTACGACAAGGCGCAGGATCTGGCCCGCGTCGCAATGACCCTGAAGCCCACCTCTTCGTTCGTGGAAGAGCTGACCGTCTCCGTCCGCAGCACCGGCGGCATGAACGGCGCCATCGAGTTCGCCTGGGGGAACCAGGCCGCGTCCGCCAATTTCGCGGCGAGGGTCGTCCGATAGTCCGCTCGCTGATGGGGCGGCGGACCCGCTTGCGCACGGCCGGGGGATTTGGTGAATATGTCGCTCCGTTTCACCACCCTCGACATCCACAGGTCATGCTGACGACTCGAATCTCCGTCTGCCTGTCACTGGTGCTTGCCGTGGCTTGCTCCAGTGGCGAAACATCCGATCGTGCGGCCGCCGACAGCGCGGCCGCTGCTGTGACACCGCCACCGCCGCCCACGCCGCGACTCGATGTCGGCGAAACGATGCAGTTCGTCGGCGGCGGGCGGCTCTGGGTCCGTGTCCGCGGGCTCGGTGCCGGTACCCCGCTGGTCCTCGTGCACGGCGCGCCCGGCGCTGGCAGCTACGCGCTCAAGCCGCTCGAGGCGCTGGCTGAAGACCGCAACACGGCGCGCTACGACCACCTCGGCGTCGGCAAGTCCGACCCGCTCCCCGACTCGGCCGCCATCAGCATCGAGCGCGCGGTCGACGATCTCGAAGGCCTGCGTCGCGCGCTCAAGATCGAAATCTGGCACGTGCTCGGTCACTCATACGGCGCGGCGATTGCGTCCGCCTACGCGCAGGCGCGTCCCAGCCGTGTGGCGAGTCTCGTGCTCGTCAATCCGTTGTTGAGTGGCGCGGTCGACAGTGCACACGCCAGCACCTCGATCGCCGCACTCTCCGATACGGTGCAACGTGGCTACGCCGCCGATCTGGACACGCTGCGCACGACCAACGGGCAGTTGGTCTCCGATGCGTTGCGCCGCGCGGCCGTCGATACCGCGAATCGCGCGCTTACGGTGGATAGTGTGGCCAAGTCACTTCGCGCGACCAAGATCCAGGCACTCGTGCTGAGCGGTGCCGAGGACATCGCCGGCACGAAGATCGCTCGGCAGTTGGCGACGGCCATGCCCGGAACGAAGCTGGTGGTCTACCCCAAGGCCGGCCCGTTCATCGCGTGGGACAAAACCGACGCCGTGATCAAGGACATCCGCGCCTTTCTCAAGGCGATGGACGACCGCGTCAAGTAGACGCGCAGCGGTAAACGCACACCGGAGTGGTGCCGCGCTACTTGCGCGGCTCGCCAATGGCGCGGCGCCACTCCTCATTCGCCGTCAACAGCTCGACCTGCGCTTGCAGCAGGCCGATCTCGGCCTGACGGTAATTGGCCTGGTCGATGAGGAACTCGACCGACGTGATTTCACCGAGCGCGAATCGCTCGCTCTGAATCACCAGCGTGCGCCGGGTGATGAGTGACTGCTTCTCGGCGATGTCCAACTGGAGCGAGGCGTTGGTGACACGCTGTGCCGCCAGCCGCACTTCGTTCTCCAACTGCCGACGCTGCTCGGCCAGGTTGGACTCGGCCACCCGCAGGTCGTTCTGCGCGCGACCGACGGCGTTGCGCTCTTCGAAGCGGTCGAACACCGGTATGGACACTCCGATCTCGATGTTCTGCGATCGGTTCTGTCCCTCCAGTGCGTCACGCAGTGATTCCATCGCCACGTTCGAACGCGCCGAGCCGTCGAACCCGATGGTGCTGTTCACGGACACAGTGATGGGCGACGTACGATGTGCGTCCCGCAGGCCCATGCGCCGATTCTCGACGCCCATGACCGCCAGCACATAGTCCCACCGGTTGGCCATGGCCTCCTCGACGCCGGCCTCCACGTCGATTTCCTGGCGCTCGACGGTCAGGGTCGAGTCTGGCACAATGACTGTGCCGGCCGGATACCCCAGCACTTCGTTCAGGCTGGCCTGCGCACGCAGCAGCGCCTGTCGTGAACGTGTGCGATTGAAGGCCGAGCGTGACACCTCGAGTTCGAACTTGAGCGAGTCCACTTCGCTGACGGCAACGGGGCCGTTGTTGCGGAACATGCCTGCCATACGCAGCGAGTCACGCACGAACAACACGCTGTCGATCTGCACCTGCTTCCGCGTCGAGACCAGGCCGAAGTAGGCAGACAGGACGCTGCGCTGCAACGTGCGCTCCTGATCGGCAAACTCCGCTTGCGACCGGGCGTACGACTCCCGAGACAGCCGGTAGCTGCGGATGCTGTTGTTCACGCCGAACAGGCTTTGCTGCAGCCGGAAGCCAAGAAACGTGCGGCCGAGGTAGCGCTGGTCCGTCAGCAGTGGCTGGTTGAGCGACGCCACGGTGCCGGTCACACGCAACGAGCCACCGGTGGGCAGCGGCTGCGTCACCGTCATGCCCGACTGGATGGTGCGTCGCTTGGTCGGCACGAACACTTCACCTTCCGTGGTCGTGACACGAGTCAAGGCCGAGACGTACTCGGGCGAAATGACATCGAGGCTGACCGTGGGGTAGTAGCGCGCCGCGCGGGCCGAGGCCATCCACAGCTCGGCGTTCTTGGCCTGCAACTGCTGGCGGACAAATCGCGGATTCGCCTGCCGGGCGACTTCCACCGCGGCCGGGTAGGTAATGCGAACGGTATCGGTCGACTGCGCGAGCAGTAGCGCCGTGATGAAGGGGAGCATCATGGGCGAGTCGTGGAGCGAGCGAAACGAGTTGGGGAGTGACCTCTACAGTTTAATCGGTGCGCATGAGCGCGGGGAATGTGAACGACACATTCTCAGCGGTCAGGAACGCGCGCGCTCAGCATGCCATCGTCGCGTCATCGTCCCCGCAGTCGCGCCACGGTGCCATCGACGCCGTTGGGAAACTGATCATTCGCAAACTGATCGTCGTCACGCACCGCACGTTTGAGACGCTGCAGCTCAGCCTTCAGCGTCGCAGTGAGCGTCGCCGTCTGCCATTGGCCGTACAGGTTGTGCATCTCGTACGGGTCCTTCACGAGGTCGTACAGTTCCCACTGCTCCTTGGTCGGGAAGTAGATCAGCTTGTGGGTCATGGTGCGCACGCCGTAGTGCGCTCGCGTGTTGTGGTCGCCGGGATCGTGGTAGTAGCGGTAGTACATGCTGGTGCGCCAATTGGCGGGCGTGCGTCCACGCAGCACGGGCACCAGACTCCGTCCCTGCATATCCGGATGTGCGGGCAACCCGGCCAGATCCAGGAACGTGGGGGCGAAGTCGAGGTTGAGTCCCATCGCGCTGCTGCGGGTACCGGCACGAATCCCGGCCGGCCAGCGCACCAGGAACGGCATACGGATCGACTCCTCGTACATGAAGCGCTTGTCGTACAGGCCGTGATCGCCCAGGAAGAATCCCTGATCACTGCTGTAGATGACGACGGTGTTGCGCGCGAGGCCGGCCGCGTCCAGGTAGGCGAGCAGGCGGCCTACGTTGTCGTCGACGGATTGCACCGTGGCGAGATAGTCCTGCATGTAGCGCTGGTACTTCCAGCGCGTCAGCGCTTCGCCGGTCAGGGTGACGGGGGTGCCGTCGAGCACGGTCTCGACCGTATCGGGACGCAGCCCCGGCCAGCGTACGCGCGAGAGCGAATCCAACCCCGGCGGCGCCGGCCGCTTGAGATCGCGATTGGTCAGGTCGGTTGCCACCCGCTGCCGATTCTCCTTGAGTGCATCGGTGCGCGTGTTGTACGAATCCCAGAAGGTGACCGGTTCGGGGATGCGCTGCTTTGCGAAGTTTGCGCCATGGGCCGAATCGGGCTCCCACGGACGATGCGGCGCCTTGTGATGCACCATCAGGAAGAACGGCTTGTTGCGTGGGCGTTCGCGCAGAAAGGCGAGCGCGCGATCGGTGATGACGTTGGTCGCGTACCCACCAGTGTAGGTGGTTTCGCCGGACGCCGTGTACATGACTGGGTTGTAGTACACCCCCTGCCCGGGCAGGATTTCCCACGTGTCGAAGCCCTGGGGATCGCTGCCGAGGTGCCATTTGCCGATCATGCCGGTGTGGTAGCCACCGGCCTGCAGCAATCGCGCGACGGTCATGCGTTGGCTATCGAAGCGATTGAAGACGGTGACGCCGTTGAGGTGCGAGTACTGCCCGGTCAGGATCACGGCGCGACTGGGTGTGCAGATGGAGTTGGTGGCGAAGACGTTGTCCAGCAGCGCGCCTTCGCGCGCGAGTCGATCCAGATGTGGCGTGGTGTTGATCTTCGACCCGTACGCACTGATGGCGTGTGCGGCGTGGTCGTCGGTCATGATGAAGATGATGTTCGGCCGCGCGCTGTTTCTTGTCGCGGGTGTTTGTGCGACGAGGTCGCTGGCCGAGAGCAGCAGCAGGATGGTGGCAGCGGAGCGAATCACGGGACGCCTCCGTCTTCAATGTCGGGGTGGGTGCCAAGAAGCTCCCTCCGCAGCGGCGTGTGCGCCAGTGCGACAGTGTTTGGTTCGCGGACCGGTTGGAAAGCAGAATTTGAACCACAAAGGTCACGAAGGTCACGAAGGGCGCGCGGCGGGAGATGGTCGCGGTAGGCCGGGCTCCGCCAACAACAGGTTTGAACCACGGAGGACACGGAGGGCACGGAGGGAGTGCGTCGCGACCATCTCCTCGATTGGACATTCCGCAATTGAATGTTTGGAACTGCGGGGTGGCCTGCGACGAGCACCCTCCGTGTGCTCCGTGTCCTCCGTGGTTCAAATCTGTTGTTTCCGTCTGCTGAACGCGTCAGGACACGCGCGCTGCGATCCAGTTCGCGATATCGCGGAACACCTGCTCCCGCACTGTGTCCAGGAACAGGTTGTGATAGGCGCCATCGTAGGTCAGGCGGGTGGCATCGGCCGAGGCAACCCGCGACGAGAAGTGCGCGCTGCCGGCCGGCGGCACGATGGTGTCGGCCGTGCCGTGCAGCACGAGCAGGGGCGACGTCACCTCGTGCGCGCGCGCAACGTTCTCCGCGATGGCCCGCACGATTTCGGCGGCAAGACGCGGCGTAGTACGCACTTGGAACTGCGGATCGCCGGTGTATTCGGCTACGGCAGCGGCATCACGCGCGATGCGTGGCAGGTCGAGCCCCGGATCAATCGAGATGCGCGGTACCAGCGTGCTGAGCAGCGGCAGCAGGGTCCGCACCAGCAGCGGCACACCACTGGTGTCGACGGCGGGCGCGGCCGCAATCACACCGCGCACTTCGGCGCCGTACCGCCGCGCGAAATCGAGCGCCAGCAGCCCGCCCATGCTGAGTCCCAGAACGAACGTCGGCCGCTCGGGTGCGCGCTCACGAGCGAGCATGACGACACGGTGCATATCGTCGCGCAGTGACTCCCACCGCGGTGCATAGACCCGCGGACCGTCGGAGGTGCCATGACCGCGGTGGTCGACACTGTACACGGCAATTCTGTGCTCACGCAGCGCTGCGGCCAGATGACGATACGGTAGCGCCGCGCCGTGATCGCCGAGTCCGTGTAGCACAACGACCTGCGCGGCGGCATTGTCGGGCTCGGCGAGACAATGACAGCGCAGGGTGAGCTGATCGGCCGTGCGAAGCGTGGCGGGGAGCATGCCCCACTACATTCCGACGTGCAACGCCGACCCGCAAGTGCATCGCAACGACACGTGGGCACAGTGTCGGGAGCGCTGATCCTGCATCGGACACCAAAGGAAGGACGAGATCACACCACCTGGAGCGTATTCGATGAAAATCGGCATTGTCGGTAGCGGCATGGTGGGATCGACCTCGGCCTTTGCGCTCGTAATGAGCGGCGTGGGGCGAGAGATCGTCCTGGTCGACGCGAATCGGGCGCGAGCGGAGGCGGAAGCCAACGACATCTTCCATGCGGTCCCGTTTGCGCATCCCCTCACGGTGCATGCGGGGGACTACGCTGATCTCGTCGGCGCACGGGTCGTGGTCATCGCCGGCGGTGTGGCGCAACAGCCCGGTGAGACGCGTCTGCAACTGCTGCAGCGCAACGCCGATGTCTTTCGTGATATCGTGCCGTCCGTTCTCCGACATGCGCCCGAGGCGGTCTTGCTGGTGGTCACCAACCCGGTGGACATCATGACGCATCTGGCCGCGCATTTTGCCGCGGAGTTCGGGGTGCCGGCGACGCGCGTCATCGGCTCGGGCACCACCCTCGATACCGCAAGGTTGCGAGCGCTGCTGGGCCGCCACTTCGGCGTCGATTCACGCCACGTGCACGCCTACGTGCTGGGGGAGCACGGCGATTCGGAGTTACTGGCGTGGTCGCAGGTGACCATCGCCGGCTTGAGCCTCGACGATTTCGCGAAGGTGACTGGCACGGCCTTGACCAGTGCGGATCGCGAGCAGATCGACGAGCAGGTGCGCCGCGCCGCGTATCACATCATCGCGGGCAAAGGTGCGACATACTACGGCATCGGCAGCGCGGTGGCGCGCATCGTGGACGTGTTGTTGCACGACCAGCGTGCGATTCTCACGGTGTGCGCGCGCATCAGCGGCGTGCCGGGCTGCGAGGGTGTGACCCTGGCGCTTCCGCACCTGGTCGGCGGCGATGGTGTGTTGGCTACGATTCCGCTGTCACTCGATCCGGCCGAAGAGGCGGGGCTACGACGGAGTGCCGACATTCTGCGGGCGGCCATTCAATCGCTCGGCTTGAGCACGACGGTGTAGCGCCGTCACGATTGGGTCGTCCGCAGCGCCTCGGCACGGAAACAGCAGATCTGAACCACGAAGGTCACAAAGGTCACGAAGGGAGCGCAGCGGGAGATCGTCGTGGTGACCGGGCTCCGCCAACAACAAATTGAACCACGGAGGGCACGGAGCACACGGAGGGTGCGCTTCGAGTGTCTCCGTTCCAGCGGCTGACTCCGAACATCTTTTGTGATTGCTTTCCGCGGAGATCTCTCGATGCGCTCCCTCCGTGTCCTCCGTGGGCTCCGTGGTTCAAAACCTGCTGCTGTCGCCGATCACGGCCTCGTAACGCATGGCCAACTCCTCGGGCCCGCGATTCAGCTGGACCGACAGTGACGCCCGGCTGGTCGAGCGGTTGGTGAACACCACCATGTCGCGGGCGCGAAAGACGGCGTCGACCGCGCCACCCGGCGGTACCGTGGCGACCGGAACGCGTGCGCCAGCTCGCTGCACGGTGATCTCGACGGGCACCGGGCCCGTGTTGCGGCCCTTCACGCTGAACTCGCGCTGCTGGCCGCCACCCAACAGAAACGACTGACCAGGGTCGATGAACGTGCCGGAGGTGGTACCGGCGCAGGCACTGGCGAGGACGGTGCCGAGGACGAGGAGTGGGGTGAAGTGGCGCAAGGTCATGGGCGGTGTAGGATGTGGTAGGCGAGATATCGAGGAGGCTTTCGCGGTCGGCGCCGTACCGGATGCACCTGCCATGCACGCACAAAGGACTACATTACCGACATGCAGACGAACGGCGTGCAGGAACTCAAGGCGCGGCTGCGCAGCGTGTGGCGCGACGTTGGGGTCGGCGTGGCCGTCGCGACGTGATCGAGCGCCATGACGCTCACGGTTATCACGCTGTGAACCGCATCGCCGTCGCGCTGATGCTCCTGGCCATCCTGTTCAGCTATCCGGCGTCCGCACTCGCGCAGTCGCTGCCTGCTACGCCGCCGCCGGGTTACGTAGCGGCCACGCGCAGTGGCCCAGAGTGTGCCGAGGTAAAAGGGCGAACGGTTGCTTGGACCACCAGCGATACCGTCGGATTGCAGATTCCGTGGCCACGTCGTCTGCACATGCCACCGATTCCCCGCGGCCGCAACACTGCAGAAGGCAAGCTGGCCGTGATCATTCGTGTCGACGAAACCGGCAAGCCGATGAAGGACAGCATCTTCGTGAAGGGGCGGATGGATCTCGCCTATTCGCGCAGTTTTGAGCAGGTCCTGCGGAAGAACCTGTACTGGCCAGCCGTGCTTGAGGGCTGCAACGTGACCGCGCGCGTGTCGATGGAAGTGGATCTGGGCCTGCGGCGATAGACCGCCGCCTCGGATGCGCCATGCATTCACATGAGACTACCTCCGCCAGGCAGATGGAATGATGAATCCGCGAGGCACTCCCCTTCTCGTTCGTCGACTCGTGTGGGCGGTTGCCGTCGTGCTGACAGCATGCCATCGCGGCAGCGCCACACAAACGGTACCACCGTCGACGTCGTCGTCGACCTCACCGGCGGTGCGTCCACCAACGGCGACTGCACCGGCGCGTGCCATCGCAGCACTGCCACCGTCGCTGCACGGGCTGACGACGCAGCCGACCGAGCTCACCATGCGCATCGGTGAACAGCGCCTCTTCTCGGCCATCGTGCAGCCCGCACGCAACACCGTGCGCTACTCAACACGCTACAGTTCATCGGCGCCTCAGGTAGCCACGGTCGACTCGAGCGGCACGGTGAACGCGTTGGCGGCCGGGCGTGCCGTGGTGACGGTCGTCGTGCAGTCAGACGGTGGCGCCGGCCTGGCCGCCACGACCCTGTCGGGCAGCATGACCCTCACGGTGATCAAGCCGTGAACCGCAGCGCAGTTAGGGCCCGCACCGCGTCACTGCCGCTTGGCACCATGGATGGCCTGCAGCCTCCCGTGCTTCGCACCTTCCAGATGCCACCAGCGCCGCGCGGCCGCAAAATCGAAGGGCGGGCAGTGGTGATCCTCCGCGTCGACGAAACGGGTCGGCCGATGCGCGACAGCATATTCATCACCGACCCGACCGACCAGTCTTACCTGCGCGAATACGTGGACGGTCTGCGAAAAAATCTCTATTGGCCCGCCGTTCTGGACGGGTGCAACGTCACGGCCCGCTGGCAGCTGACCGTCGAGTTGGGTCCACGGCGCTAGCGCGCGTGTCGGCGATACCGCACGACTCGCGCACCGACGTCAGCGTTTCCGCAACACCGCACTACACTTGATCTCCACCCTCGCCGCCGGCCTCGGCAACGCCGTCACCGCAAGTGTCGCACGCGCCGGCGGGTTCGTGGGAAAGAACGCGATGTACTCCTTGTTCATCGCTGCATAGTCGGCCATGTCGACGAGGAACACGGTACACTCCGCGACGTCCGCCATCGTGGCGCCGGCACTCTGCAGCGACGTCCGGATGTTCTCCAGTGTCTGCTTCGTCTGCACGGCCACACCGCCGTCGATGATGTCCTGCGTGCCCGGCTTGATGCCCGTCATGCCGGAGACGAAGACCTGCCCGCCGTCCTTGATGGCGACGGAGTAGGCCGGCACCAGCGGTGCGATGCCCGGCGGGTTGATGACCTGCCGGCCCGACGAGCTCGCGCAGGCGGTGACGCTGGCGAGTACTGCAGGAACGAGCGTACGAACGAAGACACGAACGACTGCGGAGCGACGCATGGGAAGCGAGGCTGGAGGGTTCACTTGCGCGCCGGGAAGGTGATCGGTTCGAACCACTGCGGAAAGATGTAGCGGCTCTTCGGAGATGCCGCGGCCACTTCTTCCTGGAAGCGTTTGCGATCGGCGAGTGCGGCGGCCGGAGGATTCGGGTTGCCGTAGGCATCGGCGTGTGACGCGATCACCACCGGCGGGTTGCCGAGCGCGCGCAGCAGGCGGCGGGTGTATTGGTAGATCTCGAGGCGCTGACTGTTGGCACCGACGAGCGCGATGTCGGGGCGCAGTCCCTCCATCTCGCGTTCGATGAAGTTCATCGAGCCCATGATCAGGATCTCGTGGCCAGCCATGCGCAGCAGATACGCGAGGTTGCCGCCTTCCACGTACTGCCGACGCTGCAGCGGCGCCACCAGCCCGCGCGGCGCGGTACCGACGATGCCGCGCGTGTTGTTGTAGTACGTCTTCTTGTCCAGCGCGCTGTGAATGTTGGGAATGACCTTGAGCGAGAAATTGCCGAACTCATAGTCTTCGCCGCCGATGACCGTGATCAGCGCACTGTCGCGCACGCCGTAGGCGCGCGCCAGGTTGGCGGCCGTCTCGTGGCCGATGATCACCGCGCCGGTGCGTCGTGAGATGTAGCCCGCGTCGAGCGCGTGATCCGGATGCCCGTGGGTGATGACGATGTAGTCAGCCTTCTGCACGTGCTTGTTGATGAGCGCCGTGTCTGCCGGGTACAGCGCGGTCTGCGCGATGTCCGGTGCGGGCCCCGAGGGCGTCCATCGTGCGAACTGCGTGAGGAACGGATCGACGAGGACGATGGTCTTGCCGTCGGTGATCTCGAAGCCGGCGTTGCCGAGGTAGGTGAGGCGGATCTCGCCGGTCTTGAGTGGCGCGGTGGCCGTGGCGGGCCTGGTGGCCGACTGCCCGCTGACGGGGAGGGCGACCGTTGCGGCCAGGAGGGCGGCGACGGCTATCGGAGCGATGGATCGCATGAGGTGACCGGCGAGAGGCGAGTGATTCGACGCGCCAATAGTAGGCCGACTGTCAGAGGAACGCGAGCCGCCTCAATGCCCTCGGCTATCGCCGTCCACGCCAGAAACCAGGACGTCGTCGTACATGTGCGACCGCCAAGATGCGAATACCGAGCTTCGGTCGGCGCTGCTCATAGTACCCCGCCGCTTCGCGCAATTCGTCCGATGCTTCCCGGACGAACTCCGGAGCGCGGAAGCTCACGGCCTCACGGATGCATCCGAACTCGCGACCGCCAAAAGCGCCGCGCGGACCTCAGCCAAGACTTCGCTCGCCGGTCGGACGTCAGCAGCGTCGGACGTACGGTCGCGACGCTCCGCCTCCGCGAGCCAATCGGCGTCCCAGCCCATGTCCTCCAAGTCGAGGCTCGCAATCAAGGCCTCAGCGACGCGTGCGCGTTCGGCGGAAGGGAGCCGCAACGCGGCGGCGGTGAGCTGTTCGAAGTTGAGGTCCATTCGGGTGCGCTCCGTGGCAGAGGGGTCTCAGAATCCTACACCCGAAAATCGTCCGCGGGCACCGCCCAAGGCGTGGCCAAATGTTGCAGGCAACCGAACCTCACTTCCCCAGACCCACCGCCCGCCGCCAGTGCTCCCACACCAGCACCATCGCCAGCGTATCCAGCTTGCAGTACGCCAGCAGCAACTGCCGCCACGCCGCCTGCACGGTGGCATCGTGCCGCTCCGCGCCGAACATCAGCGCCTCGTACGCCTTGATCGCACCGGTCCCCTCGGCCACTTCCTGCGGCACACCCGCAATCACCAGGGGCTTGAGCGCGGCATACGGACCGGTGTGTTCATCACCTCGTGTGCCGGTGAGTGCAAAGAACTGCTCACGCATGGCCACATCCGATCGCCAGAGTGCATCCAGCACAACCTTGATACTCGTGCGACCACCCATGCCCGGATGGAAAAACTCCGACTTCGCTAGGTCATGCAGATCCATCACGCGCGACGCAGCGGGCGACGTTCTGTCGCCCAATGCCAACACCGCTTCGAGCTCCGCGTCCAACCGCCCACGCTCGGCCAGCTCGTCACGTACGGCGCGCAGCGTGCTGGACTCGAATGACGACCACGTGAGCACCGTCCCCGTGGGCCCGATGGCCCGCGCCAATGCACGCGCAAACGCCTCGTTGGGCCACACACGATCGGTGTTGATCCACTCGACGTGACGAAGCGGCGCGCCAGGTGCGTCCTGCACATGGCAACTGAACTGAAACGCGAGCAAGCCATACGGCCGCATGCCGGCGTGAAACGGCACCGCCGCGCGTGCGGCCTCGAAGTCCAGGAAGTACAACGGATACACAACGGCCTCGAGCGCCGCACGCAGTCCGCTGCCCACATACGGTTGTCCGGTTTTGGTGTGGGCAATCTGCCGCGCCTGCTGCATGGCAGTAGGTTTGCCGGTCGACAGCAGTCCGTTCACGACGTCATCCGCAACATCCAGCAGTCCAACCTTCCCCGCGGCGATCATGTCGTTCACGCCCGGGAGCTTGGCGACGTGATACAGATCCAGCAGATGCGGCTCGACACTCGCGGTCGCTCCCCAGCACTCGGCGAATCCGTTGCGTTGATTGTCGCCGATGTCCGACGCCGCCACGCGATACTCACAGTCGCGGCACGCGGTGCCGATGACCGGCGCGATACGCGTGAGTTCGGGCTCGTACGACGCCAGCAGCATCGCCGTCGCGGCCTCCACGTCGCTGCGCAGCATTTCCACTTCGCTACGCACCGGCACCTCGATGGTGAGCTGTTCCTGCGCGGCGATGGCGCGGTCTCCACGCCAGCTGACCTTCACGAGCCGTGTGCGTCCGTTGGGCAGTGTGTCGCGCTGGATGTCGAAGTAGGACGGCAGTTCGTCGGTGAGGCAGCGCGCCGACTTGTCGATGAGGCACAAGTACGGTTCGACGGTGAACTCGGGGAACAGCGACTCGAGCAGCAGACACTGGAACGTCACGTCCTCCAGGTACGACCGCCACTTCTCGGCGATCTGGTCACCGCGCCGGCCCGTGCGGAACGCGGTGGGCTTGCCCAGGTCGGCCCGTGTGCGTTCGTCGTCCGTATCCCACGACTTGGCCTTGACCTCGATGAGGCGCAGCACGTTGCCGCGGCGTTCGAGGATATCGACACGCGCCATCTGTCGCCCGCGCAGGAGCGTTGCTTCGAACAGCGTGACGTCACCGCTGCGGATGGCGAGCTCGGTGGCCGCCCATGCCTGCGCGAGGTCCTGTCGATCGCCCATCTCGCGGCCCAGTGGGTACTGCGCCTTCGCGAGCTGCTCGATCATGTATCCGCCCTGGGCGAGGAGGATCAGATATTCATCAGTGTCGTGCGTGCTCGCGTAGTCGCCCGACTCCCTGTAGAAGAGTTTGGTGGGGCAGTCGCGAGCGACCTTGAAGTCGGATTTGGAGAGCGTGCGGGTGTCAGACATTCACTGGTCGGTTCATGAAATAACCGCAGATCGTGGCGGTACACGTGAGGCGACGCGCGGGACGTGAATAGTGCGACAAGGGTCTGACAGCGCCCCGCGCGGAATGCGTCAGAGCATTCGGCAGCCGCCGATAGGTCGGCGGGATCTATCGACTGAGGCCTACTTTCGAGTGACGGCGGCCAGCTTGCCGACGATCCCTTCGGCGCCCACGCCAAGCAGCCGATTGCGCCACTGCACGACCGTCTCGCGCAATACCGTCTCGCCATGGGCGGCCGGGTTTCGCGCCTCGGCGAATCCGTCGGCGAATGCGGCGAAGTCACTGGTGAACCATGCCCCGAGATGCAGCGCCTTCCGCAGGTATTCTCCCAAGGCGGGTTCACCACCCAGTGCGTAGCCGATCTGGCCGAGCGTCAGTGGGAGTGCCGCCGGCAACAGTCTGGTGGTGTCGCCCAGTTTGACGCGTCGTGCAGCGTCGGGAGCCTCGTGCAGAACCCGTCGCAGCAGTTCGTTGACCTGCACTTCGAGCACTTTGCCGTAGCCAACCAGGACGGGAGACAGGTCGGCCGCCGGATCGCGTCGATGCTCACGAAACGTACGCTCGGCCATGGCGAGAAAACGGCGCGCCGATGGATCGAGCGCGTCCCAGGCGGCCGCGCCCAGATGATCGTCGCGCAGGGTGGCTTCAAGTGCGCCAACGCCGCCCTGCTCGGCGTCGAATCGTGCCCAGAGTGCCCCATCGATGAGCAGGTCGCGTTCCCCGTCATCAAAGAAGCGGCGGCCATCGGGTCGGGCGACCACGAGTGGCAAGTCGACCATGCCACCGTACATGGATACCGGCCGGTCGTGATAGCGCGTGTTGCGCAGTTTGGCCAGCTCGGCGGCTACCCCTTCGAGATTGTCGAGGACCAATGCGCGGATGTCGCGCAGCAGGAACCAGCAATCGCAGTTCAGCGCGCTGCGTGCGTAGTACGACGGCACGTGCGCCGCGTCGACACGATGCGGATCGTCCGTCGTGATCATTCCCACGTCGGCGACGTAGAGCGAGCGATAGTCGGTGAGATACAGGTGCGTTTCGTGCGCGTCATCGCCATCCGCTTCGGTTGCGCGGCCAAGGGCGACGATGTCATCGAGGTGGGGCATGGGCTGCTGGCGCTGACTGGAGCGTACCTTGCCCCACCACACGTAGACGTCGTCGTCGTGGATGGACGGGTCATTTGTGGCCTTGAGGTCCCAGTCGAGGAGCACACGCAGGTGTGCCTCAAGCGCATCGGCGGCGTAGGTGGGATTCCAGACGGTGACGAGGTGCTGCATGTCGCCTGGCAAGGCTACGCGAACCGTAAGCGTCCCTTCGGCGTGGGGATCGGTCGCCCAAGCTCTGTGGCTGTTTCGATCCACTCGCGAATCACTACTTCCACAGCGGCGAGCGCCTCTCCGTACGAAGCGCCGTCGGCGGCGCACCCCGCCAACTCTGGTGCCTCCGCAATGAACGCCTCGTCCTCCTCTGACCAGTACAGGACAACCTCGTAGCGCAGCTCAGGCTTCATTGTCGGCTCCTTCGGTGGGTGACAGCTGGATCGCCAGCCCATAACGAACGACCACATTGCGGACCTGTTGCACCTGATGCGGCATGGCCTGACCGCTGTGCCGTGGCTGAAGATTCAAGATGTCACGGATCCCGTCCCGCGTGAAGATGTGGTGGCTGCCTCGAACTCGGCGGGTGAAGCCAAGTCTGAGCAGGACGGTGCATATATCGTCGAAGGCGAACGCACGATCCGCGTCGCCACTGAGAAGGCGTTCAAGCAGCTTGGCGAAACGCGTCACAGGCGAAGGCGGCGGGAGGACAAGGTCGCGAGTACTCGCAACATCGTGAGCCACTGCACTCTCCGCCATTATCGAATCATTGCCGAGACCAGCGAAGGTGGCGGGACACGGACAAGCTCACGCACGACTGCCGAAGCGGTGACTGCGCCGGCTACGCCCCAGCCACCAACCGCTCCGCCATCCCGATGATTTCGTCCACGCGCGCGACCCGCTCGCGCCACGCCCGCGGAATCGACTCGGCCCCGTAACACGCCCCGGCGATCTGGCCGAAGATCGCGCCGGTGGTATCGGCGTCGTCGCCCAGGTTCACGGCGGCCAGGGCGCCGCTTTGAAAGTTGTCGGTGGTGGCGAAGGCCCAGAGCGCGGCTTCCAGTGACTGCACCACGTAGCCGGTGCCCTTGATGTCCGGCGGCGACTTGGCGCGATACGACCCGCGGGCGATCTCGGCGATGAGCGGATGCAGCGGGGCCCCATATCCGCCGCCCGGCAGCGGCGAGTAGTCGGGCGACAGCAGGTCGGCCTTGCTCACGCCATTAAGGGCGCCGACCATCAAGCCCGCGGCGAACCGGCAGGCATCGACCGCCGTGGCCGTGCCATGCGTGACGCATGAACTCTCGGCGGCCATATCGATGGCGACCGCGGCGTCGTGGTGCCAGTAGATGGGCAAGGGGGCGAGTCGAGAGTAAAGCCGTTGCCGGCGGCGTCATCGCGTACAGGTCCCCAGAGTGGGGCCTCGCCACGCTCGAACTTCGTGAGGGCCTGGCGGACGACGTTGCCGATGTCGAAGCACTCGCCGGTGCTGGACCAGTGGCCTTCGCGCCACCAGCGCCGGTAGCGTGTGGCCTGGTCGTGCGCATCGAACCCGGCGCAGGCCAACAGACTTTCGCCCAGGCACAGCGCCATTGAGGTGTCGTCGGTGAACTGCCCGGAGGCGAGGTTAAACGGGCCGCCGCCCACCATGTCGGCCGACGGGCGGCTCGTCCCGAAATGTTGCCAACTGCAGGAATTCACGCTCCCTTAGAGAAGTCGAGAGCCACGCCGAGCGAATGTCAGACCCCCGCCTCAGGTTCATTGAAATGAAAAACAAACGCTCCAGATACCAGGCACTCGTCGGAGGCTCGACTCGATGAGCGCACTCACTCACGTCGGTCGACTCCTCGGAGACGCGGAGGCAGGACCTCGCCGCTTTCCGCCCACGCTGCTGTACAACGAGGGCTGGCTGCTCCGCCTCGTTGTCGACTGGTATCACAGGCACCCCGAAGCCAAGGGCGCACTCACATTTCATGCGGGCGCGGAATGGTATTCAGAGGCGCTCCTGGAGAGTCCATTCCTGCGCGGGCCAAACCGCGAAGGATTCACGCACGCGGATGCGGTTATCGGCCACTTCGATGTGCGAAAGGAACGCGGCGACATTGCCCTGCGACCCGAGGCGAGCCAGTTCCTTGTGATCGAGGCGAAAATGGGAAGCCCGCTTTCCCCCGGCACCAAACATGCTGCGGACTACAATCAGGCCGCGCGAAACGTGGCCTGCATGATCAAGCTGATCGAGAGATATGTCACAAGCGGCGCATCGCTAACCGACGTTCGTTTCATCGTCATCGCACCAGAATCGAAACTCACGGAGCATGGTACACGAGGTCTGCTTGACCGGAAGCACCTCTGTGACGCGATTCGTCGACGTGCCGAGGGCCGCAGCGCGGACGATGTCGAATGGGTGAATCGCCACGTGGTGCCGCGCCTCAGCGAGAATCATCTCAATCCTACTTGTACCTCATGGGAAGAGATTCTGATGGAGATCGCGGCGCTGAATTCGGACGACGGCAGGGAACTATCTGACTTCTACCGCCTGTGTCGCGAGCACAATCGAATTCGTGAAGCCGAGAATCGGTCGAGCCTATGAAGGATGGGTCGACGGGATCATCGCAAGCCGTGCGTATTGTCGGCGTAGACTGCGCTACCGACGCGCGAAACGTCGGCCTCGCTTTAGCCATTTGGGACGGCGGAAACACGACGATCATTGATGTGTTGCAGGGTGGGGCGGATAACAACGCACTTGATAACAGAATCTTCGACTGGATTACCCTCACGACCGAACCAGTGCTACTAGCGTTGGATGCGCCCCTAGGCTGGCCGCTCGGAATGCGTGATGCGCTTGAGGAACACCGCGCGGGCGAGGAAATTCGGCTACTCGCTAACACGATGTTTCGACGTGAGACCGATCGGGCCATAAAGCGTGCTTACGAAAAGACGTCACTCGACGTCGGTGCTGACCGAATCGCACGCACGGCTCACGCGGCGTTGTCTCTCCTCGGGCGGCTCCGTAATCGATTGGACGAACCGATTCGCTTAGCGTGGACGAGTGCACCAATGCCGCGGTACTCGGCCATTGAGGTGTACCCGTCCGCTACCCTGCTCGGCCATGGAATCGATCAGCCAGGCTACCGGAAGCCGGCTGCGATCGACGCGCGCCAAGAACTACTCGGCAAGATCCGCAGCTCGCGTGACCAGCAGGTGCAGATTCAATGTGCTGAAGAGAAGATCGTCGATAGTCCTCATCTGATTGATGCGCTGTTGTGCGCGCTTGCGGCAACAGACTTCTTGGACGGACGAGCGCAAGGTCCTGATGCAGAGCAACTGGCAACGTTTGCGCTCGTTGAGGGCTGGATCTGGGCCCGAAAGAAGATCAGATGACAGCAGACATTGAAGAGGGCACCGCCGGCCGCTCAGATGATGAAACCCCCACCTTGGCTCAGCGACGGCTACTGAAGAAGTTGTGCGCACGCTTCGATCGGGACTGCAGCATGGAATGGCAAGCGTTCAGCGGTACCGACGGACAGTATTCGCCGCGACTCGATCTTGCGGTTGGACCATTCGCAATCGGCGACTTGAAGCTGGAGAAGGAGTACAACAAGCTGACGTACCAACATGAGGAGTACTTGGAATCGCTGTGGCGTCTCCACAGTTCCAACGTTGTGCGCTCAGATGAAGGTACGCCAGGACTGCTCCATGCGGCATCAACGCAGAATCTGAATGCTCGCTGCTTCCTGGCCATTGAGATCGAAAATCGCGGCTCTCGGAAACACATTCTCGGTGGTATGCTGAACGCGGCTGCGCTGGGTCGTTTCGGCATCATGGTTGGCTGGACGGATGACAGCGTTCGCATGCTGATTCGGGCGCGCAAGTACCTGACGTTTCTGTTGGAAGCAAGAAAACCGTCATTGCCAGTCTCGAATCTCCTGATCCTTAAGCGCGAACAGGCCGAACAGTACCTCTAGCCACCAGCTCAGATCCCATGTCAGTCTACGATCAGTACATCGAGATCTTCGGCAAAAGACCGGGCGCGCTCATGTCCACCGAAGAGATAGCGGAGCAAATGCTCGCCGCATTCGGAACGAAGCGCAGTACGGTGCTCCCGTCCGACTATTGCTACAACATCTGGAACCTGCCCCTCCGCGCGCGGAAATACGTGTTCGAGTTCGTCGAGCCGGGCACGTATCGCTACCTCGGCCCCGACTACGCGTACTCCGGACAGATATTATGGAGATCTCGAGATACGGGCGTTGAAGAGGTCGTCGGAGAATGGTCCGCCGGGAAACGAACGATGTTCATGGACGAAGCCGAACTCGCCTTGAGGGTCATGCAGAGTTCAGACGGCGCTAAAGTCCGCGCTTGGTTCACGACGCACTGGCCACGGAGGGAAGGAGAAGAGGGCCCACAGAGTGGTGTCTACGTCCAAAATGGGAAAGAACACGTTCTTCACGATATGCGGGTTGGTGATCTTGTCTGGATCTACGAAAGCGATAGCGGCAAAACCGTAGTTCGAACTGCGGCGGATGGGTCCAAGCATCCGATTCGATGCCTGCCCGGACGACAAGGTGTGGTGGCGCTGTGCCAAGTCACCGCGCCGCCAATGGCTGCCGCGGATGTGATGCCTGAGACCTACACTGACGACGATAGCAAGTGGTGGCGATGGCATGCGCCCACGACCGGGCTCAATAGCTCGGGATTCATCCCGCGCGACGTGGCCGCGGGTTGTCTGGGCTACAAACCCAACTACGTGTTCCGTGGCTTCGGCGCAGCGGGTTCCGGCATCAGACGCATCACCGATGCGGAGCATGCGTCGCTACTTGCACGCTTCACCAGCGCGGCGATCGAAGCGAAGGACACAGTACTCGAGCGAGCTGCGAGGACGGCCGAGAGCAGGCGGGGAGGGCAGGGAGAAGGCGAACTGCATCGACGAATCAAGGACAAGATCGCCGGGGACCCTGCGACGTGCTTGCAAGAGCCCGGCCTGACACTCGTCAGAAAAGAATACCCGTACGCAACGGGGGATCGCGTCGATGTCCTTCTGCGAGACCAGTATGGTCGATACATCACCGTCGAAGTGGAGCCGACCTGTCACGCTGATGAGATCTGTGGTCCTCTGCAGAGCATGAAGTACCGAGCGATGCTCGCGTACCTTCTAGGCGTTCCCGTAGGCGAGGTGCGCTCGATGCTGGTTGCGCCGGAGATTCACCCTGCGGTACGCAAAAGGTGCAACGAGTTCGATGTCGAGGTGCGCGAGTTCGCAGGCTAGATACAACCCGCCCCGAACGGCGGGTCGCGAGCTCCTCGGTGGACAACTCAAATCCGGCCACTGATCGACACTTCAAAACCGGCCACCACGCCGACGGGCTGAGGCTGGTTATCGGGTCGGCGTGACGGACGTGTCAGTCGCCGCGTGGAGTTTGGTCCGCCAGCTCCGGGGGCCGCAAGTGATCACGTGGGCGTGGTGGAGCAGCCGGTCGAGCAGCGCGGTGACCGCGGCCGTGTCGCCGAGCAGCTTGCCCCAGTCGTCGACGGGGCGATTGGAGGTGAGGATGGTCGACGCCCGCTCGTAGCGGCGCATGATGAGTTCGAGCAGATCTTCCGCGGCGGTGGGCGGCAGCTTCCGCATGCCGAGATCATCGATGATGAGCAGCGGGACGGTGCTGAGCTCCGTGAAGACCTCCTTGCGCGTGCCGTCGAGCGTGGCGTCCGTGAGCTCTTCGAGCAGGAGGTGCGCTT
>CAZMGX010000042.1:0-8223 GCA_964565915.1 uncultured Gemmatimonas sp.
CGTCGAGCGCCGTGCGCAGTGCCGCACGACCGATCGGGTCGCGGACCAGCACCGTCACCGCATCGAGACGTTGCTCGATCGCCGCACGCTCCATGAGCGGCGCCAGCAGCCACTGCCGCAACAACCGTTGTCCCATCGGCGTCGCGGTGCGATCCATCACCGACAACAAGGTGCCCGCCAGTTCGCCGCCACGCAGTGATTCGACGAGTTCCAGGTTGCGACGCGTCATCTCGTCGAGCGGCATCACGCCGCCTGGACGCTCGACAATGGGTCGCGCGAGGTGTGGTAACCCACCTGGCTGCAGTTCGCGCAGGTAGCGCAGCAGCGCGCCCGCCGCGCCGATGGCCGCGCCATCGGCCGACCCCAGTCCGAAGCCATCGAGGCCGCGCACATCGAACTGTCGCGTGAGTTCGTCGGCCGCCATCAACGCATCGAACTCCCACGGTTCGCGCTCCGTGATCAGTGCCTGGTCGGCCACGCGCGTCGCCCACGCCAGCGCCTCGTCGGACGTTCCGCGGACCGTCAGCAACTCGCGCGGTGCCAGCCGCGCCAAAACCGCGGACGCATCGGCCGCCGAGACGATCGCCAGACGCAGCTCGCCGGTCGAGAGATCCGCCGCGGCGAACCCGATCTGCGCCCGATCGCCGTCGCGCGCGGTGTCGCGGCCCGTGGCAATCGCACACACGTAGTTGGCGCGTGCGCCATCGAGCAAATCGTCGGCGAAGACGGCGCCCGGCGTGATCGTCTCGATGACTTCGCGCTTGACCAGTCCCTTCGCGAGTTTGGGGTCTTCGACCTGCTCACACACCGCGACGCGGTGCCCCTGCCCCACGAGTCGGCGCAGGTATTCGGCGGCCGCCTTCACCGGAATGCCAGCCAACGGGACCTCGGCGGCGCCGCCGTTGTTGCGTGCCGTCAACGTCAGGCCCAGCACACGCGACGCCGTCTCGGCGTCGTCGTAGAACATTTCGTAGAAATCGCCCATCCGGAAGAACAGAATCGCGTCCTGGTGTCGCGCCTTGATCTCCCGGTATTGCTGCATCAGCGGCGTCGCCGCACCACTCATTTCGGCAACTCCGCCAGAAATCCGTTCTGCCCCTGCTTCTTGAGTTTGGCCAGCATTGCGGCCGCGGCATCGCGCGTGTCATACCGGCCGACACGCACGCGAAACGGCTTGCGGTCTCCATCGATACGCGCCTTGATGCCGCGCTTGGCCAGTCGGGCCACGTACGCGTTCGCTTCCGCACGGGTGTTGTATGCGGCCAGCTGCACGGTGAAGATGACGCCGCTCACCCGGTTCGCCCCTTCGGTCACCGGCGCGGGTTCTTCCGTGACGGTGGTCGCCGGCGGCGCCGCAGCGGTCTTCGGCGGCGTGCCCGTCGGTGTCGCGGATGATGCCGTCGCGGCACCCGTCGTGGTGGTCGCTGCGGCATTCCGACACCGGGCCTGCAACTCCGTCAGTTGCAGCTGCAGTTCCCCCGCCGGCATGCCGGACGCCTGCAGCGTACCGACCGTGCGACAGGCATTGGCCACGTCACGTTCTTCGAAGTAGCTGCGGGCGATCCAGATCTCGGCTGTGGGACGTTGGCTCGCTTCGGGAAAGTCCCGGAGGATCCGTTCGAAGTGGACACGAGCGGCCGACGGACGCCCGCGAAGGACTTCGAGCTCGCCTAGCCTGAGCAGTGCATTGGGAGCCCGCGTCGAGAGTGGCACCTCGATCACGAGGCGCTTCCAGTCGCGTTCCGCATCCGCCGCGCTTTCGCTGAGCACGGCGCGCCAGTACAGCGCCTCGCCGATGTCATCCGAACCCGGCGTGGCCTGTGTGACGAGCGAGTCCAACAACGTGCGCGCCGCGTCTCCGCTCCCGGCATCCATCAGGCCGCGCGCACGATCTACCGCCGACGCCACCGCGCTCGTCACCTGCGCCTGCGCCGTGACCGGCACGGCCGCTGCGATCGTGAGCGTCGTGAGCGCGATGGCAAGCAACCGCATATCGAAGATCCGCACGATCCGGCGCATCAGGCCGCACTCCGACGGCGGCCACGCAGCGCGCACAATGACAGCACGAGTGTCATCATGATTTGTTCACCCGTCGACACCGTATTCTCCTTGAGGGCAATGTCCGCTTCGAGCAGCAGGGCCAGGGCGCGCTCGCAGGCTGGCGCACTCCACTGATCCGTCACCTTCGTCCACGCAGATGCCGCTTCACCCCACGGCCGGCCGGGAAACCCGCCGGTCTCCTTGAGGAAGGCGAAGTACTCCTTGGGCAGCATCGGCGTCGGGATGCCCGCATCGCGACGCGCGCGACCGAACGCCAGCGCGAACGCCTGGGTGCTCAGCATCATGACCACCTGGACGGCCGTCACCTTGGGCTGCCCCAGCACATGACCCACCAACGCCATCGCCGCCGGCGCGTCCTGTCGTGCGACCGCGTCGAGCAGATCGGTGACCGTCTCACCGCGTCGTACGCCGACGACGGCGGACACCGCTTCGGCATCGATCAGCGCCGTCGCCTTCGTCGCGTCACCGTGCGCACCGGCCGCCTGCGCGCCCAACGCGTAACTCGCACACTTGTCCAGTTCCGCCGCCAGTTGATGCAGGTCGTTGCCGACGACCTGCTGCAACAACTGGATTGCGTCCTCGTGGATGGCGATCGACAGGACCGTGCTTGCATGGTGTGCGATCCAGCGACGTACACGCTCCGGCGTCAGCGGCGCGAAGTCCAACGCCACCGATGCGAGCACCAGCGCGGGGTCCGCTTTGGTGCCGGCGGGACTCGTCAGCAGCAACAGGGTATCGCTCGCCGGACGCGTCAGATACTGGTCGAGTTGGCCGCGCGCCGCCTTCTTGAGTGTCGTGACGTCGCGCAACACGACGGCGCGACGCTCGGCCAGCATTGGTGGCGTGGCCAACAGGCTGCTTACCGCTTCCGCATCGAGGTCCGCGCCGCGACGAATTTCACAGTTGAAGTCGCGCGTGGACGCGTCGATCGCGGCGGCCAGCAGATCGCGAATGGCGATGTCCTTCAGGTAATCGTCGTCACCGTGCAGGTAATACACCGGCGCGAACGTGCCCGATTGAATCGCGGCCTGCACGACCCGCTGGGGCGAGGCCTCGCGGGGTGACGGGTCGGGCGCGGAGCTGGCAGAAGCACGGGGCGGCATGATGCAGACAAGATATCCTGCCCGTCACGCGAGGAGTGCCCCGCCGCGCGAGCGTCGGGGCTGCTCACCGCGGCTCAGCGATGCTCGAGCGTCATCGAGTAATCAACGTTCACGAAGCCCGTGGGCGCCTGTTCGATGATCACCGTCGCGGGCCAGACGGGATTCCCGGTCGCCATGGCCTGCAGCAGTGCGGGCGACACGTACCGCACCTCGGGGCGGACCGGCTCGGACGCAATCACCGGTTCCATCGCGACCAACGGGGCATCCGGCGTGGAGACACCGCGCCAGATCATCGTGCCGATGACCGCGCCGGCGGCAATGGCGGCCAAGGCTCGCGGCCCACGCCAAGCCGACCGACTGCCTGCCATGGGGAGCATGACCGCATCGACATCGGAGCGAGTTGTCTCGCGACTTCCGTCTCGCTGCGACCGACGCTCCTCTCGGCACTCGGCCAACCGGGCCTGCAAGCGCTGCTGGAAGGCGGCGGAGGGCTCGATGGTCGGCAGATTCCTGGCGACCATCAGGGAGCGACGTACCATGCTGTCGTGTGCCGCACACGCATCACAGGCCAGAATGTGGCGTTGCGCTTCGGCCATCAAATCACCGGCCAGCGTATCGTCGAGATAGGCCAGGTGATTCCTGCGGAAACTGCGACAGTCCATCGGAGCCATCGACTGCTGCATCGGTTGTGGTTCGGGAAGGCGCGCCCAACGGCTTGCTTGGCAGGATACCCGCTCACTCGGTCGCGGTTCCTGCGCACACTACCGATACGCACAACCCCCCGCCGAGGCAATACCGGCGGGGGGCTTTTTGGTCGGGTGACGCTTTCGGGGCACCGGGAAATCCGGTACCTGAAGAGCCACTAACGAACCAGTGGCGCGATGATGTCCGCAAAGGCCGTGCGCGCGCGGTTCAGTCGCGACTTCACCGTACCGAGGTTCACGCCCGTGATCTCGGCGATCTCTTCATACGACTTGCCTTCGAGCTCACGCAGCACAAACACCTCGCGGTGATGTGACGGCAGCTTGGAGACGGACGACTCGACCATCTCGCGGAGGTGCCGCTTGCGGAACAGGTCGTCCGGACGCGTGTGCACATCCTCGAACTGGAGCGGACGCTCGTCGTCTTCGAACTTCGCCTTGATGGTCTGGAAGAGCACGAGCGGATTGCGCGACCGATTGCGCAGCTCGTTCTTCGCCAGATTCGAGGCGATCGTGTAGATCCACGTGGAAAACTTCTTCGAGCGATCGAAGCGTCCGATGTGACGATAGACGCGAATGAAGACTTCCTGCACGAGATCTTCCGCACGGTCACGGTCGCCAATGGTGCGGTAGACGAAGTTCAGCAGGCGACCCTGATAGCGGTCGACCAGCTCCTCAAACGCGCGCTCCTCGCCGGCGAGGAATGCAGACACGACGTCGCCATCGTCGAGCGTGCGCAGGTGTTCGCGCACCGGAACGGCTTGGGTCAGCGGGGTCGTCAGCGTACGAGCAAGTTCGGCCATCAGTCGAGTCCTCCTACAGCAGTGACGTGAACTTCATCGTTCACGGCGCACACCAGCCTTCCGCCGGACGTTCCGGCAGCCGGTCGAGCCACGCACCCCAGTACTAAGCACGGCTCGTGCCGCGCTGGAACCTTTCGGAACCTTCTGGAACACGTTCTTCCAAATACTTACGGATGAACGAGTTAGAAGTTCCGTATCATCCGTCACCGTATACGCCACGGGCGCGGTGCCGGATTCTGTTCTCCAAAAAGGGACACTTCGGGAGGACACTACCCCACCCCGAAGCGAGCTCAGCCGATTCGGAACCCCGCCGCGTACAGCAAGGCCAGCGCCGTTTTGGCATCCTTGATCTCGCCCTGCTCGACCATGGACAGGGCGCGCGAGAGCTTGGTTGGCACCAGCTCCAGGAATTCGTCCGCTTCGCGGTTGGCGTCCCCGGCGGTCAGCCCGGTCGCCAGGAACAGGTGGATCTTCTCGTCCGTGAACCCGGGCGTCGTGAACATCGTGAACAGCGGTTCGACACGGGCCGCACGGTAGCCGGTTTCCTCGGCGAGCTCACGGTGGGCACATTCCATTGGCGATTCGCCCGGATCCAATCGACCGGCCGGGATTTCGTACAGGTAGCCGTCTGCGGCGTATCGATACTGCCGTATCAGAAGTACCGTGGGGTCGTCGGCGTCGGTGTCCAGCAAGGGGACCACGGCACTGGCGCCCGGGTGTCGGATCATCTCCAGCGAGCCGATGGATCCGTCCGGGAACCGGACCTCGTCGACGTCGAGCGAGATGATGCGGCCGTGGTACGCCCGCGTGCTGGAGACCTGACCCGGGCCAGTCACTTCGTGGCCGATTTCCGGGAGGGCTTGGACACCTTGTTGGCGTGGCGTTCGGCCACGTGCGGGTGGCCCAGCGATGTCACCTGCTTTGCCGCCTTCTTCACGGCCTTCTTCGGCTTGCGGGGCTTCGGCACATCGTCCCCGGCCAGCCACGAACGAACGGTTGCCTTCAGGTATCGCGGCACCATGAGAATCGTGCCGCGGCACTTCGGCGCGCCGCAGCGACAGGCATAGTACCGGATGTCTTCCGGCTCGTACTCGTCCTGCCACTCGAAGCGATAGTCGTACACCAGCTCCGTTTCCGGCTTGATCGCCTTGATCGCCTTGATCCACACGCGGTCATTCTCGATCACCGACTCACAATTCGGATCACACGAATGGTTCAGGTAGCGCGCATCGCTGCCCCCGTAGCGCGCATCCAGCACCGTGTCATCGTCCAAAACGAACAGGAAGGTGTGGTGTCGGCCGTTGTTGTCGTCGTAGCGCCGATCGGCTTCTTCGTGCGAGATCTTCTGTCCGATGTACTCGTCGACCCGCTGCCCCTTGCGGATCGGTCGAATCGCAAACGCGCCGCGTCCCTGGATGCGTGAACGACGCACTTCGTAAAGGGGAGACTTGGTGACCGCTTTGCCGGTCTTCGATGGAGTTTTCGCGACAGCAGTGCGGCGGGTCTTCTTGGCGGGCACGGGATGCGGATGAAGGAATGATGCTGAATCGGGGCGCGTCCGGGATGTCTCAGGGTGCGACCGGCGTCTCGCGGGCGATCACTTCGCCGTCGGTCGGATCGTACACCGTCACGGCGCCGACGCCAAGCGCCGTCAACGGTTCCTGGATCACCTGCGCGTCGCCGACGACCACGACCTGCAAGCGCGACGGATCGAGGTGTGTGCGCGCGACACGCCAGACATCCTCCACCGTTACCGCACGAACCCGGTCGCGGTAGGTGTCGAAGTAGTTGGTCGGCAAACGGAAGATCTCGACGTTCGCCAACCCGCCGGCCACCTCGGCGGTCGTCTCGAACCGAATCGGGAAGACGCCGATCAGGTAGCTCGTCGCGAGTGACAGCTCGGCTTCGGTGACCGGCTCCTCGCGAATGCGAACGAACTCCGCCGTGATTTCGCGCAACGCTTCCGCCGTGACCGCCGTCTCCACCGCCGTCGAGATCTCGAACGGGCTGGCCGCACGGCGCCAGTCAAACGCGGAGTGTGCGCCATAGGTGTACGCGTGCTCTTCGCGCAGATTGAGATTCAGGCGCGACGAGAACAATCCCCCGAGGATGGCATTCATCACCACCAGCGGGAAATAGTCGTGATGCAACCGCGGGACCGCCACGTGTCCGACGCGCAACTCCGACTGCGGCGCGTCGGCCTTGTGCACGATGTGCACACGCGCATCCGGAAAACGCTGCGCGTCGATCGGTTCGGTGACCTCCGGGGCCGCCCCCTGCCAGTCCCCGAAACACCGCGCGGCATGCTTGACGGCCTCGTCGACGGTAATGTCACCTGAGATCATCAGGGCCGTCGCGTTCGGCCGGAAGTACGCCTGATGATGCGCCACGATCTGGTCGCGACTGACCTGGGCAATGCTCACTTCGTTGCCGCCCGCGAGGCGCGCAAACCGCGACTCCGGCACGTACAGCAGTCGCGAGAAGAACACATCGGCCAAGGCGCGCGGCTCGGCCCGCAACTGCGCGAGGTCCGACAGGCGCTCGGCGCGCATGCGCTCGAGCTCATGCTCGGGAAACGCCGGTTCACGCAGGACTTCCGCCAGCACGGTGAACCCGTCCTCGACGCGTGCGGACAGCGCGGTCAACTGCACGATCGCCGAGTCCCAGTCGGCGCCGGTGTCGAGCGTGCTGCCGAGCATCTCCAACCGCTCCGCGAGCTCGAGCGAGTTCATGGAGCGGGTGCCTTCGTTGAGGGCACGCGTGGCCATCTGCGCTACGCCTTCGACGTCACGTGGATCGCGCGTAGCTCCGGCTTCGACTACGGCGAGAATGGTGACGACCGGGTATGCGTGGATCGGCGCGACCACGATGCGCAACCCGTTCGAGAGGATGCGCGTCTCGAAGTGGGGAAAGCGATACGGACGCGGGGTGCCGGCGCCCGGTCGCGGCGATGCCGGCGGCAGCACCGGGGTCACCACTGATGTGGAGTCACTCACGCGGTCACCGCCACACTCGCATCGGGGGCGTCGGATCCCGCGGGCTGCTCGACGGCCGGCACATACAGCAGCAGCACGCGATTGTCGGGACCGAGACGCTCATGCGCCAGTCTCGAGACGTCAGCGGCCGTGACGGCCTGATAGCGAGCCACCTGTTCATTGGCGATGCTGGCGTCGCCGAAGTACGTCGCAAAACGGGACAGCTGGTCGGCCCGTTCGGCCGCCGATTGCAGGCTCATGACAAAGCTCGTCTCGATCAACGCGCGCGCGCGGGCGACCTCGGCGTCGGTCACGCCGTGTGCATGCAACTTGTCGAGCTCGGCCAGGACGGCTTTCTCCAGGTCGTCCGCGCTCACGTCGCCGTGCGCCGTGACATCCACGATCAGCAGGTCACTGCCTTTCGCGAGATCATAGGTGAAAGCGCTCGCGGAGGACGCGACCCGCTGACTCCGCACCAGCGACTGTTCCAGTCGACTGCCGGTCCGCAGCCCCAGAATCGCGGCGGCCAGACTGGCCGCGTAGTATCCGTCGCTGCCGAAGACGGGCGTGCGGCACGCGA